>MHAR01000095.1 GCA_001803045.1 Ignavibacteria bacterium RIFOXYB12_FULL_35_14 | reverse complement strand
TTACAAATATGTCGCTTAATTTTTCTCTACACTCTTTTCCCAATTCTTCTCTTGTTTTTGAGGTAGCATTACAGCCAATTCTCATAATTATAGTTTGCCTAAAAGTAATTGGCTGCTGCCTTGGGAAAAAGAAGCTATAATTAATTATGCAAAGAATCATTATGCAGAGAATGATTACTTCCTGCGGGATGGTTACCGCCGCTTAACTTACCGTATGCTTGATGAAGATGTTGTTGCTGTTAGTCCCAGTAGTGTATATCGGATACTAAAGACAGAAGGCTTATTAAATCAGTGGAATACTGTAAAAACAGGCTCTAAAGGGCTTGGTTTTAAGCAGCCAACAGCTCCTCATCAACACTGGCATACTGATATTAAGTATATAAATTTTCGTGGAACTTTCTTATTTCTTATATCGGTTATGGATGGTTACTCAAGATATATAATACATCACGAAGTAAGAGCTAATATGACTAAATATGATGTTCAGTTTACTATCCAGAAAGCAAAGGAAAAATACCCGGACAAAATGCCCAGGATTATTTCTGATAATGGCGGACAATTTATTTCTAAAGACTTCCAGGAGTTTATAAAATTTCTAGAGCTTACGCATATAAGAACATCTGTTGCATATCCGCAAAGTAATGGTAAGCTTGAGAGATTCCATCGTTCAATAGGATTTGAATGTCTTCACACAAACAGCTTTATCTCAATAGAAGATGCAAGAGAAATAATTGCAAAGTATATTGACTATTATAACCGGACTCGTTTACATAGTGCTTTATTTTATCTAAGTCCGGAAGATTTTCTTTTAGCCAGAGAGAAAGAAAGAATTACTTTAAGAGAACAAAAGCTTGAACAAGCTGCAATAGACAGGGAAGAATACTGGAAAAAAAGTGTGGCAGCTTAGAGAACAAACAGTTATGTTTTTATTGACAATCCTAGCGGAACTTAGCGTAGCGAAGACAACCTTAAAAATGGCGTAGCGGAGCTAAGTGGAGCGGGACTTAGAGCAGAATGTGTTATGAATCAATTTTATAAAAATATTTTTATAAAAAGTCAATTTTCACTTGAACCATTACAGTACCCGGAGCTACTCCAAAAAATCCAGCTTCGGGATTGATTGCATATAATCTGCCATCTTCACCAAATTTCATCCAGGCAATATCATCACCAACGGTTTCAGCCTTCCATCCAGAAATACTTGGTGTTAGCATGGCCAAATTTGTTTTACCGCATGCACTTGGAAATGCAGCAGCAAAATATTTTTTAACTCCCTTTGGATTTGTGATACCTACAATCAGCATATGTTCTGCTAACCAACCTTCATTTCGAGCCATGTAGGACGCTATCCTCAATGCAAGGCATTTTTTACCTAACAGAGCATTACCTCCATATCCGCTGCCGTAAGACCAAATAGTATTTTCTTCTGGAAAATGCGCAATGAATTTGTTGTCCTTGTTACATGGCCAGGGAACATCTTTCTCCCCTGCTTTTAATGGTGCACCAACTGAATGTAAACAAGGGACAAAATCTCCATCGCCTAAAACATCAAGAACTTTATTTCCGATTCTTGTCATTATTTTCATACTGCAAACAACGTACGGTGAATCGGTTAGCTGAACTCCAATGTAAGCTATTTTTGAGGCAAGAGGACCCATACTGAAGGGAATAACATACATCGTTCTTCCTTTCATTGATCCATCAAATAGTTTTTTCAGTTTTTCTTTCATAAGGAAAGGGTCTTCCCAGTTATTAGTTGGACCAGCTTCCTCCTTTTTGAATGTACAAATGAATGTTCTATCCTCAACTCTAGCAACATCAGATGGATCGGACATGGCGCAATAACTATTCGGACGAAGTTTTTCATTGAGCTTAGTAAAAGTACCATTCTCAACTAGTTTACCTGCAAGTCTATTGTATTCTTCATTAGAACCATCACACCAATAAACTGAATCGGGTTGACACATTGCGGTTATTTCATTTACCCAATTGAGTAATTTTGCATTTGATGTTCTATTCATGTGCTGCCTTATTAATTTATTATTTTGCACAATGTTTTTTTGAATACGGGCAAATATATAAAAGTTGTTCATTATCAAGCTTGCTGTGTGAACCATGATACATCTCGGATTTAAATTTGTTAAATTTAATCTATCAATAATCATCAGTCTTAATTGTGATTAAAAAAATATTTCAAAAAATTGGCGCCTCCACGATAAGCTTTTTTGAGGAAATTGGACAAGTCTCAAAACTTTTTTGGGGAATTGTGAAAAGTTTTACATGGATACCCAAAAGCAGACGATTGATTCTCTATCAAATGGAACATATTGGAGTAAATTCGCTCCCCCTTGTGCTTATCATCGCTGTCTTCACTGGAGCAGTTGCTGCTTGGCAAGCAGCCTACCAATTAAAAGGAATTGCTCCACTGTCATTTCTAGGTGCTGCAACAAGCAGGGCTATAATCACCGAGCTTGGTCCCGTTCTTACTGGAATTGTAATTGCCGGTAGAGTGGGTGCTTCAATTGCTGCAGAGCTTGGTACAATGAAAGTTACTGAACAAATAGATGCACTTGAAACCATGGCAATCAATCCTGTTCGTTATTTGGCAATGCCAAGATTTCTCGCATCAATTTTAATGATGCCTCTGTTGGTAATTTTTGCAAACTTTATTGCTGTGTTTGGAGCTTACATCGTATCAAATTATTTTCTTGGAATTTCGTTCGCAGTTTTCTTCAAATCTGTACGAAGATTTTTTGAGATGTCAGATTTATTTTCTGGCTTACTAAAAACGATTTTTTTTGGGGGGGTCACGGCTCTCCTCGGTTGTCATATTGGTTTCAGAACCGAAGGAGGTGCTGAAGGCGTTGGGCTTTCTACAATTCGATCATTTGTGCTTTCAGCTGCACTAATTTTAATTTTAGATTATGTTCTCTGGATGCTTTTATTCTAACACCCGCTTAAGTATTTTAATTTAGATAGAATATTGCAAATTTTAAGTTGTTTCCATGTCTCATTTTCAGAATATTACTGACTTTAGAAATGTGAGAAATAACCCCTTTGCTAAGTATCATCTCTCATTAGCTTAATGGGGTTTTGGACAAGTCATTACTTAACTGTTTCTAATAATTTATTAAAATGTAATTGCTTATATAAAAAAAATATATTATATTTAATTAACGATTCATTAAGTTCTACCCCCCCTTAATGAGTCTTCCCCATGCCCGGTAGCCCTCCACCGGGCACTTTAATTTTAAATTTTCAATAATTTTCTGTAAATATCAGTTGTTATTATTTACTAAAAATCTAAGTTAGGGCCTGTAATGGAAAAAATAGCATTCCAACTGAAAAACAGAAAAGAACAAGTAAGCATTCCATCGAATTTGGGCTTCGGTCAAATATTTACAGATCATGTTTTTGAAATGGATTACGATAGTGGTAAAGGTTGGTATAATCCACAAATAAAACCTCTAGATCGATTATCTCTTCATCCTGCGACTATGTTTATTCATTATGGACAAGCAGTGTTTGAGGGTCTTAAAGCCTTCAGAACCCGAGATGAAAATGTTGTAATATTCAGACCGGATAGACATCTCCAAAGATTGAATAACTCTTCCAGGAGATTATGCATTCCCGAAATTGATGTTGATTTTGTTCTCTCAGCTTTGAAAGAACTGGTTTGGCTTGAACGAGAATGGATTCCCACAAAGAAAGGTGAATCATTATATATTCGACCGTTTATTTTTGGTTCAGATCCGGTTTTAGGAGTCAGACCCTCAGCTAGTTACAAACTAATAATTTTATTATCTCCTGTGGGAGCTTACTATCCGGAAGGATTTAAGCCCGTCAAGATTTTAGCAACTGATGAATACGTTCGCGCCGTAAGAAAAGGTATTGGTGAATGTAAAACTCCAGGTAATTATGCTGCCAGCCTGTATGCGAGTGAATTTGCCAAACGTCAGGGGTTTACTCAGGTGCTTTGGATGGATGGTGTTGAGCAAAAGTATATTGAAGAAGTTGGAACCATGAATATTTTTATTAGATTCAATAATGAAATTGCCACTCCAAAATTAACTGGAGGTATTTTACCAGGAATTACACGCGATTCAGTACTTCAGATCCTCAAAGATTGGGAAATGGAGGTAACTGAAAGACTAATTCCGATGGATGAAGTTGTTTCTGAGTTCAAAAAAGGTAATGTACTGGAAATTTTTGGAACTGGCACAGCTGCGATAATTTCAATGGTTGGACTGTTGAAATACAAGGACATCGAAATGAAATTTGATTCTGCACAGCCAGACAATCTTGCCGCAAAGCTGTTTGACGAAATTACCTCGATTCAGTACGGACATTCAGAAGATAAGTATAATTGGCTGACACACGTTACGAAAAAAGAAGTTGAAGTTGCATGAGGGTGATTAAAGCTATTGTTCTAATTATTATTTTTAATTTTAGCGTTTTATTTTCACAAAGTACACAAAGACCCAAAAACATTATTTTACTTATTGGAGATGGTATGGGCGCTAATTATGTTAGCGCCGCCGTCTTACACTTTCCAAACAATCCTTTTCGTAGATTCACTTCAATTGGGTTTTCAATTACATGTGCTGCCGATAACTTACTTACAGATTCTGCTGCAGGTGCAACTGCCATCTCTACCGGATACAGAACTAACTATTACTATGTTGGAGTTGACACACTTGGAAATCCTCTTACTAATATATTTGAAGAAGCTGAAAGATTAAATAAATCAACAGGATTAGTTGTTACCTGCACAGTTACACACGCTACTCCGGCAGCATTCGTATCTCATGTAATCAGCAGAAAAGAGGAAACTGCAATTGCCAAACAATTTCTTGAAAAAGATATTGATGTTGTTATTGGCGGCGGGGCAAAATATTTCCATGAAACTGAAGCATCAAGTTCAATCATAAATGGTTTTGATATATTAAAAAATAAAGGTTACGATATTTATAGAAACGCAAATGAACTTCTCGCCAGTCAACCCAATAATAAATTCTATGCACTTCTGGAAGACGAACAATTGCCAAGAGCTAAAGATAGAAATTACTCGTTAGCTGATCTTACTAAAAAGGTATTACCGGTACTTTCACAAAGCGATAACGGTTTTGTAATGATGGTTGAAGGTTCACAAATAGACTGGGGCGGACATGAGAACAATCAAGATTATTTAATGACTGAATTGAATGATTTCTGCGGAGCAATAGATGCCGCTTTAAATTTTGCGGAAGAAAATGGTAATACTTTAGTTATTATTACTGCAGATCATGAAACTGGTGGCATGTCAATAAATGATGGGAAACCTGATGGTTCTAATATAACCTTGAAGTTCACCACAACTGGCCATTCAGCAGAAATGGTTGGCGTGTTTGCTAAAGGTCCCGGTGAAGAATTATTCAGAGGCGTTTTTGACAATTATATGATTGGCAGGAATTTATTTCAACTTTTGAATCCCGATTTACAATTCTAACAATCTCGCACGCATTTCAATCTTGTAATCTATCAAAAAAATAACTTGACAAGTGTACTTATGTTCACTATATTTCCAGTGAACAATTGAACACTTATATGAAAAACACACTTACAGATCGCCAAAAAGACATTTTAAACTTCATCGAGCAATTTCGCAATGAGAATGGTTACCCACCAACACTCAGAGAAATTGGAAAGAGGTTTGAAATATCGTCCACCTTTGGAGTTAAACGGCATTTAGATGCATTAGTAAAGAAAGGTTACATCGCTGTGGAGAGTAACGCCAGTCGAGGAATTTCTTATCTGAGACATGAGTTCGATAATACAGCCGTGAAAGTAATCGCTTCGGAAGATATCTTCACAAAGATTCCAATCGTGGGACGAGTAGCCGCCGGAACTCCTATTCTCGCAATTGAAAATATAGAAGGAAGCTTGGTAATCGATCCTTCTTTTCTAAAAAAATCCGGAGAACATTTTGCTTTAAAAGTTCGAGGTGATAGTATGATTGATGCCGGCATTTTTGATGGAGATTTTGTTATCGTATCATCAAGAAAAGAAGCGCTTAACGGTGAAATTATTGTTGCAATGGTTGGCGATGAAGTAACTGTTAAAATATACGAGAATAAAGTAAATAAGGTAAGCTTAATTCCACAAAATAAAAATTATTCCCCAATTCGTATTGATAGTAAATCTGATTTTTCCATACTCGGAAAAGTTTCAGGTGTAATTAGATTATTAAATTGAAAGTAAAAACTATGAAGACACAAATATTCTCAGAAGCAATAAGCAAGAGGAACCAAATTAAATTTTTATATGGACTTGATGAGGTGGTGCTTGAACCCTATTACATAACAAGAGACAAACATGGTAAAAAGGTAATCTATGGCAGAGTTACTAACTCCTCCGAAATTAAAAAATTTGAATATGGTTTAATAGCAAATATTAAAGTATTCAGCAATAGACGGTTTTCACCAAGAATAAATATGATTTCATAATAAATTAAAATGATGAGGTATAATATGACTGAATTATTAAGGCGAAAAAACGTTGACCTTCTAGTAGAACAATTTTGGCGAAAAGGTTATTTAACACTTAGCAGAAAATTTGGAACCTATCTTCCCGAACCAACTTCGGTTGGAGGTTTTGAGGTTGATGTTGTTGCCCGACAAAAAAATAAGTATGCTATTGGCTTAACAATTACAAATGATGATCTGAATAATCAATCTTTGTTATTGAATAAAATAAATCACTTGGCAACAAGACATACTCGAAATGGCAATTATCCGGTAATGCTATTTATCGGAGTAAAAGAAGAAAACTTCAAAGAAGTAAAATTACTTATCGATCAGTTTGAAGAAGATATTCGAAAAAACATTAAGCTATTTCAAATTACTGAACGTCAAGCTATTTCAAAAAAAAGAACTGCAGAACGATTCCAGCCGCTTTTTTCATAAGTAACGTTAGTTTTAGGGGGTAATATTATTTATTTCATGCTACATATAGCTTTTTCCCTTTCATTATAAAATCTGCATTTATTATCTTTCATATTGCAATCTATCAATATGTGAACATTTATAATCGATTGTTAGTCTTAAGATCGATATAGAATCTTACGACCTTTATTTTTTCATAGAAGGAGAATAATTGACAAGCTCTCGCAGCTCGTCAGATGAGCGCACTCAGGCAGAATTAAAAAAATCCGGTGAAATTCCATCACATATTGCAATAATAATGGATGGAAACGGAAGATGGGCAAAAAAAAGGGGGTTACCACGTGCTGCTGGTCATAAACGTGGTGTTGAATCGGTTAGGGATATTGTTAAAGCATGCTCTCAGTTAGGTGTACGATATCTTACATTATATACTTTTTCAACCGAAAATTGGAGAAGACCAAAGGATGAGGTTTCAATGCTAATGCGTCTTTTACTTAAAAGCTTGAGAGATGAGACAGATGAACTAAACCAGAATGATATTAAGATTACCATGATAGGTGATATTGACTTACTACCGAGAGAAGTTCAAAAAGAACTTAATGATGCATTTGAAAAAACTAAAAACAATAAGAAAATGGTTCTCAACTTAGCTTTAAGTTATAGCGGTAGAGTTGAAATATTGGCAGCAGTAAAATATATAGCTAATGAAGTAGAGCACAGAAATATTAGACCGGAAGATATAGATGAATCCCTTTTATCAGATCATCTCATGACTAAATATATACCGGACCCCGATTTGGTAATTAGAACAAGCGGTGAATTCAGAGTTAGTAATTTTTTACTTTGGCAAATTGCTTATTCGGAATTTTATATTTCTGATGTTCTGTGGCCGGACTTCCGTAGGAATGATCTTTATAAAGCAATAAAAAGTTTTCAAAAAAGAGAGAGAAGATTCGGAAAAGTTAGTGAACAAATTAAGGAAAAGGTTTAACTTGATGCACATATCCTTTCTAGCGAAGCACATTAAAATTTATCTAATTACCCTGCTTTTAATTTTTTCGTGTCTTTCGTTTTCGCAAACTATTACAAGGAGCTATAAAATACTTGGTATTTCCGTCATTGGAAATAAATCTGCCGATGCAGCAATCATTATTGCTAACAGCGGATTAAAAATTGGTGATGAAATTCAAATCCCAGGCGATAAAACTTTAAATGCCATTAAACAATTATGGGCATTGAATATTTTTTCTGATGTTCAGATTATTAATGATAAGCAAATTGCAGATGGAATTTTCCTAGTAATTAAAGTTGATGAATATCCGAGACTTGAGAAAATCATTTTCGAAGGAAACGATGAGATTGATACTGATGACCTAGAGAAAAAGGTAAATTTTATTCGAGGTCAAATATTAAAGCCTCAAGAAATTGCTAAACTGAAGCAGAGAATTATCCAATCGTATGAGGAAGAGGGGTATCTAAACGCCGTCGTAGACTCTAAACACTATGAGTTTTACACTGCTGATACATTAGAAAGTGAAATAATTGTTACCTGGAGAAACAATAAGGATTTAGCTGACGAATATAATGTTGAGTACTCAAAATCGGATCAAAGCTATTCTAACTTAATTGAGAAAATTAAGAACAGGGTTCTGGTTAAATTCGATATTCAAGAAAATGATCAGGTTGTAGTAAGAGAAATTAGATTTTTCGGAAACCAAGCTTTTGATGAAAGCGATCTTCGCGGGGAATTGGATGAGACTGCAGAAGCAAAGTGGTGGAAGTTTTGGAGTTCTGCCAAGTTTGATAGAAAAAAATATGACGAGGATAAGGATTTACTTCTAAAGTTTTATAAACGTAACGGTTATCGGGATGCAGAAATTTTATCTGACTCTCTGATTTATTTCAACAATAAAAAAGATTTGAAGATACAAATCTATGTCCATGAAGGTCCCCAATATAAAGTCCGAAATATTGAATGGCTGGGAAATACCATCTATCCTAATGAAGTTCTTTTGGAAAGGCTCGACTTCGCTAAAGGTGATGTTTTCAATTACGAAAAGTTTGAGCAGAATCTTCGCGGTAATGAGAAACAATCTGATGTTTATGCACTCTATCTTGATAATGGTTATCTCACATTTAATCTTAAAGCTACAGAAACAAAAGTTGGCTATGATTCTCTTGATATATTAATTCGTGTTGAAGAAAGAAATCAATTTAAAGTTGGAAAAGTTGATATAACAGGAAATGATAAAACTAAGGATAAAGTAATCAGAAGAGAACTTTATACTGTTCCGGGAGATTATTTTAACAGAGCATTATTGTTTAGAAGTATACAACAGCTTGCAAACCTGCAATATTTTAATGTAGAAAAATTATATGGACCTCAAGGAATTGATTACACACTTCCAACAGACAGCACAGTTGACGTTACGTTCAGAGTTGAAGAAAAATCAAGCGATTATCTTAATGCGTCAATTGGTTACAGCGGCGCTTTTGGCTTCAGTGGCGCTGTTGGTGTTACCCTAACAAATTTTTCAATTACAGAACCATTTTCTTTAGGTGGCGGACAAATACTTAGCTTCAATTGGCAGTTTGGAGTGGGCAGTTTGTATCGTACTTTTACTTTAGGTTTTACCGAACCATGGATGTTTGATACTCCAACTTTAGTTGGGCTTGAAGTTTTTGATACTCGTCAAGCATATATTTATGATTTACGACAATCGGGCGGAACATTACGAGTCGGCAGAAGGTTAAAATGGCCGGATGATTTCTTCTATGTTCAGGGATTGTTCAGATATCAATATAATAATGTTCTCGAAGGTCAAAATTTTTACGAAGAAGGAAAAACACAACAATTTACACTAGGTACAACTTTAAGCAGAAAAAATATTGACAATCCAATTTTCCCATCTTCAGGTTCTTCTTTCACCTTAGATGGAGAATTGTCCGGAGGTCCATTCCTGCCTGGAGACGTGGACTATTACAAAATTAATTTTAAAGCAGAATGGTATCGAAGATTATTCAATTCAAATAGAATTGCCATTTACACGGTTGCAGATATTGGCTATCTTGATGAACTGAGGCTCGGAACAAAGATTCAGCCATTCGAATTTTATTATATGGGCGGAAACGGTTTAATTATTGCCACTACTCCATTAAGAGGTTACGATGATCGTACTGTCGGGCCAAGAAATGCAGATGACAGAGTAATTGGCGGAAGAGTTATGACCAGATATGCTGCTGAATTAAGATTAGCAGTTACTCTCGATCCAATCCCACTTTACTTGCTTGCATTTGCTGAAGCAGGAAATGTTTTTGAAAATTTAAAGAAGACGGATCCTTTTGATCTTAGAAGATCGGTCGGATTTGGTGCAAGACTTTTAATTAATCCTATTGGCTTAATCGGATTTGACCTTGGTTACGGCTTTGATAGAAAGCTAACGGATAAAAAAGATCCGACCTGGCTATTCCATTTCCAATTTGGAAGAGGTTTTTAATTTATCATCAATCAATAATAAAGGTAATCGAAGTGAACAAATACATCTTTCTTTTAGCCGCTGTTTTATTAAGCTGCACTTTTTCATTTGCACAAACAACTCAAAAACTTGGCTATGTTGATTCGCAGACTATTCTTACTCAACTTCCGGAATCAATTAAAGCTCAGGGTGATTTAGATGCGCTCACAAATAAATGGACAGCGCAGTTGGACAGCATGACACAGGCTTATCAAGGGGCTTTAGCAAACTATCAAAAGCAAGCTAATACAATGCCCGATGATAAAAAATTAGCAGCGCAGCAAAATCTTATTGCCCAGGAGCAATCTCTTATCGATTTCAGACGACAAAAATTTGGACAGGGAACAGGTGAGATTTACAAGAAACAGGAAGAACTCTTTAACCCTGTTAAAGAAAAAATTTACAAAGCTATTGCCGATGTAGCAAAGCGCGAAGGAATGCAATTTGTATTCGATAAAAGCGGCGACATTGTTCTTCTTTATGCTGATGTTGCTTTCGATATCACCTATCAAGTTCTTGATTTGCTAAGGAGAGGGAATTAATTCTTCCTCTTCTTTTTATTATAGAGTTTCAAAGTATTTTATTTTTTTGATTAGGAATTTATATGAAAAGATCATCTTTTTTATTATTTCTTTTTTTTATTTTGTTAACAGGTTTAACAAATGGACAATTGAAAATTGGATACGTTGATTCAGATTCAATCATGGATAAATTTCCTGATGCTCAGGATGCCAGGCAAAAGCTCGATGCATTCATTAAGGATTGGCAGGCTGAATTAACTAAGCTTGAAACCAGTTGGAAAACTAAATATGATGATTATGAAAAGCGCAAGCTCATAATGACCGATCAAACCAGAGCAGAAACAGAGTCAGAGTTAATTAAGCTTGAGCAGCAAATAGGTGATTACCGTGAAAAGAAATTCGGTACCAACGGTGAACTTTTCCAAAAGCAAGATGAAATAATGAAACCAGTTCAGAATAAAGTGTTTACTGCAATTAAAGATGTTGCGAAAGATGAAGACCTTGATTTTATTTTTGATAGGAGCGGCGATGTTATGCTTCTTTTTGCAAAGGATGAGCATGATGTTACTGCTTTAGTTTTAGAAAAGTTAAAATTAAAATAGAATAAATTTTTTTTTATGGAAATTACATTAAAGGAAATTGCAGAGTTTGTCGGCGGTAAATTATTCGGTAGTGAGGGAATAGTAATTAAAAATCTTGCAAAAATTGAAGAAGCCGAACCGGGTGATTTGACTTTTTTATATCTACCTGCATACGACAAATATTTTCCAACTACACATGCCTCAGCAATTTTAGTTAAACCCGATTTTAAGAAAGTACGCGAAGATATTTCTTACATTGAAGTGAAAGATCCTAACAAAGCATTTTTCAAAATTATTAATCAATTTTTCACTCCCGACTTTACACTTCATGATATAGATTCTAGTGCATATATTCACCCGAAAGCAAGGCTAGGAAACAATGTTGCTCTCGGAAAAAATGTTGTCATTTCATCGGGTTGTGTAATTGGTGATAACGCTAAAATATTCCATAACACAGTTCTACATGATGATGTAATTATAGGAAATGATTGCTTAATTTTTTCAAATGTAAGCATCCGTGAAAAATGTGTTATTGGAAATCGAGTAATAATCCACCCGGGCGCGGTTATAGGTTCTGATGGTTTTGGGTACGATGCCGATGAAAAAGGAGTGTTCCAAAAGATTCATCAAATAGGCATTGTTAAAATTGAAGATGATGTTGAACTAGGTGCCAACGTTTGCATTGACAGAGCTTCAACAGGAGCAACTGTTATAAAAAGCGGTGTGAAGATTGATAATCTCGTTCATGTAGCGCACAACGTTGTAATTGGTGATAATACTGCAATTGCCGCCCAGGCCGGAATATCAGGAAGTACAAAGATCGGGAAGAATTGTTTGATAGCCGGACAAGTTGGAATTGTCGGACACATTGAAATAGCAGATAAAGTTACTTTAATTGCGCAAGCAGGGGTATCAAAAGGTATTTCCAAGCCCGGGGCATATTTTGGTTCACCGGCAAAAGAGATGAGCACTGCATTAAGATTAGAGGGTCATATTAGATCACTTCCCGAGTATGCAACGAAAATTCATCAACTTGAAACTCAAGTAAAGGAGCTTCTTGATGAAGTATCAAAGCTTGAAAAAAGTTAAAACGTAACTACTCGTATCATTCCGCTTTATTGTATTTATAAACCCATCTTACTATTTTGAAAAACATTTTTTATTATTTCTAATAAATTTTTTCCACTAAATAAGGATAGCTCATGTTAGAGCAACAGAGAACAATTGCAAAGTCGGTATCAATGTCCGGAATCGGACTCCATACGGGCACATCCTGCACCATGACCTTCAAACCTTCACATGAAAACACTGGAATTAAATTCGTTCGTATAGATTTAGGGGGGTCTCCGGAAATTCCAGCAACTTCCGATAATGTGGTTGATATATCAAGGGGAACTACTTTAGGTGTTGGTGAAGCAAAAGTTCATACGGTTGAACATGTACTCGCTGCAATAGTCGGTTTACAAATTGATAATATTACTATTGAACTTGATGGAATTGAACCTCCGGTTATAGATGGAAGTGCAAAACCTTATGTAGATATTTTACAGGAGGCGGGATTTGTTCAGCAAGAAGCACCAAAAGATTACCTGATCATAGATGAAACTGTGATGTATCACGATGAAAAAAATCAAATTGACATTGCTGCGTTGCCTTTGGATGGATACAGAATTTCAGTAATGGTTGATTACCAGAATCCAGCTTTAGGAAGCCAGCATACAGGTTTATTCGATCTTGAAAAAGAATTTGTTGAGGAATTTTCTTCTGCACGTACGTTTTGCTTTTTGAGTGAAGTTGAATCATTAGCTGACCAGGGCTTAATTAAAGGCGGCGATATTAACAATGCAATTGTAATTGTTGATCACAAAGTGAGTATTGAGGAATTAGAGAAGCTTAGAAACAAAATCGGTTTAAAGGATAAACTAGTAATAGGAGAAAATAGCATTCTGAATAACAAAGAGCTTCGTTATAGGAATGAGCCTGTACGACACAAACTTCTGGATCTTCTTGGTGATTTAGCTTTGATTGGAGCTCCATTGAAAGCTCAAATTCTTGCTGCCAGACCGGGGCACAGAGCAAATGTTGAATTCGCAAAACAAGTTAGAAAGCTTTACCAGCAGAAAAAAATTGTTAAGAAGTATCAACTTGTAAAGAAAGAGGGAATTGTATTTGACATTAACGCTATTCAAAAAATTTTACCGCATAGATATCCATTTTTATTGGTAGATAAAATCACTCATCTTGAGCTTGACAAAAAAGTGATTGGGGTAAAATCAGTCACAATTAATGAACCATTTTTTTCTGGTCATTTTCCCGGACAACCAATTATGCCAGGAGTCCTGATAATCGAAGCTATGGCTCAAACCGGCGGAATAATGTTATTAAATTCTTTAGGTGATTTTGAAGATAAGCTTGTCGTCTTTATGCAAATCAACAATGCCAAGTTTAGAAAACCTGTTGTACCAGGCGATACGCTTTATTTAGAAATTGAGATGGCAAATAAAAAAAGTAAAATTTTTAATATGAAAGGTAGAGCATTCGTTAACGATAATTTGGTTGCCGAAGCCGAATTTATGGCTGGAGTTGTAGATAAAAATCAAAAATCAAATGGGATGTAATCGATATGCTAAATATTCATCCAACAGCAATTGTAAGTCCCAAAGCAAAACTTGGTGAGAATATTACTGTTGATGCTTTTGCAATCATTCATGATAATGTTGAAATCGGAAATAACTGCATAGTAGGTCCACATGCTGTGCTTTATAATGGGGCGCGTTTGGGCAACCGAGTAATAATTCATCAAGCAGTTTCAATTGCTCATGTACCGCAGGATTTAAGTTTCAAAAATGAAGAATCTCTTTTTATTATTGATGACGATACAACAGTTCATGAATTTGTTACTTGTCATCGTGGAACAAAATCAACAGGTTTTTCAAAGGTTGGCAGGAATTGTTTGCTAATGGCATACACTCATGTTGCTCACGATTGCGTAGTCGGAAATAATTGTATTCTTGCAAATGGAGTGCAGCTCGGCGGACATGTTCACGTTGAAGACTATGCAATTATTGGTGGTATGACTACAGTTCATCAATTTAGCAAGGTTGGTCAGCATTCAATGACAGGCGGTTCTTTCAAAATTTCACAAGATCTTCCTCCCTTTATACTTGCGGCTCATACACCTTTAAAATTTTGCGGGCTAAATATTGTTGGGCTTCGCAGGAGAGGTTTTGCTGCAAAAGATATAGAGGCACTAAAAAAGGCATACAATTATATTTACGATAATTCACTTAATGTATCGCAAGCAGTAAAAAAAATTGAAGCTGAATTAGGAGAGAATGATTACGTCAGACAAACTTTAGAATTTATTAAGAACAGTAAACGCGGTTTAGTCGGTAAATGAAATTGCGTGTGCTCAATTCAGGATTTAATACCGGCAAAATAAATATGGATATTGATATGCATTTGGCTGAATCGTGCAACTCTGACGAAGCAGTGTTAAGGTTTTATAAATGGAATCCGTACTGTATTTCCTTAGGAGCCAGTCAAAATTTAGATGAACTAAATGTCACTAAAGCACAGCAAGATAAAATTGATATTGTATTTCGACCTACCGGAGGACGGGCAATTCTTCACGCTGAGGAGCTAACTTATTCAGTAGTTTATCCAATTGATGAAAGCACATCTTTCCGAAATATTTATCATGAAATTAATCTTGCCTTAATTAAAGGATTGATAAATTATAATTCGGTGCTTTCTTCTTTAGAGATGGAGAATATTCAACCGGACTTTCCAAATTTTTATAAAGAAGAATTATCTTCTCTGTGTTTTGCAGTTCCAGCTAAAAGTGAAATAAAGTATGCAGGCAAAAAACTTGTCGGAAGCGCACAAAAAAAAATGAAGCACGCTTTACTTCAGCATGGCTCTATTCTTTGCGGAGACTACCATCTTAAAATTTTGGATTACTTAAACTTCTCTCAGGAAAAAATCGTTTTTCTGAAAGAAGAGTTATCTAATAAAACAACTGATCTCTTCTCAATTCTTGGTAGAACAATCGCTTATTCAAGACTTACAGAATCTTTAATAAAAGGATTTCGGGATCATTTTAAGCTTGACATGAAATTCCTTGTTAAGGAAGGAGCACTATAAGCTAAATTTAAATTTGCTTATAATAATATTTCTTGCCAACCTGATCACAATTTATCTTCAGGTACTTTACAAATTCACAATAAACCAAATATTTGAAGCCCTATGAATTTCAAAAGTGCTGATCGAAGAAAAGTTCGGTCAATTAGTGACCGTTTGAGAGGATAATCTCACTAACAGAAGAGGAAAATAAAACAGTTATCACGACAACAGGAATTTATATTGCACGAAGAATTGACGAATTGTTAAGCATTCTTATCAGGGTAACTTTAATTTTCAATATGGTGATGAAGAAAAAAAATATTAGAGTTTTATGGAAAATATTTTAATTAAAAAGAGAATTATTGGCAGCAAACCCAATTTCTTAAAGCTGCAAATTTCGCTTACCGAGAAACATGATTTGTTTTCGTCTTTATGTGGTTCGTAAGTCAAGTTGATTATTTATTTTTTTATTACTCATTAAAACCGCGATGAAGACCTAGTCTTTCGGCATATTTAATAGTCTGAATATACTCGCCGCAGGTTATCCTACGATTTATTTCGGGATATTGAACAGCTTTGTACGTTGGATGGTATTGATCCATAATATTTATGTAAGAATCTCTAGAAATAATATTTGCCACGAATTCCAAAACTTTTTCTGAACCGGCAGCATCATTAGGTAAAACAAGATGCCTAATTAATAATCCCCGTTGAGCAATACATCTTCTACTTATTTTCAAATCTCCAACTTGTCTATTCATTTCTATAACAGCTAAAGTGACAACCTCCCAATAATTTGGTGCATTAGAATATTTTTCGGCCATTTGGTTATTCGAGTATTTTATATCGGGCATATAGATGTCAACAATACCATCCAATAGCCTTAATGTTTCAACTGATTCATAACCTCCGCAATTATATACCAAAGGAATTTCAAGTCCTTGTTCAACGGCGATTACCATTGCACTGACTATTTGAGGTGTATAGTGTGTGGGAGTAACAAGATTTATGTTATGGCATCCTCGATTTTGTAGATTTAACATTACCTTTGCCAATTCTTCTGTTGAAATTACTGATCCAACACCAAGATGACTTATGTCATAGTTTTGACAAAACATACAATTAAGATTGCAGTTTGTAAAAAAAATTGTCCCAGATCCGTTCGTTCCAACAAGGGGTGGTTCTTCTCCGAAATGAGGGCCAATACTTGAAACTTTTACTTCATCAGTTGAATGACAATCGCCACAATCACCAAAATGCCTTTTAGCCAAACATTCTCGTGGACAGATTCTGCATTCTCTTTGAAGCTCAAGCAATAATTCTGATCGAGCTTTCAGCTCATTTATTGTTAATTTTTCTAAATACAAAGGAAGCATTAAAATTTCACTTCAAAAGTTTTTATTGAAATTATAACTAATGAATAAAATAAAACCGCACTCCAAAAGACTGAAGCAAAGCCGATTTCCACAGCAATAACTGTAGCAAAAACCGTAGCTATAACTGAAGCAAACCCATTTATTCCCCACGCCCAGGGAATTAATGATGGCGACTGTTCAGATGTTTTTTGTATTCCAATGGGAAATGGCATTCCCATAAAGAATGCACTTGGAGCAATAAGTATAAATGCAATCATTATTTTGAAGGATAATGAATAATGAATTGTAGCAAATAAAATATCTCTTAGAAATAATGCCTGAATAAGTAAAAGAAACAAAATTATAGCCAAGATTAGTTTTGATTTGTTGTGGACTAACTTGAATTTGTGTGTTGCATAACTTCCTATTCCAGAACAAACAAGCATCAAGCAAATTACAGTTGAAGCGCTGCTGATAGGATTACCAAAATAAAGTGTATACATTTGAATAAAAATTATTTCGATGAACATATAAGCAAAACCAATCCCACCGAAATAAAGCAAAACACCGAATTTATTTTTTCCGGAAAAACCATATTTAAACAAAGGAAGAATTATGAGCCCAATGGCAACAAAAAGTATTTGAATGAGCGTCACATAAAGCAAAACATACCCTAGTTCTAAAAAGGGAATGTTCTCATCGCCAAATTCTTTTTTTAGCAAATTAAAATTCTCCAATTTTAAAAACTGAGAAAAGAAAGGTTTATTATCGGCTGCCGGTGAGATGTTGAAAACATATTCATTAAACAAACTCTCTCTATCATTTTTTGAGGAGAAAATTTTATCTACAAGGAGATAAAACTGATCATCAAATAATTTATTATAACGGTCCCGTTCTTCCGAAATTAAGGTGGGAGATAGAACTATATCGAATAGCATGCTCTTGCAAAAATCATTAACCAAAGCCTCTTCCTCTGTAGTTATTGGATTTGGTTTAATGATTATTGTCATATAATTCCAATTTTTAATTGCCGCTACGTAATTCTGAAGTTTAGTTAAGCCTCTGTTTTCAACTGCTTCAGCAATAGTTGCTAAGATTTTAAGAGAATTTCTTGGTGGATAATCCAACCAAACATTTAACATCATTGCTCCATCAAGACTCAACTGAGATAGCATGTCAGTCATAGCTTCTTGTGTCAAATGAAATTGCTCACGTAATGAATATAAACCCGAAGTTCCGCCAAAAGCATCAACTGCCGGTAGTATTATCAAATCATATTTTTCATCATTTGCAAGAAGGAAGCTTCTTGCAGTTGTTTTGTGAATTGATACTCGTTTGCTAAGATAAACTGAATCATTCAGTTCCGGATGTTTTGTTGTTAGAATATCAACTAAAGAAGTATTTGGTTCAACCGCGACAATACTTTTAGCACCAGCATTCAGGCTTCTCAAGATTTCAATTCCGCTGCCAGAATTTAGAATAAGCACCTTATCTCTATTCTTTATTACAAATGGTAATTGTGCCGTTGTATAGTTTAAGAAATTCGAAGAGTCATTTTGATTTTTTGAAAGAAGAGTTCCGCTCAAATCACCATTGGAAAAAATTGCATATCCACCTTTAACTTCACCTTGAAATTTTAAGCTTAATCCGTCAGCACTTCTAATCATTGGCGAAGAGATAATTTCAATTACCCCATGAGGAGATGTTTGTCTGTCAATAATTTTTGAATCTTGCAGTAAAAGTGTTTTCGATCTGTTTTTAAACTCTGAGGGCTGAAGTTCCGGAGAATAAAGAAAGCATATTGCAAGTATGATCGAAGAAAACAAGGAAATAAAGTAGAATTCTTTTTTGATTCTGTTGAACAAAACCAAACCAGAAATTACAGCGAACAAACCAACAACTGAAGGAAGTTTTTCGGGAAAGAAAATCCAGGTTAAAACTAAAACAAGCAGGCCACCAAATCCGGAACCAATCATATTTGAAAAATATAGTTTTCCGATTGAGTTAACATGTTTTGTAAATATGATTCCAATAGCGAGTGCACCAAGTAAAAAAGGAATGGTGAATAAAACATATGTCAGTAACAGTTTTACTATTTGATAATTTCCAATAAAATAAAGCATGGTATCAAATCGAATAGAACTTGTTTGCGACAAATAAACTACAATAGGCATTGTTAAACCGGATAAAATTAATATTACAGGCAAAATTTTGCTTGAATTTTTCAGCAGCTTATCTTTAAATAGAAATAAAACTGTACCTGCCGTTCCAAAACCCAGCATTGCAATCGAGATAATCATATAAGCAAAATGATACCACTGCACAAAGGAGAGAATTTGTATTAGAACTATTTGATATGAGATAATAGATATCGAATTAAATAATAAGGCAAGCTGCAGTCTTTTCAGTGATAGCTCTTTCACAATTATTTTTTCCTTGTGAAAGGAACAAACCTAACCGGAAGTAAACTTTTTGTTTTAAAATCTTTACCGCTTTTCTCAACTAAAACCAGGTTTTGATTTAAGAACGGTGTGCCAATTGGAATGATCATTTTACCACCATCTTTAAGCTGCTCTAAAAGTGGCGGCGGAATATGTTCTGCGGCAGCTGTTACAACAATTGCATCGAAGGGCGCAGATTCCTTCCATCCGTAATAACCATCGGCATACTTCAACTTAATATTTTTATATCTCAAACTTTCTATTCTTTTCTTTGCTGAAGAAAATAATTCTTCAACTATTTCAATTGTATAAACCTCTTTTACAATTTCCGCAAGAACCGCTGCTTGATAACCTGAACCTGTTCCGATTTCGAGCACCTTATGATTGGTTTTAGGATTAATTGCGGCAGTCATATAAGCAACAATGTATGGCTGAGAGATTGTTTGTCCAAATCCTATTGGCAGTGGATTATCGTTGTATGCATCATCTTTAAATTTTTCGGGAACGAATAGATGTCTTTCAACTTTAAGCATTGCTTTAAGCGTTTCTTCATGATCAATTCCCCGATTTTCTATTTGAGTTTTTACCATACCTTGACGTTTTAGCAAATATGGATCATTACCAGAAAAGAAAATACACAGGCAAGTAATTGTTGTGAAAATGATTTTTAGCATAATTAAAATCTTAAATCGTTAGTTGATCAAAAGATTTCACTTAATTCACCAATAAAAAATAGTGAAAAATATCCCGAAACTTACCTTATGAATTTAAGGGTGTTCTGCAGCTAAATACCATTTAAAACAAATTTTTGAATCTTTTAATAAGTTTAAGAATTTTTTCCAAATTATATTATTTAATAAATGTATTAAAAACATTTACGTTATTTAACCAATTTAAAAGTTTCTTTATTTATTTTCGTGTCACTTTTCGCTGTTAATGGCTGCCAGGAATCTACTCCACAAAATTAAAAAAAATAATAATGGATACTATGAGCCTAATTGATGATGCTAAACTTTAAACTACTGCATTTGGTTCAGGATGTTTCCGGTGTACTGAAGCAATTTTTAGGCAAGTTAAATGCATAACGTTGGTTAGCTCAGGTTACAGAGGCGGAAAGGTTAAGAATCCCACTAATGAAGATGTTTGCTCGGGAACTATGGAAGCTGCTGAGGTTATTCAAGTTTGGTTTGATCCTTTGGTTACTTCTTATGATGAATTGTTTAAAGTCTTTTGGAAGACTTATGATTCTTCAACGTTGACTGACAAAGAGAAGATGTTAAAACTCAATATCGTTCTATAATATTTTACAATGAATATTCAAAAGAAAACGGTTGAGAGCTATAACTCACCTTGCGCAAAAGTGGAGAATACAAACCCAGTTCCTAACGCATCGTACTAAAAATCAAAGGAACGGGGATTTTCATCATTATCTTGTGTAACGTGCGTTATAAGTTGTATTTGAACACAGCGATAATTTGGAAAAATCCAATGGTAACCGAAATCTGTCCACTGAAGAATTTTTATGCTGCAGAAAAGTATCATCAAGATTACTATCAACAGAACCAAAATCAAGGATACTGTTCATTGGTATTTACTCCGAAAATTGAGAGGTTTGAGAAAGTATTTAAAGACAAATCGAACGCCGATCTCCGCTAAAGCGGACAGGCTAATTTTTCACTCCTGCGAAAATAGTTTTGTACAATGGCAGTCCAAAAGGAAATGCTTTGGTGAAATTTATTAACGACCTTTACCAAACAATTTTTCGCCTGCAGTTATTTTTATTTCCAGCCGGTTTTGCTCCGGTGGTAAAGGACATGTTGCATACTTAGTGAATACACACGGTGGATTATATGCTTTGTTGAAATCAATTATCACTTTACCAGTTGAATCCTGTTTATCAGTATAAAGAAATCTTCCAGCACCATAAGTCGATTCACCGTTTGTTTCATCACCAAAAATTAGAAACAGCCTATCTCCACTATCGATTGGGTCTAATCTAAATTCTTTGTTTTCTATCTTAAAAACTAATTTCCCGGTAACTACTTCTTCATCCGAATCACCTAAAATATTAGGAACCATAATTTTCTTGGGTGGATTGTAGGAAACAAATGCTGCTTCAATTTGCCAATCTTTATTAACCGGAAATCTTTCAATTCCCTTAAACTCTTTTAGCAGAGGAGCATCTAAATCACGTAAGCGAACGCCATATCTGTCTCCCCTCTTAATGATGAACCATTTAAATGAATCATGACTTAATGTTGTTTGGTTTCCGGTTAAATCATTTTGCATCACCATTTCTCTGACTTCGAGATTATTGAAAAATACTTTAACACCCGGTAATACCTTAATTGTAACAACCGAATCCTTCAAAGTGAATGTACCGATATAATCCGGTGCTTTTTCCGGAAAAACAATATCATTGCCCTCTGCACTGCCGAATTTATTTACACCCGGCTTGAGCCAAAAAAGTCCGACAAGGTTAAGCCAACTGTTTTCTTTCTTCAGATTTTCAATTCGCTTAGCATGCCATTGCTCAATTTCATTTAAGTATGCAGGATCGGTATTCTGCATTAAGTTTTCTTTACAGCTTGTACTTATGAATGCGAGAAAAACAGAGAGCACTATGAGTGTCTTTGATACGAATTCTTTTTGCTTTATTAACATTCGGGTTCCTCTCTGTGATTAAAAATTAAATAACGAATCCATTTGGAGAAATGATCGCATTTTTGATAACGTGTTTAAGATTATCATAAACATCAACTCCGTAGCCAACAAGTTTTTCTTTACTTTGATGACCATCGGCAATAAGAATACAGCCTGCATTCATGGCCCGAGCCACTTCAAAATCATGAACGGTATCACCAATCAAAAGCACGCTGCTGTTAAGATGGCTTAGCTTTTTCATAAGGTCTTTGCCAAGATCAAGTTTGCTTGTAGCGTAAATATGATCCAGTCCAATTAAATGTGTAAAGTAATGATGAAGATTAAAATGATTTACCAATTCCGTAAGAGTATCCTGTTTATACGCCGAAAGAATTGATTGTTCTATTCCATTAGAATTAGTTATTTGCAGAACTTCCTCAGCTTTAGCGAATAGCCTACCCTCTAGTCTTCTACTTTCATATTCATCCATCCATTCTTTCCCGAGCTGTTCGAATGAATATTTTTCAAGATCAAGCCCGGCTTTAGCGTAATAATCCCTCACGGGAAAGGTGAAAATATCTCTGTAAGCATCAATGGAAAATACTGGTAAGTTTCTCCGAACAAGAAGTCCATTTAAAACATCAACACACAATTCAACATCATTAAAGAGAGTGCCGTTCCAATCCCAGATGATATGTTTATAAATGTGCGACATTAGGTAACTAATCTTGTTTAGTAAAACATAATAAATAGAATACGCTGTTTAAATTTATCTTAAAAATGATATTCAACAAAAACTATTTAAAATAACTCAAGATGACCGTTAAAAATTATTTTGCTACTGACATAGTCATCCCTCTGGGATAATTACACTAATTTTCCCGAATCATTATAGAAAATATTAAACTCACATTAGTATTTATTCGTGTCCGTTTGCTAACAGATCGTGACATATATTAATTCTCTTTTAATAGGCGGTCAACTTGATCAAAATAAAAAACGGCACGAATGCTCGTCATTATAAAAATGATAATTATTCAATATTATTATTCTACTCTTGTTAATTGATTTTTTAATTCGTTCGAATTTTATTTACAAAACCATACCTTGAGAAATAAGGAATTTTTACATTTGTAACACTCAAAGTGCCAGTTGAAGAACTAATTCTACTTTATCGTAAGCTGCATATTGAGCCAATCCACAATTAGCTATATATGCGAAGCTTAGACTTGATTAGTTATCTCTGTGACATCCTTACCTTAATACGTTATTTTGAATATTGCTTCCTTATCAAAAGTCATAGATGGTGCAAACGTAGTTAAACATCGGTTTAAGTTATTTGTCATGGAAATATTGATCTTACC
The DNA here is from genome assembly GCA_001803045.1 of Ignavibacteria bacterium RIFOXYB12_FULL_35_14. Lineage (GTDB taxonomy): Bacteria > Bacteroidota > Ignavibacteria > Ignavibacteriales > Ignavibacteriaceae > XYD12-FULL-36-8. The sequence goes on along the minus strand of MHAR01000095.1, from coordinate 28,618 downwards.
CTGTAAAGCTCCATCAGGAAATTTGGTAGTCGCCTTAACAGATAGAGAATCATATTCTCCTTTTTTGAATTCTTCGTCAATTGTTAATGAGCTGTTTAGCTCTCCATAAATAATTTTATTGACTGCGAAAGAATTGTCTATTTGTAATTTATTGCCAATACGCAATGCAATCCAATTAATACTCTTAGCGGAATTGTGAGCGGGAGAATTTGAAATAGAATCTTCAGACCCACCTAAGAAGAAAATCCCGAAAGAAATAAAATCGCAACGGATTCCGGCTTTATTCTTTTTCTCATTCTTAAAATTTTATTGAAAATATAGAATTTTGGAGAAAACAATTAACTCACTTGATTCTACAATACTGCAATTGTTTCAAAATGGACACCAAAGATTTTATAGATCGGAATAATATGGATTATTTACCAATAGGTAATTTTTTGTAAAACTTACTTTAACTGGAAGTAATACTTTCTATTCTTGTTCACTACATTGATTCTATGTGATACATTTTAGTTAAGTTGGTTGGCACGAAATTGATTTCATTACTAATGGAATATTACGAAAATATTAGCGGTAAAAAACTCTGATTTTTTAATGATTTAGAACAATTCAAGTAAAATTGATATCAAGTTCATCTTCATTAAAACTTGGTGGCATAATGAATTCAAAATCTGATAATTTGGAAAACAACATAAATAAAAAGCAGGAGTGCAATCTTGAACACGATGATATTATGAAGAGCGACGTTCAAGTATTGCAAAAAGAATTATCTCTTAAACAAAGAGAATTAGAGGAAAAGAACAGAGAGTTGTTTTTCTTAAAACAGAAAATTGAAAGTTTGCAGGTAAAGAATGATAAAATTTATGAGCATTCTCCTGCAGGATACTTTACCTTCGATAGGAATGGTATCATACTTAGTTTGAATCATACAGGTTCAGAACAGCTTTGTGCAAGTAAAGAACAACTTCTAAATAAATCTTTCGTTGATTTTATTATTCCCGAATACTGCTTACAATTTAACATGCATCTTAATAACGTATTCGAATACAATACAAGACATTCATGTGAAGTAAAAGTGGAGAGAAAAGATAAAAGTTTATTTTACGCACTTCTAGAAAGTATTCCATCAAATATAAATGCTGGTCATGGTGCTTCCTGCATAACTACATTGATCGACATTACTATGCTGAAAGTAGCTCAAGATGCACTTAAAGAGAGTGAAGAACGTTTTAAAGACATAGCAGATACAACACCTGTTCTAATGTGGATTTCAGATCATGAAGCTCTTTTTACTTTTGTGAATAGGTTCTGGGAACAATTCACCGGACGGAAATTAAGCCAAGAAATTGGATTAAACTGGATTGAAGGGATACACCCCGATGATTTAGAAAAATTTATGAGTGTATATAAATCCTCATGTGATGATCGCAAGCCGTTTGAGATTGAATACCGGTTAAAATCGAAAAACGGTGAGTATAGATGGTTAGTAAATAAGGGTGTGCCAAGGTTCCAATCAGATGGACGATTTGCTGGTTATATTGGTTCATGTACAGATATCAACGATCAAAAGGTTGTTGAAGAAACCGTGAAAAAATATAACGAAGAATTAAAAACTCTGAATGCAAGCAAAGATAAATTTTTTTCAATTATAGCACATGATCTTAAGAGTCCACTTTCCGGACTGCTTGGCTTTACAGAAATACTTGTAGATGAGTTCGATACTCTTCAAACTGAAGAAATAAAAGAATTTATTGGTCATTCAAATCAAGCTGCCATAAATCTGAACGCGTTACTTGAAAATCTTCTTGAGTGGTCACGAATCCAAACAGGAAATTTTACTTTTCACCCATCCAGAGTAAATGTGACAGCTTTATTTAACGATATCATTAGTCTTTTCAACCAAAATGCTATAAATAAAAAGATAAAGATTGAAAAAAATGTTGATGCTGCCTTATATGTGGTTGTAGATAAAAATATGTTCAACACAATAATGCGGAACCTGGTTTCAAACGGAATAAAGTTCACCAAAGAAGGCGGCAACGTTTATCTTACTGCTATTGCAAATGAAAAATTTGTGAACATTGCCATACAAGATTCAGGAATTGGATTAAGCCAAGAAAACATCAGTAAACTTTTCAGAATTGATGTTAACTACACTACACCGGGAACAAATAAGGAACGTGGAACTGGTTTAGGGCTTGTTTTATGCAAAGAACTTGTTGAAAAAAATGGCGGTAAGATCTGGGTTGAAAGTGAGTTGGGAAAAGGAACAAAATTCATTTTCTCTTTACCCAAAAACGATAGTTAAAGTTTAATCTCGAATCTCGAATCCCAACAGCATATTCCAACCGTCAAAATTAAAACGCAAATCGAAAAAATTCTCCTCGAAATAACCTGCTTTTAAGTATAGCTCAAAGCTGTCATTTATCTCGTAGGCAAGCTTAATGTTGATCTTGTTTTCATTATCAAGCGGATTGTAAATGAGAAATGTTTCAACTGAGTGATCTTCTTTAAGTGTAAATCGGCGATTGTAATAATCGGCAAGCAGAAAAATTGACCATCTTTCCGAAATAATTGTTCCGGCAACAAGTCTTATCCAATGTTCGTAAGATGGATATTCAGTTACCTCAGATGAATGAAGTAAAAACCGGTATTCCAGGTTTAGCAGTATGCTTTCAAGATAATTAAAACTAATCTGTGGGCCGAATCGCATACCATTATTTTTGCTTGCAGCGTTTGTGAATTTGCTTAAGTACTTGTTATCGATTGTAAACCATTCAATATAAAATCCTAATCCCGAATGGTTATTTGGAAAAAGCGTCTTAAAAATCTCTATGTCTAAAAATAGAAGGTCTAAGTTTTGTTCGATTTTTTCACTCGCTGTTTGATAAGCATATCCTAGCTGTACCGATATTGGGCATTCTAAAAGCTCATACCAATCGGAATTTACGGCAAGCAAAAAAACGCTGTAGTTAAAATCAGTAATGTTATTTTGATAAAAATCTTTTTGCCCGGTTAGATTTATTCCCCAATTAATGTTTTCCTCCTTTTTGTAATAACCACCGGAAGCTTTGAATTTTAACGATTTAAAGTTGTTGTTAAATCCGTAAAACTCAGGTCTTACTTTAAATTTAGCAGAAGCCGAAACACCGTTGTCCGAATAGAAATAATTTAAGTTACCATCAATTCGAAAAAGTAAGTCGTGCAGTTTTGAAGAGCCATCATTATTCAAATTAAAGAAGCCGCCCTCAGTGTTTATGTTCCAGCTTATCTGGGCAATACTGAATGACGACGGAATGGATGTGAAAATAAGCCCGAGCAGAAAATAGGCAGCAGAAATCCTCATCTAGATTGTTCTATTCTATTTGCAAGGATCAGCTTGTAATCATTTAGTCTTTGGCGGATTTCTTTCAGTAGTTCTGAATAGTCTTTCAAGCTTAAGTTTGTTGTGCCAGGTTTATGATTGAACTTGTTTGTTTTAACACCCCCAGATTTATCAAAAATATTTAACTGATCTAAAAGAAGCGTATAAGAATTTATTTGGTCTGCAATTGTCAAATTATCCTTGCCGCTCAATAAAATTTCTAAACTCGTTCTTTGTGTAGATGATCTTGAAATTCGGTCGATTCCGACATTACGATCAAATTCTGTTTCCGTTAAAAATTTGGACGTTTTTCTCTGGAGAGTTAAAGCTTCACTTATTTCTTCAGATTGTTTTGTTACATCGGATAACAATAGATTTACTTCAGCCAGCGCATTAGACAAGTACTCTTTTAACAATAATTTTTCTTCAATAGTTTTTGCTTTTTTCAAATCGACCTCTAAAATCTTTTGAGGATTAAATGAAAGCATGTCAACTTGAGGTGAGATCAATAATCTTTTTTCAGTATACAGTAATATTTCACCGTCCAGCTTATCAAAATTTTCCTTGCCGGATTTTTTAAGAAGCTTAAGCGAATCAATCTTAGCAGAATATTTGACCTCCAGCATTTCACTTAACTGCTTAAGATTTTTTGTATCGGTTTCAAGCTCTTCCTGATGATCATCAATGGTATTAGAAAGAGAAACCGAACCAGCCATTAGCTTTATAACTTTTTCATTATCCGGATTTGGCTTTTGTTTCTCATTCTCAATTTGTTTTGCCCTGTTTTCGAGAATATTCTTGAGAGAATCTAAAATCAGATTATCTTTCTCGACAACGCTTCTCAAATTATCATAGCGTAGTTCAAGCTCATCTAAACTTTGAGATAATAAATTAGAAGTGAAACTGAGAAGGCATATAATGCTTAACAAAATAATATTTCTCATCACATCAACCCAAATTTTTCTAATTTATAATACAACACACTTGTACCTATACCCAGCATTTTTGCAGCGCGGTTTTTTACTCCATCCGATTTTTTCATTGCTTGAACAATTAGGCTTTTTTCAAAATTGTATAACGCTTCCTCCAGCGGAAGATTTTCAAATGAATTTGCCATTCCGATACCGCTGAACAAATGTCGGGCAATCAATTCCGAATCTATAACCTTTCCTTCCGAAATTACAGTTAGCCTTTCAACCAAATTTTCAAGTTCGCGTATGTTTCCAGGCCATGAATACTCTTTCAAAAGATTTATGCTTTCCTGATCAACTACTTTTTGCTCAACACCATTTTTAACTGCCGACTTCTTAAGGAAATGTTCAACAAGAAGAGGAATGTCATCCTTCCGTTCCCTCAAAGAAGGAATAGATAACAGTATTACACTAAGCCTATAATAAAGATCTTCACGAAATTTTCCTTCAGTAATCAGCTTGCCGAGATTTTTATTTGTTGCAGCAATTATCCTAACACTCGTTTTAATAGTTTGTTCGCCGCCGACCCTTTCGAATTCGCCTTCCTGAATCACTCGCAGCAGCTTTACTTGCATTGCGCCGGAAACATCGCCGATTTCATCAAGAAACAATGTACCTTTATCGGCAAGTTCAAACCTTCCCTTTTTCTGCTTGATTGCGCCTGTAAAAGCACCTTTTTCATGACCGAATAATTCGCTTTCGAGGAGATTATCATTCAGTGCGCCGCAATTAATTTTTATAAATGGGTTTTCACTTCTATTGCTTTTGCTGTGAATAGCCCGTGCAACTAATTCCTTGCCTGTTCCGCTTTCACCATTAATTAGAACAGTGCTTTCCTTTTGAGAGATTTGATCAATTAATAAAAAAATCTTTTGCATTGAACTTGATTTGCCGATTATCTCTTCAAATCCTTCAAATAATTCGGTCTCCAGCAATTTATTTTGTTCTACCAGAGTTTCAATTTTTTTTGAATTGCTGATTTTCTCAAAAATATTTTTTACACGCATTCTCAATTCATCCGGTGAGAATGGTTTTGTCATAAAATCCGCTGCTCCTAAGTGCATTGCTTTCACAGCATCATCCACAGTTCCATAAGCGGAAATCATTAGGACTTCAGCTTGTAAATTCAGCGCTTTTATTTTTTCAAGCACTTCTATGCCGTTCATCGGCTCCATCTTAAGATCAATAATTGCCAGCTCAGCCGGATGCTTTTTAAAGTGATTCAGTGCAGATAAACCATTATCGAATGAAATAGTATTGTAGCCTTCTCTCCGCAGCGTTTCTTCAATACCCAAGCGCATAGTGCTGTTGTCTTCAATAATTATTATTCCGTCATTATTCATCATTCGACTCTTTTATTATTCTGAATGCTGTTTCAGTTCCAACGCTGCTTTCTGCTTCCAACCGCGCTTTATTCTCTGTACATAGTTTTTTGCAGATAGCTAAACCTAATCCCGTACCATCTTTCTTTGTTGTGTAAAATGGATCGAAAATTCTGGTTATATTTTCTTTCGCAATGCCTATGCCATCGTCATTGAATAAAATATAATTTTTATTGTCTTTAGCGAACGAATGAATTTTTATTTTCCCATTGATTTCTATTGCCTCGAGTGCATTGCTAAAAAGATTAGTAACAATCTGCTTCAGATGGCTATTGTCGAACCAAAGCTTACTTAGCTCCATGTTCAGCTCAAGCTTAGCATTTTTTCTTTTTATTTCATTCTGGAATATATTTTTTACTTCATCGACAACTTCTGCAATATCTGTAAGTGAAGGCGCTGCAGGTGATGGTCTTGAATAATTGAGATAAGAGGAAATAAGAGATTTCAGGCTATTTATTTCCGACAAGATTTTATTCAGATATTCTTCCTTGACTTTTCCCTTAGCCAAATCTTCCTTGGTAAGATTAGTAAGAAGCTCAATTCCGCCCAGCGGGTTTCTAATTTCATGAGCGATTTGCGCAAGCATGTTTTCTTTTTCTTTTTGATTATTGGACAAATCATCGCGCATTTTTTCCATTGCACCAGCTAACTGTTTTATTTCTCCCCTTAGATTTTTTAGTACCGAAGTGCTGAAATCTCCTTTGCCGATTTGATTGCTGAATTTTACCAGCTTATCGAGCGGCTGTGTAATTGAGCGTGATAATAACCACCCTGTAAGAATTGTTAATAATGTACCGCTTATTCCAATCAACCAGAAAATTTTTGAGAAATCCTCAACTCGCTCCAATCGATACGCACTTTCTCTCACACCGAGCCAAATATTGTCTCTTATTCTAAAGAAGCTTAGCAGATACCAGTCGCCGTCATCTCCCTTAAACGGCAAGGTTACAGCGCTTTCCCCTTCCTTAAGCTTTATAAATTCCTCCTTGAAAAGCATAAGCTGACTATATTCTCTTCCGGATTTGAAGTTAGTATGAGAATGGACGTAGACTTTGAAATCGGCGTTGAAAAGAAATGCGGCGTTTGTCGTATCATCGCTCAAATTATTGTTAAATATCTCAGCGAAATATTTACTAGTCGATAATGTCGGCATTCCAAGCTCAAGAAGATTTAAGTATGATGCATCAATCTGCTTTGAAATCGATTTTACCGAACTCATCACCTGATCTCCAATTTGATCAAGATAAATTTTACGGATGAATACATAGCTTATCTGCGACATCAATATTACCAATACAACTGTGACCACACAGAAAGTTACAATGATTCTTAATTTGTAATACGAACGGCTCAGATGTTTTGGTAAAACTGCCATTATTTAATGATGATATGTGAAACCTAATTGTAACCTTAACCTAAAATTAGGAATTAATTTTCTTTCTTTTTCACAACCAACTTCGCCACGTAATCATTTGGATTTATTATTACATCGGATTGTGGATATGGCGACAGCCCTTTCAACTCAATTATAAGATCTGAAAATTCTACATCTTTAGGATTTAAAAACGTATTTAATTTAACGCTCTGCTCGTTTCGATCTGATTCTTTCAACTGTAAAATCACAACGGCATTTCCTGCCCAAATGCACATTGCATCCGTAGGGCATCTTGAATCTTCAGCTACTGAATCGAATTTTATCTCTACACCGTAATTTGAAATAACAGCCGATTCGCCAACCCGCATACTAAATTCTTCACCAAGGGAAACCTCATTATAATTTGTTATTGAATCAAAACAATTGAACGAAGTAATTATGATGAGAAACATAATCGTATTCTTTTTCATATTAACCTCCTGGTAATCTTGCTATTATTAAACGGTAATAATTTTCTTTCACGTTAAATCCAATCATTCCAAACCTTGCATAATTTCAGAAAATAAACTATCTGCCGTGGATTTTGTTAACTTGACATACCGCTGCCGCTCCCTCTTCTTATCTTTTTGGAATAGAATTATTGATTTGTCTTTTCTAGTAAATAGAAATTCACCATTTAGTATTAGCGACCAATCAAAATGGGCTCTATGAGGACTTAAATCGGTAAGAATAATTTTCTCACCTATCAGATCATATTTGCCACCTCCAATAGGGGGTAAGAATTCAATCTCAGGCACACAGGTATATGAATTATCTGTAAATGTGAATTTTACTTTTCCTTGGCTGACGTTATTTTTTTGAGTAAAAACGAAAATACCCGAATAACTTCCAGATTCAACATTCTGTATTGTGTCCTCCGAAAAATCTAATGTTTCACATCCGGCAAAAAGCGGCATAATAGAAAAAACAATGATTTGTTTCATTTCATTACCCATTTTTTGTTTATCAGAATTTATAGTCTTGCCGTAAATCCAAGCCACCATTGGGCTAATCTGAACTCGTCGTCAAATTCCGGATCCAGAAGCAAATTTACCTTTAAGGCTTTTGTCAGGTTAACATTTACTCCCGTCATGACTTTTGCAAAATCTTCAGTTATCTTTTCTGTGGGCTGGGTATATCTTTCACCGAAATTAGTTTCAACAGTAACTTGCCCGTTATCATTTTTCTCCCGCCTTGTAAAGTATGCAGTTGTTCTATCTTCGATTTCCCAGCCATTTAATATTCTGTTAAATCCGAGTACTAGTTCAAAATTATCATTTAGCATGAAGTTAAAAACTATTGGAATTTGAAATGTCCATGCCTTGGCTTCATATTCCCATTCGAGCGTTTTGTGTTCATAAAGTTCATAAATATAGTTGTAAGCATTGATTTTGTAATTGTAATGATATTCTGACCTTCTCATAGCAGTCACCGGTTCGGATGAATTAACAGTTGAATTCGAATAGTTAAAATAAACTCCTGCCTGTACACTTACTTTTTCAGTGAGCTTCCATAAATAATTTATCATAGCTTCATGCATAAGCATTTTTCTGGTCCCAAATCCGTTTCTGTTATCGGAAGTAAAACTCCTGCCGTTGTAAGTGTAATATGCCGTATCCCACGAATTATAATATCGCGAGGTATAAAACGAGGTGTCAAGTATTCTGGTAGAATTTTTTAAATCAATATCTGAATTAGTGTATCGATAGTAACCCGAAAACTCTTTATCTGAAGCGACATGACGGATGAAATTAATGCTTAAATATTTTGAACTCCCATCCTGTTTCCACTTTTGGTTATTCTGATAATCGCTAAAACTGTAACTCCATTCATCGGTAACATTTGGCTGCTTGTATTGATAAAAATAATTGTGGGTTGATGAGTAGGTTTGTTCGGCTTTACCGCTTAGGTAACCAACCTTTGCACCAACTGAAAATTTTTCGGTGGGACTATACAATACACCCGCGCTCAAATCCAAATGATCATAATCCTGAAACCGGGATTGAGCATTAAGTGAAGAATGATCATAGTCATCCTGTGTACCAAATTCATCTTGGTAATTATTTGCATATTCGCCATCACGTGAATGAATTACACCGTTAAGCGATAATCCGGCGCTCAACTCATCAGTTACTTTATACCCTGCAAATGCAGAGAACAGGTGTCCAACTGTTGAAAGCTCGTCTTTACCGGCATAACGGTCTGTTACTGGTATGGGGTTAAGACCTTCGGCTCTAACGCCTAAAGCGTCGTAATAATAATTTGGATAATAAATTCCGTAAGGAACCGAATAGAATTTTTCCTCCCTGTTTATAAGCTGATATGTTCCTCCAATAAAAAAATTATTAGTTATATCCTTTAGTGGATGGTTTAAAATGCCGAAAGAAAAAATTGGTTCTGGTTCTGAGCGGCTGATTGTAAACCATCTTGGGTCAATCCATGGTCTATAAACCATGCTGGAGTAATATAGAGGCACTACATAATTATTTACAATCGGCACTTCGGTTCGATCGCCTCTAAAATCAATATAAAACAACAGTTCGTCTTCATCTAAATCGGGTTCAATGGCTGGATTAATATAAAGATTGAGAAACGGATCATTGAAAAAGCCGGCGGCAATTTTGTTGAAGTTATATAGTCCAAAGGTATTTAAGTAATGGCTTTTAAAATATAATCCGGATTGTTCAAAATTCTGTTCTGCAGTTCTTTCACCAAAATATTGTGGATAAACAAAAATAGAAGGAAGTAGAATAAAAAAGATTATTTTCAGTTTCATTGATAACTCCCGGATTAGTTTTTTCAAAATGCTGGATTGATCTTTGCCTATTAACCAATTTATATGCCGATAGTTTTTTTTATTCAGACAATTCTGAGGACGGCTAATTGTTTAAATTTTTGCTGAAATCAAAACATTTTTAGAATCTTTGCTGACGATTACAAGATATCCTCGGCTGGTAATTATCAAAAACCTGAAGGTTTATCAATTTTCTGAAACGGAGAAAAAATACCTTGCCTATGCTGATTTTTCAAAATAGCAATTGATAATAATGGCAGTCCTTTTTAGATTGCAATAGGAATAATTATTTATTTAGCATCTGAATATTTTTTTCATCTTCGAATGCTAAGAAGAATAAATTCTAACTAATTAATTTATTTCAAAACATCTTGTGGGGATTGTTATGGAAACCTCTAAGGTATACACAGGCGAAAACGCTAAACTGCTTCTTCAGGGAAAAGAGTACAACCTTCCTATTATGATTGGCTCAGAAAAGGAGGTTGGACTAGATATTACCAAGTTGCGAGCAGATAGCGGTGCGATAACCGTCGACAGTGGTTATGGAAACACTGGCTCCTGTTTAAGTGCAATTACTTTCATCGATGGCGAACGCGGCATACTTCAGTACCGCGGCTACCCAATTGACGAGCTAGCCGCAAAATCAAATTTTGTTGAGGTGGCTTATCTTTTAATTTTTGGCCACTTGCCTACCAAAGCCGAACTGGATGATTTTAATTTCAAACTGACACATCATAGTTTGATCCATGAAGATATGAAAAAATTTTTCGAAGGATTTCCGCCTACCGCTCATCCAATGGGAATTCTTTCTTCAATGGTTAATTCACTCTCAGCTTTCTATCCCGAGTTCGATTACAAGACCGATCTCGAAATCAATATTGCAAGGTTGATTGCAAAGCTGAAAACTATTGCTGCCTTTTCTTACAAAAAATCAATTGGGCAGCCGTACATTTATCCTCAAAATCATCTTAGTTATTCAGGCGACCTACTTAACATGATGTTTGCAGTACCCTCCGAAGAATATAAAATCAACAAGGTTGTAGAGGAAGCTCTCGATCTTCTTTTAATTCTTCATGCAGATCACGAGCAGAACTGCAGCACATCAACTGTTAGAATGGTTGGAAGCAGCGAAGCAAACTTGTTCGCATCAATATCGGCCGGAATTTGTGCTCTCTGGGGACCATTGCACGGCGGTGCAAACCAGGAAGTACTTGAAATGTTAGAGCACATCAGAGCTGACGGCGGTGACTACAAGAAGTACATGAACATGGCAAAGGATAAATCCTCCGGCTTTAAGCTGATGGGATTTGGTCATCGTGTTTATAAGAATTTTGATCCTCGGGCAAAAATTCTAAAGGCATCTGCCGATAAAGTTTTGGGCCAGCTTGGAAAGTCCGACCCGCTTTTAGACATTGCAAAGAATTTGGAAGAGATTGCATTGAAAGATGATTTCTTCATTGAAAGAAAACTTTATCCTAATGTAGATTTCTACAGCGGAATAATCTATCGTGCAATGGGAATTCCGACCAACATGTTTACAGTAATGTTTGCATTAGGCCGTTTGCCCGGCTGGATTGCTCAATGGAAAGAAATGCGTGAAACTCCCGGTACAAGAATTTACAGACCGCGGCAAATTTACACCGGAGCAACAAAACGTGCTCATGCTCCAATAGATAAAAGATAACTTCACATTTCATTTAGAACAAAAAGCGTGAGGGACTTAAACTTCACGCTTTTTTTATTGCAAGGGAGCGATTCTTTACGTTCTAAAGAAAGATACATCCGATGAACGTCCTTCCAATTGATCTTTTCTCTTTACACTAATAAATGTTGGTGCTGAGGATATAATAAGCAGCAGCAATACAAGTGAAATCAAATAAAATGTTAGCAATGCTATGTAGATAAAAACCATTTTTACATTCCTTTTCTAATAATTGCAATTACAATATTGATATGGCTTCACCCCGATTTCGAAATATCATTATTTCTTATGTAAATGAACAAACAGCTCAATTATATCAACGGTATTTGTTATTGTTTCAAAAGCTGTACTAATGTGGGAATTCTAAAAAAAGGCATCTGAATAATAAAAGTAACTTTCAATCAAAAAAATCCAACTGAGGGGATTTGATTATAGAATCGAATGACTCGCCTAACAGTCCAAGAACAGAATCCGCGATTGGCTTTAATTGCTTTTCAATGTAGTGCTGATAATCTAAATCGCCATGGGTAAGCTCGATAGGAACGGGTCCTCGTTTAGTAATAACATATTCAACTGTTCCGCTTGTTTTGTTAATCATTCTTGCGGCTCTAACGTGTGGCGGACCGCTTTTCTGGTATTCATCAATTTCTTTTCTTAATCTTTTCCGATAAACAAGCTTATCATCATACCCACCGCGGTTCACTTTATTAACCACATTTCTTATCCAATCTCTTACATCCTCATCATTAAAAACTTTCATGTAAAGCTGAACTTGAAATTCCTTTGCAAGCTTTGTCCAATCGGAGCGGACAAACTCCATTCCTACAAACTCCAATTCCTCCTGACCATTAATTTTAAGAAGCCCAGCATAACGTTTTTTTGCACCCTGCTCACCTCCGCGTAATGGAGTAAGTACAAACCGGCTGTAGTATTTTTCAAATTCAAGTTCGAGAAAAGATGTAACACTGAATTCATCCTTCAATCTTTTCTTCCAGTAATCATTCAGTTCCGATGCGATTCGTTCGCCATTTGTTTTTGCATCGTCACCTTCACCTTCCTTAAGCTTAACAAACAGCGAATCTGTGTCACCGTAAATTACTTCATAACCCTGCTTGTGGAGATAATCCTTGCTTTGAAGCAAAAGCCACTTGCCGGTTCCGGTTATCGCAGTTGGAAGGTGCGGATGATAAAACCTGCATCCGTTAGAACCCATTACACCATAAAAGCTGTTCATTAAAATTTTTATTGCTTGAGAAAGATGCACATCGCCAACCTTCGATGCTTCAATTCGTTTCTTCATTAGTTCGTTGATGAACCCTGGAAGGAAATGTAAACTTGCGGAAAACTTGTATCCTTCGGGAGTCGTTATTGTGCCAATGTGTGAGAACAGCCGAGACACGGGATCAATTTTAAATGATTGAATGATTGAAGGATACAAGCTTTTGAAGTCAAGCACAATAACATCATGATAAATTCCGGGAATGGGTTCAACAACATAACCACCCGCTGCATGCTCGCTTATAATTACATCATTCACATTTGGGGCAACCAGCTCAGCCCGGTGAATTTTGGGTAAGTAAAAATGATCGAATGCCGCCGACATCATTCCCAACTGATCTAACAGTAATCCGGAGATTTGCGATCGCTTAACAAGCAAATCGATTAAGCCGGTTTTACTAAAAATTTCAGAAACAAGCACTGCATCATTCAAATTGTACTCACAGAGCTTGGCTTTATCTTCTTCAAATAGTTTGTCAATTTCAGAAGGTCTATCTTCGGAGGTTATAAGCTTACCTTTTCCAAGAAGTACTTGCGAAACAGTTTCTAATCTAAAATCTTCAAAAGAATAGAATGAATTTCTTAATGCAGCCGGTCCATCTATAACAATTCTCCCTGGAATGTATGCGAAGTAACTGCCCGCTTTCCGGCTGCGTAAAACAATTGCCGAATCATCTCTGCCTAAAGTAAAATTTATTCTATGTTCGTTTGCTTTCGCTTCGAGAAACATCAAATCGAATCCTATTATATGCCAGCCGATTATTATGTCCGGATCAACTTGCTTAAACCAATTCACAAAACTTTGAATCAAATTTGCTTCTGATGGGGAGATCTCAACATACTCGGGAAGATTTTTATTTTGATTAGCCACAAGAAAAACCTTCTTCAATTCTTGTGTATCGGTAGTAAGATGAACGGCAATTGAATAAATCTGATTCGGCTTTGAACCCGTTTCAATGTCAAGTGAAAAAACCTTGAACCGAGGATTACTCTGACATGGTTCAACCTTAGGATTCTTGAAAACTGTAAGTCTGTTTTTTTGAATAGGCTCTCCTGTCACTCTTATTTGGGCATTTATTCCTCTTTCCATTAAAAATCTTTTTACAGGATCAACATCTGATTCATAAGTGGTGATATCATTTTTGTGAAGTAATTCTGCCGTTTGCTTTAAATCATAATTTGTAAAGAAGTATAATGCATCAACATCATTTCCACCAAATGATTTAAGCTGAACTTCCTTTCTTTCATATTGAACGTTCAAATCTGGCAACTGCACATTGCGATTAACGAAAAAAACTGTTTTGATTCGATCAATAATGATTTCAACTGGTCCGATTTCATTCGACAAACCAAAGAGCAAAATAACGTTTCTGCCTTTTTGATCGCGCCATTCGCTGGTTAATATAAATATTTCGTATGAGTTCAATTTTTTACCGACTGTGATCTATGATATCCACATAATTAAAATTCAGTTACAGGTTAATTTTTCAAAAAAATCTCAGAAAAATTTACTCAATTTTGATCTACTTTCCATCCAAAATCAGATATAGCTCACAAATACGTACAAAAATAGATACTAAGCAGCCCACTTTTAATTGCTGTCAATCTGGCACCTAAGTTGTTAATTTTCAATTTGTGATAGTACTTTTTAAGGAAAAATGAAATGGAAAAATTAAATAAGCTTTTACTTCTCTATGTTGTTTTGATTATTACCAATAATGCTCCGGCACAATTGTCTGAAAGTAGTTGGGCATTTGGATTTGGAGGAACCTACCCGAGATTTATGAGCATTTGGTCAAACTCGTACTCGGGAACGGAAAACTATGGAGCCTACGTATCTCTTCAACGAAATTTCTCAGAAAATGTAGCGCTAAGATTTCTTGGCAATTATAATTATCTGGAATCATTTTATAATACCACATCCGGTTATCAGAAAGAATCCGTTAGCTTAATTTCAACTTCGCTTGATCTGCTCTATTATCTCGTTCCTTGTGATCCTGTTTCACCTTACTTTGGAGCTGGATTCGCAGGAATTTATTTCAAACCTAAAAATGCTTCTGAGCCTGAACTCAATGATAATTTTCTAGAGTATCAGATGAATCTGCGAGCCGGCGCTGAGTGGAGAATTAGCGAGAATTGGAGAGTTATTTCGGAAGCTGGTTATTTCACTCCTTCCTCTAATAAACTCGACGGAGAAAATGATACTCACGAACATAAAGGATTATTTGGAACTAACTGCGATACTTATATGAATTTCAATCTTGGTGTTTTATATTATTTCTCAAAAGGTAAACCATCACAAAAATGCGATCTGTACACCGGCGTAACTGTTAACGCTCAACCTTTAAATCCGCTGACAATTCAAGATGTCGAAAAAATAGTCAAAGACAATCTTCCAACAGAAGTTATTAAGGAAATCATTGTAGAAAACCCAATAACTGCGATGGAAAAGAAATGGGTTTTAGTTGGAGTCAATTTTGATTTTAACAGTGCTGTGCTTACAAAAGAATCCTTTTTAATTTTATTGAATGCGGTACAGGTACTTACCCAAAATCCGGATCTTAAAATTGAAATCCAGGGTTATACCGATAGCATAGGGAGTGAAACGTATAATCTTAACTTATCTGAACGCCGAGCAAAAATTGTAATGGATTATCTTGTAGCTAACGGCATCAGTAAGAAAAGATTGGAAGTAAAAGGTTTTGGGGAATCCAATCCTATTGCAGATAATAAGACAATTGAAGGCAGAAGTCTGAATAGGCGTATAGAATTCAAAACAAAGTAAGCTAATAATTATATTTGCATAGTTTTTAATCGTTTGAGTGTCTGTTTCGTCATAGTGGTTTATAATACCATTCCCTTTTTATCAAATAATATCTAACTTGAAATATAATTTATACGCACACATGAATTCAATCGTAATTAAAGTTTCGAAATATGTTATAGAGAAATTTAATAATTCTCTTCCAGAAGGAGTTACTTATCATGATTTAGTTCATACATTGGAAGTAGTAAGAGAGGTGAAGAAGATTGGAAAATATTTGGGAACAACTTCTGAAGAAATGGAGATGCTTTTAGTAGCGGGATGGTTCCACGATATGGGATATATAGATAATTATGAAGACCATGAAGAGAGAAGTGCTGAAGTTTGTAAAGATTATTTACTCGAACAAGGTTATCCAAAAAGTAAAATTAGTAGGATCGCTCAAATGATTCGTTCCACAAAAATTCCACAAAAGCCTTCTAATCTTTTGGAAAAAATATTATGCGATGCAGACTTAGTGCATATTGGTAAAAAAGGATTTAGTTCGCGCTCACGACTTTTACGAAACGAGTGGGAAAATATGTGTGGTAAAAAATTTTCTGATATGGAATGGATTAAAACCAACATTCAGTTTCTTAGCCAAAATAAATTTCGGACATCATATGCAAAACTGCATTATGATCAGCAGCTAAGGAAAAATCTTCTGCAACTTCGTGAGCAGTTAAAAAATTATAAAATAACTCCTCCACCCAAGCACAAATCATTATCATAAAATACCGCAAACTGCCCTGGTGCAATTCCAGAATCTGCCTCATTCATATTTACCAAAGCGGAATCATCATCGTTAAAACTAATTTTACATTCAAATTTTTTTGCACCATGACGAATTTTCACTTCTAATTTTTCATTTTCGGGTTTCGATCCGGAAATCCAATTAAACTTCCCTACCAAAAATTCGTTTTTCTCTCTCAGCGATTTGTTCTCGCGTGAAATGTAAATTATGTTTCGCTTAATGTCCTTTCCAACTACAAACCATGGACCTCCAGAAAGTTTTAAACCCGATCTTTGCCCAATGGTGTAAAAATAATATCCGTTATGATGCCCCATTTTATTTCCGGTGTCCAAATCAATTATCTCTCCAGGAATTTCTCCAAGATGATGCTTTACAAATTCATTGAACTTTACTTGTCCAAGAAAACAAATGCCCTGGCTGTCTTTTCGATTTTTATTTGGAAGATTGAATTCTTCTGCCAGTTTTCGGATTTGTTTCTTATCATATTCACCAATGGGGAATAACGCTCTTGATAACTGCTGCTGGGTAAGATATGCAAGAAAATAGGTTTGGTCTTTAACGGGATCGGGAGACTGGGTTAGAAAATATTTTTTCGAATCTCCATTAAAAATTACGTTTGCATAATGCCCGCTGGCTACCTTCTCAAATGACGAATCAATTTTGTCATAGAATTGCCCAAACTTAATTAAGCTGTTGCAAAACATATCTGGATTAGGTGTTCTACCTGCTTTAATTTCCTCAATGGTATAAGTTACAACAGATTCCCAATACTCTGTTTGAAGTGAAAGAATCTCAAGTGGAATTTGGCTCTGTTCACAAACGGCCTTAACAAACTTTAAATCCTCTTCCCAGGGGCATTCGCCGAGAAATGAAAACTCATCCTGCAGCCAAATTTTTAAATAGAATGCTGTGAGATCATGGCCTTGATCTTTCAGAAGTCTCAGCGCAACTGAGCTGTCAACTCCGCCTGAAAGTAAAACTGCTATTTCCATTTAGATTGAAATCTAACCTTTGTTTTCTTATGTAAATTTAATTAACTGCGTTCTTAATTACTTGATTAGCAGAGGAGATAATATTTAGCTTTGCGTAAGTAATTTGTGAATATTCGTGACATTCGTGGCAAAAACAGTTGCCACGAATTACACTAATGAACACTAATAAAAACAAACACTAATATTTTTCTACTCAACTCTAACTTCCGGGAGGCGAATTGTAAATATTGAACCTCGCGGGTAGTTATCTTCAACATAGATATTTCCGCTCATCTGGGTAATAATAGATTTAGCCACACTTAATCCTAAACCAAATCCTTTTATTCCTAATTCATCTGCCTTTTCCGTTCTGAAGAACTTTTCAAACACCTTATCCTTTTCACCTTGAGGAATCCCAATTCCACTATCGCTCACTCGAAGATCAATATTTCCATTGAATTTTTTTAAAGTAACTTTTATTTGCGAAATGCTGTTTGAGTACTTAACCGCATTATCCAGCAGATTATCCAGCACAATTGAAAAAGTCTCAGAATTACCTCGGAGGTATATCTCCGGTTCTATATCTAAAGAAATGTTATTGTTCTTATACGTTTCAGTTATTTCTTTGGTAATTAATTTCGAAAGATTAAATAACGATTTGGTCAGTTTTTGTTCTTCCTGCTGTTTGGATGCTATTAAAAGATGACTGATTATTTTTATCATCTTCTCCGTTTGCTCTTTTAACTGCTCAAGAGAATTTCTATAATCATCTATGCTTCTATCCTTACGCAGTGCATAATCAAGTTCTGTCTTAATTATTGTTAAAGGATTCATCAGCTGATGAGATGCATGATCTGTAAATTGAGAAATTTGATTCACCTGTAATTCAAGCCGTTCAAATAAATTATTCAGCGTGTCTCTTAACCTTCCAATTTCGTCCGAAGATTCAGCCTTATAGTTGATTCTCTCATTAAGGTTTTGTGCAGAAATTTTCTCAGCAGTATGTATAATTTCTTTTATAGGAGACATTGATTTCCTAACAAGGAAAATACTTGCAATTATTACTATGATAAAAAGAACAGGTAAGCTGAGAAGATTAAAGATTATTATATCGCGGATTGTTAAACTCGCCTCGGTTCTGTATACACTAAGCTGCATATGCGCAATAACTTTTTCATTAGCAGAAACAAAGCGATAATAGCCCGTGCGAAGTTCATCTTTACCATTATTTAAATCGTAAAAGGTATAGTTATTTTGAATTGTTGAATGATCGAATGGGATAACACGTATTCCATCAAAGTTTTCACTTTTTATGATATACTTTCCATTCGAATCAACTATTTGTAAAAAGAATGAACTCTCTTTCACTTCTCTGAAATCATCTTCCTCAAGTTCTTTAGTTGTTAATAAAATTAGAGAATCATTTCTAATTTCTAATGTTTTTAACACGTTTTTCATTTCATGACGAATACTGTTATCAAGATTTCTATTCAGCATGTAATCAGTTATGAAAATCATGAAAATATTAAAAGAAAGCAGGATGAATAAAAAGACACCCGCATTCCAGAAAAGGAATCGCCTAACAGTATCGGTAAGTAATGGTTTTTTTATGTTAATCTGCAATTAGTGTGTACCCTTCTCCATAAACATTTTTAATAAACTTTCTGCCGGTGGCTTCCTCAAGTTTCTTGCGCAAATTCCTAACAGTAGATTCACAAATGTTTGTGGGCGGAACAAAATTTAATTCCCAAACACAACGGCATAGCTCTTCTTTACTGACAATAGTTCCTTTGTTTTTTATGAGGTAGAGAAGAAGCTCAAACTCCTTATCCCTTAGTTTAATCTCATGACGGGTTGAAGTATTAACTTTTCTAGTAACTAAGTTCAAAGTAATTCCGTTGAGGGTAATAATCTCTGAAGATGGCTGTGATCTTCTTATTACCGCTTTGATTCTCGCCAAAAGTTCCTCAAATGAAAACGGTTTTGTAAGATAATCATCGGCACCGAGCTCTAATGCCTCTACTTTATTTGAAATCCGGCTTAGAGCAGTTAAGAGAATAATTGGTGTTTTATTGCCGCTGCTTTTTAATTGTCTGAGAACATCAATACCTGTTAACTTTGGCATCCGCCAATCAAGAACAATAACGTCAAAATTATTTTGAGTTGTTATAGAAATCGCTTCTTCACCATCAAGGGCAATAATTGCTTGATGACCTTCCTCCATAAAGTTTTTCTTTAGTGAATTCGCAAGCGGTAATTCATCTTCGGCAATTAGTATCTTCATATCAATTTATTCTCTAAGCATTCATAAAATAACATCAATTCGTATTAGTTACACATTTAAATAATGAAAAATTTTTCATTATTGTTTTCTTTATTCTTAAAAATAAGAGTTATAGGTTTGAGATAGAAAATCAATAATATTTTAGGAAAATTATATGAAAATGAGTTTACGAGTTTCTCGGATCGCCCTGGTTTTACTTATGAGCGCTGTGATTACATCAATTTCTTTTGGACAAGATTATGTGGGTGTTGAAACCTGCCAACCTTGTCATACTACAGCACTTCGCACATTCCCTGGCTTTAGTTCCTGGCAAAATACGCTTCATGCTAAAATCCATTTGCCACCAGACGCAACAACAATGAAAGGCAATTATGCTCAAACTGTATCAATGGGAGCTAGTTATGGTAATGCTACAGTAACTTTTAGAGTTGATGGAGCTAATTACTATGTTCAATTAAATCCGACAACCGGAAGCCAAGTAGAATATCAAGTTGTTTACACATACGGAGGCGGATGGAAGCAAAGATATCTTGTTAAAATTGAAAGCAGCTATTACATCACTCCTGTTCAATGGAACTTAAAAGGATACCTCGATAATTCAACAGGCGACTGGGTGACTTATAACCCTCAAAACTGGTTTACCTCCACTGGTATACTAAAACCGATAGATAATGCGTTTAGAAAAAAATCATGGGACAAAAATTGTGCTGGATGCCACGTTGTACCAAATTCAAAAGTTGGTACAGTAGCAACTAATGTGGTTGGTACTGACACTTCTTGGGTTTATACCTGGGGAAATAATGGCTCAGATGCTAATATTATAGTGGGTTGCGAGTCTTGCCATGGTCCGCGTACATCAATCGCTGGATCCGGACACGTTAATAATTTACAAAGTCTTTCATATGATAGAAAATTAGAAGTCTGTGGACAATGTCACTTTAGAGGTTCAAGTAAAAATCATGCTTATGAATATCCCTATGACGAAACTACAAATGTCACTTATCCTGTTGGTGAGGATCTAATGAATTACATTACACTTGTGCCTGGTTTATGGCCGGATGGTAAAAATTCAAAGCAGCATCACCAGCAATGGCAGGATTATAAACAAGCTAAGCATTATAACTCAACAATTGGAATCACATGCGTTTCATGCCACGATCCACACCAAGTGACAGCTTATCCTCATCAATTAAAACAAGATTTCTATTCGCTAACACCTGGTACAGGTTGTGTTAGCTGCCATGCAACCAAAGCAACGGAAACAGCAGGAATAAATAATCACACAAAACATCCGCAAACAATTAGCCAGTGCGTTAACTGTCATATGACACAAAATGCAGTAACAGCAAAATCTTATGACATTTCTAATCATTCATTTATTCCAATCAGACCAAATGCTACATTAAATTTTTCGGGATCAACAAACGGAATGTTAAACACATGCGCAGTTTCCTGTCATAGAAACGGTCAAGGAACAAGAGGTCCGGGTTCAAACTTTGGAATTACTGATGCATCTTTAACGAATTGGGCTGAAGCTACAGACTTAGCTCTTGCTGATACTCTGTGGAGATACTATCAGATTCTATACGGTGTAAGCGGTATTCAAGTTGCGAATAGCAATATTCCAAGTAATTTTTCATTGGGACAAAATTATCCGAATCCCTTTAACCCAGCTACAACAATTTCATTCAGTGTTCCTCAAAGATCTAATGTTAAAGTTGAGATTTACTCGATTAGCGGCGAACTGGTAAATATAATTCTCAATGATGAATTGGATGCCGGAAATTATAACCTTACATGGGATGCAAAATCCGTAGATGGTTATGATGTATCAAGTGGTGTTTACATCTACAGAATGATAGCAAATCAAAATGTTGTAATGTCTAAGAAAATGGCGTTGGTGCGATAATGCCAAATTCTAAAAAGTATTAAAAATGAATTATAATGGGGAATGAAATATTAAATACGGTTATCGTTGTTCAAAAAATAAAAACCGTGTCAATAATAGTTATCCTTTACATTTCTACAGTGATAACTTTGTTGAACCACATGAATGAAGCACATTACTACTGGTATTGTAACTTCGTGTAACTTTGCCGGGCTTAGACCCGGCATGTTTATTAATTCTTTTTAATCAAACTAATTAATTGGATTACTTACATGAGGTTACCATGAAAAAAATATACGTTCATATAGTTCTGTTTCTCGTAATTTGCATTACTTCAATATGTAACGCACAAATTACTAGAGACCAATGTTACCTGTGCCATTCTAATCCCACCCTTCAAAAAACCATTACTGTATCGGGTGGAACAGAGATAATCCCGCTTTATGTTGATTCACTGCAGTACAATAGCAGTTTGCACCATGCTCTGGAATGCGTTGCTTGTCATACTGATATCAATTCAACAAATTTATTCAGTCATACCTTGTCTAAAAACTATGGTAGTTGGGCAAGATTTTCAAAAAGCGACACTACATCAAATGGAGACGGATCACCAAGAACCAGAAATTATTACACTGCCGCTTCGATGTCCTGTAATAAAAGTGGCTGCCATCCAACCAAAGCAGCGTATGATACATCTAACCACCACCAAATTTGGCGACTAAAAACATCTAAAGTAAGAATGATTAATGGTGAAAATGCTGGTGAGAATTATGATAAAACATGCAGTCGTTGTCATGCAACTTGCGCAACTTGTCATTTTAAAGCGCAGTA
This sequence comes from Ignavibacteria bacterium RIFOXYB12_FULL_35_14, assembly GCA_001803045.1. Lineage (GTDB taxonomy): Bacteria > Bacteroidota > Ignavibacteria > Ignavibacteriales > Ignavibacteriaceae > XYD12-FULL-36-8. The sequence continues at coordinate 6,182 of MHAR01000095.1, read as the reverse complement.
TATTCAGAAATATAGCGGAGATTTAATTTCCATTTGGGATAGTCTTCACACTTATGGCGAAGGTCCTTTTCCAAATGCTGCTGCAAAGAGTGAGTGGTCGATAGATTGGACAACAAACGTCGTATCGCACAACTTCTGGACGAGCAGTAACTTACAATCAACTAATGATATATGCAGATCATGCCATATCGGTTATTACAGGCCACCTGTCAGTGGATTCATAATGGAGACACCGCCTTTTACTAAAGCTAAAGCAACCAATATTAAACGTCATCCGCAGTATTATGAATCACTCCTAAGTTCGAATCACCAAACACTAAACTGTGCAAATTGTCATGTTGATGTTCACTCATATCCTGGTAGAAAATATGATTGGCAAGTTGAAGGTGATGTAAAGTGCCAAACTTGTCATTCTCCAAGTAATCATTACCCACAGCATACAACGGTTGATTGTATTTCATGCCATGCAACCGGCTTTGGCAGATCGGCAGGTTTGGGTAACGACGTCCATGATGTTTTCAGATGGACCGAAAATAATCGGGTTAGACCTTTAGCCGTAAAATATAACGAGGGATTAAGCTGGTATCCACATAATATTGAAAAACCAGATCCCACTACATCATGTGCGGAAAAATGTCATTATGAGGGAAATCTGATCGGTGCATACGTTGTGCCAGTTGAATTAATTTCTTTTACAGCGCAAGCAGACAATCGAAATGTAATTCTTAGATGGATAACTGCAACAGAACTAAACAATAATGGTTTTGAAATCCAAAGAGGAGTTGAGAATAGTGATTTTGTTACTATTGGTTTTGTTAGAGGCTCTGGAACAACAACAACTCAGAATGACTATTCTTACACTGATAATGACCTTGTCGATTCAAAATATTTCTACAGATTAAAACAAGTTGATTTCAGTGGAATTTATGAATATTCGAATATCGTTGAAATTGATGTTAGAGATTTAGATGAATATGCGCTTGAGCAAAATTATCCAAATCCTTTCAATCCAACGACTAATATTGGATATGTTCTTAAGGAAAAAAATGATGTTAAACTCGTTTTGCTTAATGGAATAGGAGAGGAAATCGAAGTGATTGTAAATGAACAGCAAGATAAAGGCTATCATAAAATAGCATTTGATGCTTCAAATTACCCAAGCGGCGTTTATTTCTATAAAATCAAAGCCGGTGTTTATATATCCGTGAGGAAAATGCTATTGATCAAGTAATCGGGAGTAAAGTCATAGAGTGTCCTCTACTATGACTGCCTCGTATTACGGAGCCGTCATATTTATTTATGGCGGCTTTTTTTCATTCACTTTACAGATTTATTTTTTGTCATGGATTTGATAATCATTTCAGCTACAGCACTTATAGCATCACTGCTTACATTTTTTACCGGCTTTGGATTGGGAACAATTCTAACTCCCGTATTCGTAATTTTTTTCCCGGTTGATATTGCAATCGCTTTAACTGGAATTGTACATTTACTCAACAATATATTCAAGCTTGTATTAGTAGGAAAGGAAGCAGATAAAAAAGTAGCGCTTAGATTTGGCGTTCCTGCAATTATTGGTGCATTTATTGGCGCTGAATTAATGATTCGCTTATCTGGATTCTCACCATTTTTCTCATACCAACTATTCAACAAAGAATTTTTTATTTTTCCTATCAAAATCATTATCGCAATTTTGATGATATTCTTTGCACTCATGGAAATTATTCCAATGCTTAAAGAAATTAAATTCGATTCAAACAAACTTTACATTGGTGGGATCTTAAGCGGCTTCTTTGGTGGTCTTTCCGGCCACCAAGGCGCTTTACGCAGTTCTTTTCTTCTTAAAGCGGGATTAAACAAAGAAGCTTTTGTTGCAACCGGTGTTATTATTGCTTGCCTTGTTGATTTGACACGGTTATCTGTTTACTTTTCTAAATTTTTATCTGTAGGATTGAGCGATAAAATTCACTATTTAGTTGTGGCAATCCTTTCTGCTTTTATCGGAGCTTATTTTGGTAAGAAGCTATTAAAAAAGTCTACCTTGAATCTTGTACAATTCCTAGTTTCTGTTTTTATTATAGTGCTGGCTTTATTGCTTGGCGCAGGAATTATTTAAAGTCGACTCTACTTTTCATTAACTTTTCCGAAAATTTTCCCATCTTCCAACTTGGGAAATTACATTTTTATCTCAGCACCTAGACCTTTGATTTGATAAATCGTCATATGTCCAGTTACTAAAGTTGAATCGAACTCTTTACCTGCATCCTCTGCCATATGCAAGAAATATTCTTTTGCTTCCACTTCGTCAAGCTCAATTGAATAAACAACTCCTTCAACCAAAGCAGATTTACCTTTGGCCTTAACCGGAAAAATAATATCGCCGTCTTTCACTTTAATTTTTATTTTTTGATTAGGGACATCACTCGCTATATCCATCCAGCATCCTGCATCAGTACAAACATCAAGAACATTGCCCTCGACAAGAATTTTCTTTCCGATAAATTTATTGGGTGTGCTCAATATCTCGGATATTTTTATTTTTTGATTTGCTTTTATCTCCGCACCAAGCTTTTCAATTTTTTCCGATGAACAGCCAACAACAAAAAATAGCAGCGAGCTGATAATAATAAATTTCGTTTTCTTCATAATATCTCCGTTTAATAATTAAGGGTTTAGTTATTCAAATTCAATAAAAACTTCTTGATTCAATTCTACTTTTATTCCTGGAATATCCGAAACTATTTTTTTTACTTCTTCAAAGGAGTCCGGATTAAATTGTTTAAACTGCTCAAGCTTATCTTTATCGGATATTAGTTGCGCAAAATCTATATCAAATAATGTTACGGTGTTACCGTCAACATGCGTTGCATTAGTGCTGGTAATTTTACCATCAACACGAATCTCAATTTTCGCTTTCATATCTTTCATAAACTTGATCATACTCTCAAAATCTGATGAATCAGCTTCAACATTTGTCTCTGTTGTGTCATCAGTTTTCGCTTGTTCAATACTTTTTTCATCTTTTTTAGGTTCATCGGGCAGCTTAAACTCTATTCTATTAGGTTTGCCTTTTATGAATTTAAAAAATACATACTCGGTTGTTGTTTCACTTCCATCTTTGGGTTCAGCCATCGGCATTTCGTCCGAAGGATCCTGGTTTACTTTAACCTGATTGAGATTCTTGAATTTATAAATTGCCTTGTAACCTTCCTTTTCTTCTGTAACAATGTTTTCCATCGAAATAAACTCAATTCCTTCACCAAACTCAGAAGTTTTTGCCTTTATTTTTTCTTCCTCGAACAGATTAAATTCCTGCTGAGGTTGTGTAGAATCTCCAAAGGAAGATGCGAATTCCCTAAACATATTGATGATTTCTTTTCCCACAAAAATATTTTCCTCAACTAAGCCGGAACCATCTTTCTTTACAGTGATAACAGTATGCATCTCAATACAGCCGGTGAGAAGAATTCCTATGACAACAGCCGTTGATAATTTCAAAAACCAGTTCATTTTAAGTTTCCTTTCTTTTTATAATCCATTTCAGATTAAAAACATTTTTTTTCGTCGAACCGCTTAATAACCTATACTAACCTCACGATTAATTGTGGAGGATAATACCTGTTTTATGTATGACATAATCCTAAATTCTAAAATTCAGGGCTAAAGCCAAAATACTATAAGATATTCGCTAACCCCAGTCTTAAGACTGGGGTTAAACCAATATATGAAAACCGTATGGACTTTAGTCCATTTTTCACAATAGATTACTTGCCAACTCAGCAAGCTCCGACCTCTCGCCTTTTTCTAGATTAATATGAGCATAAAGTTTTTCACCTTTAAAGTGATCTATCAGGTATGATAAACCATTGGATTGAGAATCAAGATAAGGATGATCAATCTGATAAATGTCACCTGTGAAAACAATTTTTGTTCCTTCGCCTACTCTTGTAATGATTGTTTTTATTTCATGCGGAGTTAAGTTTTGTGCCTCATCCACTATAAAGAATATCCGCTGCAAACTTCGACCACGGATATATGATAATGGCTCAATAACCAGTTTTTCATCTTTAACAAGATTATTTATCTGCTGATGCTGTTTATCATTCTCACCAAATTGATCTTCAATTACTCGCAGATTATCCCACAATGGCTGCATATAGGGTTCTATTTTGCTCTGTACATCACCCGGTAAAAATCCTATATCCTTATTGCTAAGCGGAATAATTGGCCGTGCAATAAAAATTTGTCTGAAACTTTTTCTTACTTGAAGAGCACTCGCAAGCGCTAAAAGAGTTTTACCTGTCCCTGCTTTACCTGTCATAGACACAAGAGGAATATTATTATTAGTGAGCGCATCAACCGCAAAAGTTTGTTCGGCGTTTCTTGGCTTTATTCCATAAACTATATTCTTATCAACTTTTCTAAACTTGTCCTTATCTTGATTAATACAAGCAAGAACCGAGCGAAATTTATTTTTAAATATATAATGCTTATTTGGAAGAATTTCACCTTTTATTTTTTTAACTATTTCTTTAGCATTGACGTCAAAGGGCGGTTGAAAAAATTTTATTAGAATGTCATCATTAAAATCTTCAACTATTTCTTTTCCGCTGTAGAGGTCTTCAATATTTGTAATCCGATCGGTGGTATAATCTTCAGCAAGAATACCAAGCGCTTTTGCTTTCATTCTCAAGTTAACATCCTTCGTAACAAGAATAACCGCAGAACCATTTTTTCTTTTATTGAGGTCGAAAGCAACGCTCAAGATTCTATGATCGGAATTATCTTCTTTGAATATATCTTTTATCTCAGGATTGAGCCCTTTCGAAATTGCAATGCTGACTTTTCCAAAACCTTTGCCCATAGAAATTCCGCCATCGAAAAGTGCTTTACCAGTAAGTGAATCCAACGTTCTGGCAAATTCTCTTGCGTTAAGATTTATTACCTGGCTGCCACGTTTGAAGTGATCAAGTTCCTCAATAACCGGAAGCGGAACTACAACATTATTTTCCTGGAATTGTCTGATTGAAGTTGCATCGTGAAGTATTACATTCGTATCGAGAATGAACGTTTTGGGAGATTTTCTTTTTGCAGTAGCGATTACTCAAATCCTTTCAATGTTTTTTGAAAATATGAGAAATTTGTGAGTGAAATAAATCCTCGCGGGTTTCCATTATAGTTTACTTTTCCAAAAGAGGATCTAACAGCTGAATTCCTTCGATCCAATCAAAATCTTTTGTGTTGTGGGTTACTAGGGTGAGGTTGTTTTCTAAAGTGGTGGCTGCAACTATTGAATCAGCCAATGATATTTTTCTTAACTGTCTAAGCAAAGTGGCTCTTTTAATAATCTCCATCGAAATAAGATGCACATCTGAATTGTTGAAGAACTCTTCTAAATATTTTTGTTCTTCTTTATTAGTAAAGTTAAATCCCAAAACTTCAATAACACTTACAAAAGAAACAGAAGGAACATTCTGCTTTATAAATTCACGCAAAACTTCATTATTGGGCTTAGAAGCATAAATAATGATATTACTATCTAAAAGGAAAGACATTTTATCTATCTAGAGTTCTGTCTTTTCTCATTTCTCTCTGCCACTCAGCTGGATTTTCAACTGAAGATATCACACCTTTTAGTTTAGATAGATTTTTTAAAGAATTATACATGGCGATACCTCTGGCAAGGTTTTTTTTATCACTCGTTTTAACAGTAATCTCCACTGATATTTCCTTACCGGTTTCAATTTCTTTTGGTGGAGGCACAAGCCAGCGAATGGTATTACCGGTTATTATTGCTTGATATGTTTCTGACATTTTAATCCTTTTCTATTCTTGCTGGAAATATATCAAAACCATAGGGGAATAGAAATACACTATAAATGCATTTACAACCCATAAAACATACTACCTAAACCTCCGAGGTTTGCCTTCCCATTAAGCTAAGAAACCTTGTAGGGTTTAATTATCGACGATGAATATTTTGAGAGATATTTTCTTTTTAGTGCTGATTGCTAATCCCTTCTTATTTTTTTTCTAACCATCACAAAACTATTTAGCCCGGACAAGATACGAGGGCACATCATATAAAAAATTGTGTAATAACTCCATAGAAATGTCATAGATACGACTCAATAGAAATGTCAGTAAACTAGGCAATAAATTTAGGGTTCTCAAAGCAAGGA
>MHAR01000094.1 GCA_001803045.1 Ignavibacteria bacterium RIFOXYB12_FULL_35_14 | reverse complement strand
CATTGTATATATTTTCTTCAATATTTAATTGATTTAGCAATAATATCTTTGTTTCACAATATTTTTTCTTGTCGTTAGGTTGACGCCTATGCGCCTGGTCGGGACTATCGGGGTTAACCCCGACAAGCATTGTGTACATTTGATATTGACTAAGGAAGATTAGTTTTTAAGATAAAACATTTATTTCTAATAACTTATTACTTGTCGGCCCGTAGGGCAAATTTTCCTAATGGAAAATTTGGGTTTAAAATACTTTTCCGAATACATCTCTTTTTATAAAAATTTAATACACTAATAAGTAGTCAGATATTAGAGGCTGAGTACAAGATAGCAGATTATAGATACCATCCCTAATGGGAGGTAAACCATCCCTAGCGGGCGGTAAACTTAACTTTTCCTATCCCTCTTAGGAGCCGCGTAAATATAAAACCAAAATAATCGTTTTTAAATTAGAATTAATAAGGCACCTTACGCAGAGAACTTCGGTGCATAGAGATGACATCTTTAACTTTTAAATCGAATTTGCATCAAAATAAGGTTTACATTCAGACTTTGATGATTGAAATTGATTACTAAAAGATGTCATCTCTTATTCGTGCGTAAGGTGAGTAAAAAAATAATTTCGAAGGTAATTTCCTATGAATGAGCAAAAAATACTTAAGGGCAATCGTATTCGCGGCAAAAAAGATAGCACTTCTTTTTTGAATTATTCCGTTCCTACTAAGACAATAAAAAGAAAGACAAATTACATTCTTAATAACGTTGTTAGTCTTCTTATTTACTTTGTTACGTTTTTTATTTTTCACTATATAAGGAAAGGAACGCTCCTTTTAGAATATGATTATTACATACTTCTCGGATTTTTAACAATCTCTCTTATTTTGGGAGCTTTACTTTCCAACAAGTTTAGTCTCACAGTGCAGCATGAACTTCGGCAAGCTCTCAGGAAGCTCACTATATCGTTGATCTTAAGCTTTGGCTTTCTATCGCTAACTCTTCTTGTTTTTGATGCTTCAAGCATATCACGTGCGCTGCTTTTATGGGCAATGTTAAGCGGATTTGTTCTGGAGTCATTTTATTATTATTTGATATCGGGGAGACGCAAAAAAATCAGATTTTCGGAATCTACAAAAGTTTCTTTAAGCTATTTGCTTGTTGACGGACTTATTCTATCGCTGTTCTGCTACTTCGAGATTATAGAAAATATTAGACCGGAAAAGCTTAATGAAAAACATTTTATTATGCTTACTGTGGTTTATGTTACCTGGCTTTTTTCAGGAGCTGCAACGCATAAATTCCAGCTCTTAAGTGTTGTAAAAAGTCAATGGAATGCATTTGGCTTACAAATGAAATTTTATTTGCTGATCATTTCACTCACTTTATTATCAGTGTTTTTATTGCGAATAGATTCGCCCTACTGGGGTTATTTCACAGAAGGAGTATTGAAATACTCATTAGCATCAGGCGTGCTAGCTTTTTTATTATTTGCTGAGAGAATACGAGGCAAAACTGATGAAGCTGTCACCCTTTTCCTAAAAGCTTACGAGTATAAGGAACATTCGACTCCTTCTGTCTCCATGAATAATATATCGAAGTATGTTTTTGAGAACACTCAAGTAAATGGATCAAGTTTGGAATCCAAACTTCAATTTGAATATCTGAAGGAGTACGCGGAAGTTTTTACATTCATCGAAAGGAAGCTTGATCTAAGATCATTTGATTTAAGTAAGACATTAATCACAAGATCCGTAGATTCCTATAACATAAATGTGCTGCAGCCCGGTTCGCAACAATTAATCGTCAATCTGCAGGCTATAAACGATCAGAATAAAATAAATAATTATCTCCGCGAGCTCAATAAAAGATTGGTCAAGGGTGGAATATTCGTCGGAAGCATGATACCTAATAAAAACAGGTACCGCCGGTATCGAAAAAGATACCCGTTTTTGATATCAAGTTTATTTTACTTCATTGATTTTATTTGGAAGAGAGTTTTCCCCAAGCTGCCGATAGCAAAGAAAATTTATTTTATGCTTAGTAAAGGAAAGGACCGGGCTATCTCCCTTGCCGAAGGGCTGGGAAGATTGGTATTCTGCGGCTTTGAAATATTAGATATAACTAAAATCAATAACCATATTTACTTTTTGGTTGTTAAAGTAAAAGAAACCAATTATGAAAAGAACCCTTATTACAGCCCTATCTTTAAGATGAAAAGAGTTGGTGAAGGCGGAAAGACGATTTATGTTTATAAATTAAGAACAATGCATCCATACTCAGAATTAATACAGAACTTCGTTTACATAAACAGTAAAGTGCAAGAAGGCGGAAAATTTAAAAATGATTTTAGAATTCCGGGCTGGGGAAAATTTTTTAGAAGTGTGTGGATTGATGAGCTTCCTATGATACTTAACTGGTTAAAGAGAGATTTAAAGCTTGTTGGTGCAAGACCGATAAGTAAACAATATATGGGCTTGTATTCCCAAGAGCACCAGGAAAGAAGGAAGCAATTTAAGCCGGGCTTAGTACCGCCCTATTATGCCGACATGCCTAAAACGATTGAAGAGATTGAGAAATCGGAAAAACTTTATTTTGATGCCTATGAAAAAAACCCGGTTAGGACTGATGTGAAGTATTTTCTGAAAGTATTTAAAAATATTATGTTCATGGAAAAAAGAAGCGCGTAGGCTAAGATGGATGCCTCCCTAAAGTGAGGTAAACCTTCCCTGAAGTGAGGTAAACCTTCCCTAAAGTGAGGTGAAATTGTTGCCTCCCTGAAGTGAGGTAAACCTTCCCTAAAGTGAGGTGAAATTGATGCCTCCCTAAAGTGAGGTGAAATTGATGATTGTTTATCCGCCTCAGCCAAAGGCTGATAAATCTGGCGGAATGAATAATAATTTCATGAGTGAGTAATTATTAGGGATAAGAGATGACATCTTTAATTTTTTTAGAAAATTCAGATTATTCGACATTTCTGTAAAAGATATGAGATTCAATTTTGCTTACTAAAAGATGTCATCTCTCGGTCTGCGTAAGGTAAATTATTAATATATAATTTGTTTGGGATTTGATGACAAAAGATGAACTGAAAAACAGAACTAAGTTATTTGCTCATAACTGCGTTAAATTAGCTTTGGATCTACCTAAAAATATCCTTGGTAACATATTACTGTTTTCCTCACAAATTTATAACATGGATAAAAAGTAGTGTTCTTAGAAAAAATTAAAAGATTTTCTTTCAGTTCAGACTGACCCAAAGTTGAATTTTTGAAGTAATGTTCTTAAAAACTTATATCAATTAACCTAAGGTAATAAGGTTTATATTAAATGTGATACTCGGTGTTACTAAGTTCAATAAAAGATTGATAAGATTTCACAATTTATTTTTTGTGCACGATCATCTTTTATATCTAAAAAAAGCGATCCCTAAATTTAGCATATCAATTGATCAGACCTTAGTAACAATTTATCATAAACAAAGATTTTTACCTTATCACCTTATTTCTATAATTCGCTCATCATCATGAATAATAAAAGAGTCAATTAAATTTCAAAAATGAAATATTTTTCTTCCAATACCAGACTGACCCAATGCGGAAAATAGAAAAAGAATACAATTTGAAAAAGTTTGGAATAACAGGGGTCGCAGGGTATATAGCACCGCGGCACCTTCTGTTTTCCTCACAAATTTATAACATGGATAAAAAGTAGTGTTCTTAGAAAAAATTGAAGGATTTTCTTTCAGTTCATACTGACCAAAAGTTGAATTTTTGAAGTAATTTTCTTAAAAACTTATATCAATTAACCTAAGGTAATAAGGTTTATATTAAATGTGATACTCGGTGTTACTAAGATCAATAAAAGATTGATGAGATTTCACAATTTATTTTTTGTGCACGATCATCTTTTATATCTAAAAAAAGCAATCCCTAAATTTAGCATATCAATTGATCAGACCTTAGTAACAATTCATCATAAACAAAGATTTTTACCTTATCACCTTATTTATATAATTCGCTCATCAGCATGAATAATAAAAGAGTCAATTAAATTTCAAAAATGAAATATTTTTCTTCCAATACTAGGCTGACCCAATGCGGAAAATAGAAGCCAGCTCGCCAGAGGTGAGTAAAGCTGATGAATCTGGCGGAATGAATGAAGCCTGCAGAGTTTTTATGGGAAGCCATGCCTTTGGCAAATTTCATCCCTATGGGAATTTTAATAAGTAGTCTACTCAAATAGTGCACAAAATAATTTTATAGTAAGAATTTGTTTCGAAAAAGTGAAATACTACAACAATATAAACTTACACTGGAACTCATCCCAACCCTTCTCTTAATAAGAGAAGGGCTTATTTATCTTTATGACTTATGGTTAACATCTATGACGGAAAGTTAAAATTAGCCAAGGCGGACAAGTATCTCTCTTTTGAAGAGAGAGATTATCACATAGTGCTGCCTATGGCAGAGTGAGTTCTTTTGTTTTAGACAGATATGTTATGTTCATGCTTTCTACAAACCTGTCTGTTGCAGGCAGATATGTAGCGACTCTGGCGCTTATTGTTAGGATGTTATATGGATTTCATAACTCCGTTAGGAGTTAAATATTTGTAGAAATAAATAAGCCCCGTATAAACCGAACTCCATAGGAGTTCAATATAATAAAATGATATTATAAACAAGTCCTATTATAAGGGCAGTAGTTTATTTGCAACCATTTACAGCACTATTAATTAAAATTAAGTATTGTAATAGAAGAAGCTGATGAAACAGAGTTTTGGTTGGAATTTATTATTGACGAAAAATTATTGGTCTCGCAAGAAGTTATGAGACTTAAAAATGAAGCTTACGAATTAGCCTCAATTTTTATCTCTTCAAGAAGAACTGCACAGAAAAATCTTTGATTGATGAATGGTGATAGGTGATTGATGATTGTTGATTGATGAATGTTGATATATAATTGTTAAAAGATAAGGGATTGAATGAATATTTTTGATTGACTTAAATCATAAATTCCTGTCCGCCTTTTATCCGTTTTGGAAGACTGGCGGAATAAATCATATATAACATGATGAATAATACACCTAAAATATTAAAGCATACTTTTTTAATTCTCATCCTTGTGTTTATATCAGCAATCCTCAACGCGCAAGTGGTTTATGTTTCAGTTGATAACGGTGTTTATGCTTTTTTAGAGCGATTGTCGCTAAAGCAAATAATCAAGCTTGATGATGAGGTTAAACCTTATTCAAGAGTATACGTAGCACAAAAGCTCAGTGATATTAAGAAGCAGAATGAAAAACTGAATAATGTAGAAACGGATGAACTTGCATTTTATCTACAGGAATATAAATACGAATATGAAAAATTGGGTCTTCGACAAGCTCAGACTGACAATCGACAAGCTCAGACTGACAATCGACAAGCTCAGACTGACAATCGACAAGCTCAGACTGACAATCGACAAGCTC
>MHAR01000093.1 GCA_001803045.1 Ignavibacteria bacterium RIFOXYB12_FULL_35_14 | reverse complement strand
AAGCACTTCGTGACAAATCACCTATTAAAAACACAGAAATATTTTCTTTTCACCTCTCTATATCGGATTTAAGGTACACAAATCAAGTTTAGGTCCATTAGTATCAAACGAAATCATAACAGTACATTTATATTTCTCATAATCCGCCCACATTCTTCCGAACCAGAAGTTATCTGTTGTTATTTGATCAAAATCTTTATCATTAAATTCATCCTTACCAAGTAAATCCACACCAAATATTTGCTGGAAAATAGACACCAAATATTTTAAGTCATTTATACTAAATTTAATAGTAGAAAAAATAAAGGACTTATGGATTTTCGTGTGATCGATCAATTCTAAATCTTCAAAAAGGCTAAATTCTTGTGGAGAAAGTTTATAATAATATTTAGTCCAAGTTTCGTTTTTCTCATCTCCCATATTCTCCATTTTTTATATTCTGTTGACATTTTGCTTTATTAAGCAGTTAGATGCATTTTCTAATTGAATTTTTATACCATCATCCACCAGTATATCCGTGTATTCCCAAACATTTTAAATTAGAATCTGTTGGTGTTGAAATATCCATAACACTTTTTATAGGAGTGCCTACAGAATCGGTTTTTATTAATATTTCCGATTGAGATGGATTAGTTTCGATGCAAGCATAGCAAATCAATCCCACATTCATATCGTCACAGCTCGCCACCAAGCGGTTAATTAATTGCGCTAAATTTTCTTTTTGGCCAATAAAATCATCTGATGTTCTTTTAGTTTTTAAATCAGCCACTAATTTATTTACCTCATATTTTACAATTCTTGAGTCCATATTAACAATGCCAGTTTTCAAACTATCACAATTTATCTTCTTCAAATCACCATCTGGATCAACAGCTATATCACAAGATGAAACACAAGTAATAAAAAATAAAATGACTATAAAATTTGCAATTCTCATTTCAATTTTGTTTGTATTCACCAGTAGTGTCCAAAATAAAATTGCAAATAAAAATTTATTTTGAATAGTTATAATATTCTAATGATTTTAGACAATAATGGAACTCATCCCAACCCTTCTCTTATGAAGAGAAGGACTTATTACATCTTATGACTTAATGTTAACATTCTGTCAGAACATTGTCATTTGTGGTTTTATTGACAATAAGTCTCTCTCTTTTTAAGAGAGAGATGAGAGTGAGTTCAATTTATTTTGGACAGATATGGTATTCACAAAAATCCCCTATAACTTTTATTTAAATACCTGACTATTAGTTAACTTATTATTTTGCTCGATATCATTCCATATATTAAGGAATGTGGCATGGTCATCACTTTGTGATCATGCCACAAGCTTTCATTCGTCTTCATCTTGCCAAAATTATTTTCCTGGGGTTGCGAAATTACCTAATTGCTAACGATAATAATATATGGCGGATATTAAATGCTGGACACTTGATACTAATTCGACTTTGGCGGAAAATCCAACTTCATAACTTCCCTCTGGTTTATATTCATCAACAAGTGTCGCCACTTCATTTCCAAGTACACCATAAAGCTTTCAAAGTTTGCCAGCTTCCGACTGGTGACTGCCAACTGATTTTAGTGCTTGGGTTAAACGGGTTCGGATAGTTCTGCTCTAAAGTAGAATTATCATTACTTGGTTCAACATCATTTAGACCTGTCGTTTGATTATACAAGATATTCAGTGCATCTTCAAGCATTTTATTCATAGCATACAAATGTTTAAGATGATCGTTTGCAGCATCACCGTAATATCCTTTCAAATGGAAATGTCCCGTATCGCATTTTGAATATTGTATCCCTATTTCATCAACTGCGGAGTAAGCAATTCGAATAGAACCAATTCCATTTATCAGATAGTTAGCTGTCTGAGTTGTGTTATCATATCCGTTTGTTAAAATACTTGAATGAGTGAGAAGCATAATTTTCTTTTTAGCTTTAGCATCATTTGCATAGCTTAAAAAGTCTTTCATCTGAATTGTTTTAGTTGCAGAATCGGAATTGCAGTGTAGACCATCAGCTAATGTTAAGACATTTATCTTATCATAATAAGCAGAGTTTTTGAGTATTTCTCTGACTCCTGCATAACCCGCACTAAATGAGGTGACTATCAAATACTTGACTTGGGGATTAGAGATTATTCCATTTCTATCCAAGATTGCAGCAACTGTGTCTAAGATATTCTGAAAGTAAGATTGATTCACAAAATAATTTTGATATGAGCTTGAAAATCCTCCAAGATGAATGTTAAAAAGTATTGCATTCGCATTTGCTTTATAAACTTCATCCTCAGCAGCCCATGAGGCACTATGAAGGTGGAAAACTAAATCAAATTTTCCATCAGTGGGAGCTTGGTAATAATCTGGGATGAACAACTGCGCAAACTGTCCTGTTGTTCCATTATTTAGTCCAAGATTAGAGTTTAGGTCTATTCTTGTACCTTGCCCAACTCCTTGAGCACTAACATGCAGGGAAAAGCATGAAATAAGTAATATAAAAAGAAAAGATTTTTTTACCATGAGCAAAACCGTATTGAAATGTTATTCCAATAACAACATTTTGCAATTGATTCGTATTCAATTACAGTTATTACATATAAATGTAATCAGCGCTGCACTAAATTGCAACAAGCTGCACTCAATAAGCATTTGACAAACTGCTTCCAATTATATCCGCACAAATTCTCGGTCATCGAATGATTCAAGTTAAACACCAAACATTTTTTTAAATGTGTCAATGTCATCCATTGCTTTTATTCTCGATTCTTCGTCATCCGTATTTTTGTCTTCTGTTATTTCTTTTCCGAAATCTTCGGCCAGGATAACTTCACAACCACAGACCTTGGCAAATTCTCTAACGTTATTATCTGAACTGATAACGACTATGTTTCTTTTGTTTTTCTCTGCTTCAATCTGCTTTTTGATTTTTTCATCTGCAGAAATTTTGTCTGAATAAACTAACTTTATTTTAGAGGTGTTAATTTTTTGATTTGCAAATCCGTCAAAGTTTAATATTACTTCGATCTTTTTATTTGTAAAATATCTATCGACTAAATGTGCAAGTTTCTCTCGCGAGGCTTGCTTATCTTTTTTCTGCAGATTTGCTAGAGACTGAATTTTGCCGATTAGATTATTTCCGTCAATAATGTATTTCTTCATTCGGGTTGTGTTATCTTCCTTCGTAGAACTGATCTTGTTTAGTAACCTTAAGATCTTGAAGCTGTGGCGCTTTAACTCTGATTTCAAATCTGTAACCGGTGAAGGTACCTATCGGGTTCCATGTAAAGTTCATTAGCCAGCAATGTAAATCGCGCGATATTTTTACCTGAGGTGCAGAGAACTCTTTTTTATCAAAATCGTAGCTGCCCGTAACTGAAAATTTCCAGGCTGGAGTAAGATTGAAATTTAAGCTGCCGCTCATGTTTGAAAAGCTTCGAGTGCTTGTCGGAGAAGATTTATCCATCACATAATTATAACTTAACGATATGTCCCAAGGGATTGTAAAATCCGGATCACTATCATCATAAAGACCTTGATAAATTTTTCTATCTGCTCTGCCAAGTTCAAATTCACCTTCTGGCAAATGAACTTCGCCTTCATCTTTTTCTTGTGATCTTAGTTTTTCTCCGGATAAAGTTGTTGACAAAGAGAATTGGAAGTTGGTTAAACGAAGCAATCCTTTTTTGTTATTAATTAAAAATTGATTTATTTCCTGACCTGTCTCATTCGATTCATACAAAGAATAAACAGAATTACCGGAAAGGTTAAGCCAATCACCGATTTGAGTTCTGTACCCTAAATTCAGTCGCGAGAACTTAACACTATCAGCTGCTAAGTTATAACTAATACTGGCATCCAGGTTAAGAAGCTGAATTTTTTTCTCTTTCGATGTTGTATCGGTTGGATCAACTGCTGTTTTCATTTCAAAAATATTTGATACCGAGAATGACAAATTTTGTTGCTCGCCTGAAGAAGCACCACCGAAAATTTCATTCTGATATTTATTGTACATTATTTCTTTACCTGTTGAATCCTTATAAGTGCCGTAATACCCCCAATGCGACTTTGAAAAATCGGGTTGATAATTGTATGAAATACTCGGATTGACAGTGTGTCTGATGGAATTAATTCCAAGCATATTTGGCTGGAAGATACCATAAAATCTTGTTGAAGCTCCAACACCCATAGAAAAAGTTCGCACAAAATTAATTTCTTTCACATCGTTCGTAACGAGAGAATCTTGCCCTGAAAAAGATGATTTGACAAATGATTGTTCAATTCTTTTATTATACCATTTTTCCTGATAACGAAAATTCGGGGTAATGCTGATGTACCCAATTTTAGGTGATGCGCTTAAATTTATATTGTGCTGCATTCCACCTCTGATTTTTAATTGACCTTCTCTTTTATCACGGTTATTCTGAAATTGACCGCTGTAATTATATCCGATAAACTCGTACCACTTCTGCTCACTTGAAGCTATCTTTCCTCTGAAAGGATACTTTTGTGGAATGTTAAATGTTAAATTCGGAAGAACCTCATTTATCTCACCAGTTTCCAATACCTGTCTTCTGCTGTAGTTCAGCGACATGCTGTTCCCGGATTGTTCCCAATTCTTAAAAAAAGTTGCATTAGATCTTATTTCGTTTCTAAGCACATCGTTCAAGTTCACAAGATTTCTTTGAAGAATATTTCCTGAAAGAAATTCCAAACGTGCATCAAATCTTAGTGAGGGATCAAAATTTTGGTTATGATTCCAAATTAATCTCCAGTTGTATTGCTCAACAAAATTAGGATCGGTTGATTCATTTTTCCTCAGAAATTCATATTGCGCCTCTAAGTTTCCTGTAAAATCATAACGCTTTGCATATCTTAATCTGCTGTCGAATCTGTAACTGCCGCGAGTGTAGTAATCACCCTGAAGTGCCAAGTCCATATAATCGCTTATTGCCCAGAAATATCCGAAGCGAGAAAAGTAACGACCGTAAGTTCCATCATCACCAAAAGCAGGCGCTATAATTCCCGATCTTCTTCCTGATTCGATTGGAAAAACTGCGAACGGTAAAGGAATAGGAAACGGAACACCTCCGAACAATAACCAAATCCATTTAGCAGTTATTTGTTCTTTGTGAACAACTTTCATTTCATGTGAATAAAAACAATAATGAGGATCGGTTTCGCTGCATGTTGTATAGATTCCATCCTGAACAAAGTACGTCTCGCTATCAACTTTTTTAATTTTTGATCCGGTATAGTAAGTACCCTCAGATTCTGTTTGGGCAGAAGATATGATTCCTTTCCGTGTCTTAAAATTATATTTCATACGAAATCCTTCGTAGACTTCTCCCCTATCCTTTAGGATTGGCGTACCATTAAATGCACTTGCAAGAGTATCTGATGGAACACCTATTGCTTCAATGTTACTGGTTTCAAAATCTACGAATATATTTGCGGCTTTAAGATCTGTCTCTTTGTAATTGAGTGAACCTTCACCATAAATATTCATTTTCCGATCTTTAACAAAGAAAATAAGTGAATCACTTGCCTTAGTATAGATAACTGTATCTACATCGTAAGATTTTTTTTTCAATTCAACCGATGTGAAGGATGTGTCAGATTGATCTGTGAAGATAGAATCCTGCGGAGTTAAAAAATTAATTTCCGGTTCCTGAGGAAAGACCAGAATTGAATAGATGATCAAAACCAAAACTAAATTGGCAAGCTTCATAAATAGTTAAAGTTTACTCATCAATATTTTGCAAAATTTTTATGATTTGTAAAATACCAAAGCCGACGCACCTTTAATCCCAGCTTCATTCTTTAGCTTAGCTGGAAGAACTTTTACTCGATTTCTTAGCGAAGTAATAACACGCACAACAAGTGATTTATTTATTGCAGTAAATAGTGATCTTCCAAAACCTGAAACACCACCGCCAATAATAAATGTGCTAACATCTAATAAATTACTCACCGATGCAAGAGCAGATCCGATTTGTTCTCCCATTTCACTTATTACTGATTTAGCAAAAGCATCGCCATCCTCGGCCGCTTTATTAATAATGAGCGGAGTAAGCAAATTTAGATCATTGTTGACAAGCTTTAATATTTTAGGATTAGGTGAAGCCGTTAAATCGGCTTTTACTTTTGATATTAAATAATTATTACCGACATATGCTTCGATGCAGCCGAAGGAACCGCAATTACATCGAGGTCCTTCATAATTTATTGTGATGTGACCGATTTCGCCCGCAGCTCCAATTTCACCGCGATATAACTTACGATTTAATATGATTCCACCGCCAACTCCCGTTCCAAGTGTTATCATTACAAAAGAGTTGTATCTCTTGCCTGTTCCAAAAATCATTTCACCAATAGCAGCAGCATTTGCATCATTCTCCACATGACAATCAATATCAAATTCTTTGCTAATGATATTCCCAAGATTCACTTTTGTCCATCCGGGAAAATTCGGAGGATTTTCAACTGTACCTTTTTTAATTGATACAACGCCAGGAGAGCCAATTCCAATTCCACGAATTTTCTTCTTATTCTTTGATAGAATTTCTTTTATGCCAAGCCTGATTTGCTTTACTACTTTATCGGGACCTCCTTCAGCTTTAGAGCTAAGCGATATTTTTTTTAGGAGTTTTCCTCTCTGAGAAACGATTCCGATTTTAATATTTGTACCTCCAAGGTCAACTCCAATTGCGTACTTTTCAGTTTTAGCCATAATACTTTTTCACTTGAATGGTTTACAAAATTGACTTTAATGAATTAATCCTTTGTGAACTCAAAATCTACGATCTTTAATTCTTGAGGATAGGCTAAATCACCAAGCATAGTTGAGATAACGGGTTTAGCATAAAGAGTTATTTGGGATGCTGATCCTCCATTGCCGCCAAGATTAAGTGCAAGATTTATCAAACTTTCATAACCTCTATCCCTGAAGAAGCTTAGTAAATCCATATTTATTTGTAACGGAATTATTTCAGCTTGTCCAGTCCCCGGTATAGTAACCGGTTGCGAAATGTTACCGGATATTGTTTCTTTATTATCGAGAAGTAATCTCCAGGCAAATGATTTAAGGGTTGCATTGGTGCTTGGATATCCGCCTGTTCCATCATTTGGATTAACGGCTTCGACATTTAATATGAATGAGACCGGGAAGTTTCCTTGAGCAAACGATGAGGAGAGCTTAAGTAAATCCAACGCATTGAAATCGGACAGCTTAGATTTATAAGAGACTGAAATACCGCTTAAAGAAAAATCTCTAACGTTACCAAGCTTAAATTTCAATCGTCCTATGTTACTTATGGTTTGGAATATGCTGCAGCTTAAATTTGAAATCAACAAAAGAATAATAAATGGATATAATATTTTTTTCAATTTCTATTCTCTGATTTTTTTTGATTCAATTAAACTTTTTTTGACTTTCTGCTATCTTATCCATAATAATATCCGCTACCTTCAGGGCTCTCAAGCCATCCATTCCGGAAACAACCGGATTAGATTTATAAAGAATTGATTTGATAAAAAGTTCGAGTTCATATTTCAAAGCATTAACATCTTTTATTTCAGGCTGTTCGTAAATTAATCTTTTTCTCTTTTCCCCGATTCCAATTTCACCAAAAGACATTGTGGTTGATTCGGGATTTTGATCGATAGGAAGAAGCCGATAAACTTCAGAAACACCTGTAATAAAATCCAATGAAATGTATGCATCTCTTTGGAAGATGCGCATCTTTCTCAACTTCTTTTGCGAGATTCTACTTGCAGTAACATTTGCAACTGCCCCATTCTCAAATTCAATTCTTGCATTTGCAATATCCAAATTGTTCGATACGACAGCGACGCCATTTGCCTCAATATTTTTTACTTCACTTTTAATTAAGCTGAGAATAATGTCAATGTCATGAATCATCAAATCTAAAACTACTGCAACATCGGTTCCCCGTGGATTAAATTGAGCGAGCCGGTCTGTTTGAATAAACATTGGTTCGAAGATAAATTTTTCGAGAGAGATAATTGCAGGATTGAATCTTTCGATATGACCAACCTGTAAATTTAATTTTCGGTCCGAAGACAACTGTACTAATTCTTCTGCTTCAGAAATGCTTGCAGTAATCGGTTTTTCTACAAAGATGTGAACTCCTTTTTCCATGCATCTTTTTGCAATTTCATGATGCGCCGTTGTGTTAACAGCAATTGATGCTGCTCGAATTTCGTTTAGAAGGTCATCTAAATTGTCAAATGCTTTTGTATTAAATTCCCGCGCAGCAACTTTCGCAGTTTGACTGTTGCTATCGAAAATTCCAGCGACTTCGCACTCGGAGATTTGCTTAAACATTTTAACGTGAAGCTTGCCGAGATGCCCTGTGCCAATAATACCAACTTTTAATTTTTCCATCTTTATCTGCTTAATACTTTTTTAAATCCGATAATTCTATCGTACCCGCCGTAATTGGGATCTTTGTAGTAAAGAAAAATATGGTACTCATTTGAAGTTTCCCAAAAATTTCCTTCAAGGTAAATCCAATTTTCATCCTTAATTAAACCATTATCCATGTAGCCGGTAACAAACTGATAATCATAAATTCCACGTTTTAGCTGAATTGTCTTTGCAAAAACCCCGCCATTTTTTTCAAGCTTGTATTGCTCGCCCAACTGCCAATTATTAAATGAACCGACAAGGAAAATATCCTCTAAAAATTCTTCCGGAGGCTTGATACGAAAATTTACGTTCAAATAAGTTGCAAAATCATTTTTATAGTTTGTTAGCAAATAGCTTCCGTTTAAATCGCGTCTGCCAAGCCTGAAAAACCTGGACATTTCAAAACCTGAAAATTGTGCGTTCACATCCTTGGAATTAAATTTATTAATATCTCGGATGTCAGTTTGGCGATATTCATTTCCAGGGTAAATATCTCTTGCGGTAAAAGTAAACCTTCTATCGGCATCCCATGAATATTGACGTGTATTAGTGTTAAAAGTTCTATCAACAATTATGGGTGAACTTATTCTTTTATTCTGAACAATTTCAACGTGGTCAACAAAATTTGGATAAAGTTCTTCAGGAAGATTAAAAGATAAGGTGAGATTTATTATTCTGCCAATCTCCAAAGGGCTGTATGATTTTTCTTCAAGCATTTCTTTTTTAAAATTAACATCCATCTTCACTTCATTATAAACTACATAGAATTTTCCCGAACCATAAACTTTGGTCGTATCCTGTACATCTGTAATGTAAAACATCCATTTACCGGAAAATGGAAAATCTACAAATTCATTTTCATTCGGAAAAAATCCTTTGTAATGATACCGTGCATCTTCACATGTAAAAGGAAGAATTTCGAAATCCAGATCGTACTCGATATTTTTTCCATAGTTAGCTAAAAATATGTTATCGTACGGTATCCAATTATTATCACAATACCTAAAAATAATATTCATGTTGGGCAGAACGTCGGAATCAATATCGAACTCAATGCCTAATTTTTTATTGTGCTCTTCTAAAGGAGTTAAAATTGGGAATGAAGTTTCACTATCAGAATAAACCCTTAAACTTTTAATGTTTAATTTCTGTGGAAAGATAAGAACCGAATAGATTGATATAAAAAGAAGAAGCTGAAAAAATTTTTGCAAAGTATTTGCCGGGTTAAATGTTAAAAATCTCAACGCATTTAATTGAGTTGAACGGAATAAAAATTTTCACGATTTGATTTTCCCGCAAAGTTTCAAGAAGTAATGCATCATCATAAACATCGATAAGCTTTCCAGATTTGAATACTATTTCAAATATCGGCGAATTGGTTTTAGGATCAATTGCCAATCCAAAATTCTCATGCATTGTGACATATAATGTTTTACCCAGATGAGAGTGCCAATCCATCTTCATTATTTTGCCTTTGGATAAATTAAATCCATAATCTCCTGTTTAAAGTTCTCAATATCCTCACACACATAATACTTTTTTAACATTTGAGCAGCAAGGGATTGTTCTCCCGCATTAATGTAATTTGCATATACAGAAGCAATTGTTCCTTTATAATGCCGGGATAAAGAACAGTCCATTATTTTTTTTTGAGTATAAAAATCAATTAGTTGAATCAAATTTGTATTCTCAAAAATAAATGGTTCATAAAGCTCATCGTTAACCAAAAACAGCTCATTGTTTTCAACTTTCCATAAATTTATAGGAAGAGAAGCCGCTTCGCTTGCCTGGTTGAATTTTTCAAACTCAGGAATGCCGGTTTCAATAATCATAGATTTTATTTCGTCGGAATATGTGATGAAAGGAAAAAACAATCCTGAATAAATTGAATCGATCAGCTTAAATATTTCCTCGCCGCTAAAAAGATAAATAATAAAATTGAGGTTGCCATCGGTAATAATTGAATCAAGGATAATTAGCTCGTCAAATTGATCGGCATCGATATCCGCGAGATACTCATAGGGTTTATAGAATTGTTTTTGAAATACTAATTCACCTTGGGCATCTACAACTTTCATCAAATTTACTTCAACTAAAGCCAGGTAGGAATTAAAAATGGTAGTGTCGACTTGAGCTTGTGAACCGATTTGACTGAAGAAAAAAGCAATTAAAAGAATAGAATATCTCATTAACAAATAATTAAATTTTGGTAGAGAAATATACCAATATCGGCGGATAATAATAAAAATGGCGAACTAAATGTCCGCCATTTTCATCATAATATAAATCCTAAAACCTAAGCTTCTTTTAGAGCATGTGTAAGCTTAACTATTGCATCTCTCGCATCGCCAAAGTACATGAGTGCATTTGGATAAAAGAATAACTCGTTATCAATTCCCGCGTAACCTACATTCATTGATCGTTTATTAATAACAACAGTTTTGGCATAATCTACATTTAGTATTGGCATACCAAAAATAGGACTGTTCTGATCATGTCTTGCAGCAGGATTAACCACATCGTTTGCACCGATAATTAATGCAATATCAACATTTGGAAAATCATCGTTAATATCTTCCATAGCATAGAGCTTATCATAAGCTACGTTTGCTTCAGCAAGTAAGACATTCATGTGCCCAGGCATTCTACCAGCAACAGGATGAATTGCATATCTAACGTTGATACCTTTTGATTCAAGTACGTTCATTAAATCTCTTACAGCATGTTGTGCTTGAGCAACAGCCATTCCGTAGCCCGGGACAATCACTACCTTACTTGCAACGTCAAAAATCATTGCCAGTTCTTCCGAATCAACAGATTTAACATCACCTTTGGGAGAAGCACCTTCTGCGGTAGGACCAGATCCTCCAGCAGATGCCCAGCCTCCAAGCACTACATTCATCAGCGACCTATTCATCCCTTTACACATTATCATTGTTAGAATAATTCCTGAAGCACCAACTAATGCACCAGCGATAATTAATTGATTATTTTGCAGGACAAAACCTGTTGCCGAAGCAGCTAACCCAGAGTAAGAATTTAACAATGAAATTGCAACCGGCATATCCGCACCGCCAATTGGTAACACTAACAATATACCGAGAACCAATGACACAGCAGTGATAGTAAGTATAATCCACTCTAAAGATGGATCAACAACAAAGAATACTCCGGCAATTACCACAGCAATCAGTAAAAATAAATTGAATGGATGCTGACCCGGATACTTAACTACCTTTCCCGTTACAATACCTTGTAATTTTCCAAATGCTATTAAAGATCCCGTAAAAGTAACTGCTCCGATTAAAATACTTAGGGTAACAGTAACATTTGTAGATGTGGCAAAACTCCACTGAGCAAAATTTTTCATTTTATAGAATTCCGACAGGGCAACTAAAAGTGAAGCCCCACCTCCAAATCCATTTAACAAACCAACCATTTGCGGCATTCCTGTCATCGGTGTTTTAAATGCCATTAAAGTACCAGTGGTTCCACCGATAATAAATCCAATTATTATCCATTCGTAGGTAAGAACATGCTGATCCAAAAGAGTGACTACGATAGCAATGAACATTCCTAAAGCAGCGAGGAAGTTGCCCTTTCTAGCTGTTTTGGGAGAACTTAGCTGCTTAATTCCAAAAATAAAAAGTATTGATGCTACTAAGTAAGATATTTCAATTATGATTTTCATTAGTTACCTCATTTTTTCTTAAACATTTTTAGCATTCTGTCGGTAACTAGAAAACCCCCGACCACATTTATTGTTGCAAAAACCATAGCAACTAATCCGAGAATTGTGCTGATGGTAAATTCTTCCAACCCTGCACTTAGTATTGCTCCTACTATTGTGATTCCTGAAATTGCATTGGATCCGGACATCAGCGGTGTGTGTAATGTGGGAGGAACTTTAGTTATTAACTCGAATCCCACAAAAATTGCCAATACAAAAACGTATATAAGCATTAAAATTCCTAATGCGTCCATATTTTTTCCTTCATTTGTAAGAAATTCTGCATTTCACTTATTTGTTTAGATCTTTGATTCGAGGATGAACAACCTCCGCACTAAAAGTAATCAAAGAGCCTTTTACAATTTCATCTTCAAGTTTCAATTCAACCTTACCTTCTTTACTGATATGCTGAATTAAACTAAGAATATTTTTTGAATACATTTCACTTGCATGTTGAGGTACTAAGCTTGGAAGGTTAGGCTCACCAATGATTGTTACTCCATGCTTCTTAACTGTTTTTCCCAACTCACTGATTTCACAATTCCCACCGAATTCAACCGCCATATCTAGAACTACGGTGCCGGGTCTCATCTTTTTAACCATATCTTCTGTAACAAGAATGGGTGCTTTCTTGCCCGGAACTAATGCTGTGGTAATAACAATGTCGGCTTCTGTTATATGCTTGAAGATCAACGCTTTTTGCTTTTCCAAAAATTCCGCAGAAACTTCTTTTGCATAACCTCCGGCATCCTGCATAGATGCATCGGTTGGAACTTCAATAAATCTGCCGCCAAGGCTTTGAACTTCCTCTTTAACTTGAGGTCTTATATCGGAAACTTCAACGACCGCACCTAATCTTTTTGCTGTACCTAATGCTTGTAAACCGGCAACTCCCGCACCCATTATCACAACTCTAGCCGGGGAAATCGTGCCTGCGGCGGTCATCATCAGAGGAAAAATTTTACCTAGTGCATTTGCGCTAAGTAAAACACTTTTGTATCCTGCAATATTTGCCTGTGAACTTAGCGCATCCATTTTTTGAGCTAAAGTTGTACGAGGAATCATATCCATAGATATGACATTTATTTTTTTCTCGGCGCATTTTTTTGCCAATTCATCGTAATGAAGAGGATAAAGAAAAGTGATTAGCAAAGTTCCAGGCTTCATCAAATCCAATTCATGTTTTTTTAAGGATTCATTTTCAATTGGGCGCTGAACTTTTAGAATAACATCTGCGGATTGGAATAACTCGGCGGTGCCGCTTATAATTTTTGCACCGGCATCAGAATATTTTTCGTTTGTGTAACCGGCACTTAAGCCCGCATCTTGCTCAACATTAACTGTAAATCCGGATTTGATGTACTTAGATACAACTTCTGGCACGGCTGAGACTCGATTCTCGCCTTGCAGAATCTCTTTTGGAATGCCTATAACCACAATCTATTCTCCTCTGGTAAAATTGAAGAAATTTCTTGTTGAAAACATAAAGGGATTTGATTAAAAAACAAAAGTTATTTTGATAATATTGGAACTCTTCCGTTAAATTGCGCTTAAGTTCACATTCGAGACAACCGGAAAACTAATCCATTAATGGCTGTTCATGCGTAAGGCAATGCAATGTTCCAAGTCCCCAAACTAAATCAACTGCATGAATGCCAACTACTTTTCTATCACTAAATATTTCACTAAGAATTCCTATTGCTGCTTTGTCTTTTACATCGTTAAAAGTGGGAACAAGTATGTACGAATTCGAGATATAGAAATTAGCATAACTTGCCGGCAGTCTTTGTCCCTTAAAAACAACAGGCGAAGGCATTGGTAAGTCAATCACTTCTAATTTAGAGGCATCTGGTAAAATCACAGACTCAAGCCGTTCTTTATTTTCTTTTAGAATTTTGTAATTATCATCCTTCGAATTTTCTTCCTGAACTAATGCTACTTTGTCCTTACTTACAAACCGGCAAAGATCGTCAACATGACCATGAGTATCATCGCCTACAATTCCCTTTCCTAACCAAATTACTTTTTGAATGCCAAGATAATCATGAAAAACTTTTTCATAATCACTTTTTGAAAAATCTTTGTTTCTCACCTGGACTTTGGGATCAAGAAGGCACTCTTCGGTTGTTAGTAATACACCATCACCATTTGAATCAATGGAACCGGCTTCTAAAACTACATGAAAATTTTTATGAATCGGCTTAATACTTTTCAGATTCATCTTTTTAGAAATAAAACCGGGCAGATGAGCATCCTTTTTGTAATTATTATACTTAGCCCAGGCATTAAACTTAAAACTTACAAGGTTGAGTTCACTTGAAGTTTTTGATTTCACAAAAATGGGACCTGAATCTCTTGTCCATCCTCTGTTAGTTTTAAGTATAAAAAATTCAACATTAGTTAAATCAGTATTTGAATCTTTTAAAGCTCTAATTGCTTTTTTCTTATGCTCGGAGGATTCAACAATTATTCTAACCTTCTCACCCTCAGCAATTTTCTTTACAATTTCACAGTAAACCCAAATGATCGGTGTAAACTTCCCCGGCCAATCCTCCCTGTTATGAGGCCAGCCAATCCAGGTTGCTTCGTGATTTTCCCATTCAGCGGGGAGACGGTAGTTGGGTTTTTTATTTCGCATAATTGTTAGAATAGTTTCACCCCTTTGGGGTTTTCTTAATCAGATTATGATTTATATCTATAATACTATCAGCCCTCCGGGCTTTTTTAATCCTAAGAAAAGTAAACACTTCTTAAAATTTGCGATAACAATATTTATAATTGCTAACCACGAAGTGGTGATATGATTATAGTTTAACCGTATGGAGAAGGATAAAACAAATCCCAATGGAATGAAATTAAATGTCAATCCATTCAAATAAATATTTTTCGTTGAATTCGATCTCAAATTTCTTGAGTAATTCTAGATATTCTTGTTTAAATGTTATATTCTGATGATGTTTTTCTTGATTAAGAATGTAATTATATACCCTGGAAATATGTGAATGAGAATATGAAAATACTCCATAACCTTCTTGCCAGGAGAATTTTCCTCTAACAAATTTTCTATCATTAATAAATTTTGAGGAATTGTTTTTGATATCTCTGACCAAATCTGAAATTGCCATTACTGGTTTTAAACCAATGAAGGTATGAATGTGATCAGGCATTCCGTTTACAATTATTGACTTTTGTTCCTTTCCCTTCACAATGCCTGCAATGTACTTATTCAACTCTTCCTTCCAAATCTTACCAATTAAATTTTGCCTGCCGTTAACTGCAAAAACAACTTGAATATAAACTTGCGAATATGTTCCAGCCATAATTTTTATCCTTTTACTCCTATGTGGTTTAAAACACAATACGATAATTTATTATGATAATATCAGCTCTTCGGGTTTATTTTAATACCGAGTGTAAATAAATACTTCTAAAAATTACAATATCCATATCTATGAAAGTTAACCACGAAGTGGTGACATGATTATAGTTTAACCATAAAGAGAAGGATAAAACAAATCCCAATGGGATGAAATTAAATGTCAATCCATTCAGATAAATATTATTCGTTGATTTCAATCTCATACTATTCCAATAATTCAAAGTGCTGAAATAATTTTACCCATTTGGGGTTTAGAAACATATTACTCTAATTTTTTTTAGTAATACCAGCCCTTCGGGCTTAACAAAATTCCAGAGTTAAACCAATCGATTAACTTGAGAAATAAATAGACTTACATTAAAAATCTATTAGTAATTCCATCGTACGAATCAATTCTTCTATCTCGTAAAAATGGCCAATTGCGCCGAATGTATTCTATTCTATCCAAGTCAATTTCTGCAATCAATATTTCTTCCTTATTAGAAGATGCTTGTGCAATCACCACACCTTGCGGGTCTGTGACAAATGATGAACCCCAAAAATCTATTCCAGCAGAATTTTTATCCGGCTTCTCTAAACCAATTCGATTTACTGATGCAACGTAAACTCCATTAGCAATGGCGTGTCCGCGTTGGACTGTATGCCAAGCTTCGAGTTGAGCATTACCATGATCTGTTTTCTCATGAGGATGCCAGCCAATTGCAGTAGGATAAAAAATTACAGCGGGGTCTTGCATTGCAGTTAATCTTGCAGCTTCGGGATACCACTGATCCCAGCAGATCAGTGTGGAAATTTTTCCAAATTTTGTATTGAAAGACTTGTAACCTAAATCACCTGGAGTAAAATAAAATTTTTCATAGTACGATGGATCATCAGGAATATGCATCTTACGGTAAATCCCCTCGAGCTTTCCTTCTTCATTTATAATTGCGGCTGTGTTGTGGTAAATTCCCGCTGCCCGTTTCTCAAATAGCGATGCGATGACAACAACTCCGAGCTTCTTGCATATTTTTGAGATGGCTTCAGTTGAAGGACCGGGAATAGTCTCTGCCAAATTGTAATTATCAATGTCCTCTTTTTGACAAAAGTATTGTGAGCGAAATAATTCGGGAAGACAGATTACATTGGCGCCTTTTTTAACTGCTCGTTCAATCCACGTTATGGCTTTTTCCAAATTATCATTGGGGTTATTGCTTAAGCTGATTTGAATCAACCCGATTTTAAATTTAGTTGTTGCCGCCGATTTTATTTTACCCATATTGAAATTCCACTTATGTTTTTGAATACCGCGAATCTACGAGAACAAAATAGTATTGCCACGAATTGCACGAATAAACACAAATAGATTCGTGAAAATTTGTGTCCGTTAGCTAACGGATTAGTGGCAGTATTTCCTAACGTAGAATCTTTTCCTCAATTAATTTTTCATCTTCGGAATATTCTTTACTCAAAACCAACTTTCCATTTTCATAAATTTCGATGTACCACAATGAAGTATTATCTCGGTAAATCTTAGTTTCACCATCGAGTATATTTTTTTTGTAGTTCTGTTTTGTCCACAAATTTCCGTTCTCATAAAATGATTTTGTTATTCCTTCTCTGAAGCCGGATTTAAAATTACTCTCAACTCTGATTTTTCCATTTTCATAGTATTCGTAACCTACGCCATCAAGTTTGCCGTACAGATAATTTTTAATTGATAATAAACTGTCATTCTCATAAAACTCTTTCGCTTGGCCATGAAGATTTCCACCCCCATAATTGAAAATACCTTTTAGCTTGCCGCTTTCATAGTACCATTTTGTCATTCCGTTTTGCAAATTACTGTCAAAATTAGCTTCTGCTTTAAGAACACCGTTCTTGTAATAATCTCTGCTTACTCCAACTTTCTCACCGTTAACAAAAAGGTATTCGGACTTTAATTCACCAGATTCGTAATAAGCCCTGTAGGAATTGACTAATAAACCATTTGTATATTCTCCAACTTCTTTAAGAATTCCTTTTTCATGGAATGTTCTAAATTCACCATTGAATCTATTATCAATATAGTTTACATATTCCTTAAGAATTCCGCTTTCATAAAATGATGAGGACAAACCATTCTTTCTTCCATCTCGATAATTAGTTATCTCTTTCAAAATTCCGGTTTTATAATAATGTCTGGATTCACCGTCTAACTTTCCGTTCTTAAAATTTTCAATTTGTCTAAGCTTACCATCTGAGAAAAAGGTATTCTTTACTCCATCTTGGGAATAAGTGAATGAACAAAAACAAACCAAAATAAAAACTGAACAAGTAAATTTTATCATCTTAAAAACTCTTACTTGAGACTAAATTACCCTTTGCATCATAATCTCTCGATCTTTGAAGAATCCCAGAGGAATAATACTCCTCTTTAGATAATACTCCATTTGCGCTAAACATTTTAACCCATCCTTCAAGCAAATTGTTAATATAATATTCATCGCGAAACAATGATCCATCTTTATAATAAATTTTTCGAGCACCAACGATTTTACCATTCTCTAAATTATCTAAAGATTTCATAACACCATTTTCATGATAGGTTTTTCGCTCGCCGTTCAGCTCATCATTTCTATAGTATACTGCCGATTCTAAAATTCCATTGGGGTAGTAAGTAAGTGCAATACCGTCTTTCACATTATTGTCATAAAAGTATTCTGCTTGGATTGCCCCATTTTCAAAATATTCTTTTGTAATTCCCTTTTGAACTCCTTTAATGAAATCCATTTCTAACTGAAGCACACCGTTCTCAAAATACTTGTACGATTTTCCATCCAGAGTATCGCTTACAAAATTCCAAACTTCTCTTAGAAAGCCGCTGTCATAATAAGTTTTCATTTCATTTTCTTTTTTACCGTCACGTAAAAATATTTCTTCTTTGAGTGTGCCGTTATCATAATAGTTTTTAATCGTTTTTTCTTCTTCTTCAAACTTACCCTGAAAATCGTACTTGATACGGTTGGTTATCTCTCCATTTTTGTAAGAATCTTTTACTCTCAAATTTCCCGCACCATCATACAGCCGAACTTCACCTTCAATCCTATCATTAACAAACATTGCTTCGAGAGCAACCATGCTGTTTTCATGATACACAATTGTTTTCCCATCCTGGATTCCGTTAACGTAATAGCTTGAAACTTCCGGTTTACCATTTTTATAATATGTTGTTGATCTTCCTTGAAGCAGTCCATCAATATAATTCCACTCTCCCTGAAGCTCTCCGGTTTTGTAATACGTTTTGGTCACGCCGTCAAGCTTTCCATTTACATAAAGCTGTTCGGACCAAAGCTCACCGGTTTCATAGTACCATTTAGAAATTCCTTCTTTCACTCCATTTTTATAATTCCATTCGATGCTTACAAGTCCATCGTCAAACAACCAAGTGGAAATGCCATCTTCCTTACCATTAAAGAAGCGCCACTTTTTCCAAAGTTTTCCGTTGGGGTAAAATTCTAGATAATCTCCGTGAAGCTGACCATTCCAGTAATCACCCTGAGTTTTTGGGAGTCCATTTGGATAGTAAGTTCGCTTTACTTCAACGGAGGAAGAGTCTTGCGCAAATAAACATGAATTGATAAAAAGAAATAGAAATAAAATTAAAACAGTATTTCTCAACGGTACCTTTGTTGCAGTTGTTAGAATCCAATTAAAACCATCGCAAACTTAAGATTTATTGATGATAAGAAAAATTGAATATGGAAGAACCTGAAGAACATTATCTTCTTATAATGGAGTTTCTATTCAGAAGTAAGCAGCTATATAAAGCGGTAAATCTTTTTGCCACAATATCAGTAACATTTCTTCCCCAGAATCATCCGTGAAAATTGAAAATAACACTTTCAATTTTCACGGTAACTAATTATATTAGCTGCCATGATAAAAAGAGCACAAGAAATACAGATTCTTGCTGGACTCAAGAATAATCCCGCAGTTGCCTTGCTTGGACCCAGGCAAGTCGGTAAAACAACATTAGCAAAGCATATCGAGCTGATTAAAAAAGAAAAATCAGTTTATTTAGACCTTGAAAACCCAAGAGATATAAGAAAACTTGATGATGCATATTCATTTTTTGAAAGAAACAATGACAAACATGTAATTATAGATGAAGTGCAAGTGCTGCCACATCTCTTTAAGGTATTAAGACCTGCAATTGATAGCCATAGAAAAGCCGGACGATTCTTACTGCTCGGTTCCGCCTCACCATCACTGATAAAAGGTGTTTCAGAATATCTTGCAGGCAGGATTGCGTTCATCGAATTAACACCGTTTAATCTTTTAGAATTAAAGTCAAAATCCATAAATCAGGAAACTTTATGGATGAAAGGCGGTTTTCCGCTTTCACTGCTTACGAAAAAGCTTTCCGATTCATTGGATTGGCGAAGCAATTTTGTAAAAAGTTATATTCAAACAGAACTTGCTAGACTTTTTCATGTTAATCTAACGCCTATTGTCCTGCAGAATTTTTGGCAAATGCTAGCTCATTTTAATGGCGGTATCTGGAACGCAAACACTTTTGCAAGTTCGCTTGGTGTTACTGCTCCAACCGTACGCCGTTATCTTGATTACATGGAAGGCGCGTTTCTTGTTAGACGACTTTATGCTTGGTATGCCAATGCTAAAAAAAGACTAGTCAAATCTCCAAAAATATTTTTAAGAGACAGCGGTATTCTGCACTCATTATTAAACATTGATGAACCAAATGAGTTGTACGGACATCCCGGTGCGGGAAATTCGTGGGAAGGATTTACTATAGAACAGATCGTAACATTTTTACCATCAAATTTAAGTGCGTATTATTATCGTACTCATCATGGTGCTGAAGCAGACCTTGTATTAGTTAAAGGAATCAAACCGCTTACAGCCATTGAAATAAAACTTTCTAACTCGCCCGCTATATCAAAAGGTTTTTATGAATGCGTTTCCGACTTAAAAACTCAGAAGAATTTTATAATTACTCCCAA
The DNA here is from genome assembly GCA_001803045.1 of Ignavibacteria bacterium RIFOXYB12_FULL_35_14. Classification (GTDB taxonomy): domain Bacteria; phylum Bacteroidota; class Ignavibacteria; order Ignavibacteriales; family Ignavibacteriaceae; genus XYD12-FULL-36-8. The sequence goes on along the minus strand of MHAR01000093.1, from coordinate 33,477 downwards.
CAGCGATGATTATCTCACTAAAGAGAAGATTCATGTATGTTCGCTTATTTCCTTCCTAAAAAATCACCTACCTACAATTGTAAAACAAAAATGAAAAGATTGACAATTTAAAAACCAACGATTTGCAAATTGATGAACGAAGATAGACGATTACTACATTGTTGATTGTGAATTGAGAATTGGCAATTTGCTGCATCTTCCATGGATGACACAGTCGCATCGTGACAAAGTACCATCTGTCGTTGAGTATTTCATTGATGTATCGGACAGGCTGTGACAATCATGTAGTTTTATCATGACAGACTTTGATTTGTTGAGGATAAGAAAAAATCATTTTCAAGGAGAGTTGTGTACTTATAAAATTTCATTTTAATATTCCCCTTGTTGTGAGGTAATTAGTCAGCCAATTATCGTCCCAATAGTTTTCAATTAGGATAGTATTTCAAGTAGATAAATTTTAACCGTTTCTTTCATAACATAAGTATAGTGCATCTAAGGAGAGCGATTTGCAACATAAATCTGATTTTTTTATGTTTGACATACCAAACGGTCGGTTTATGAAACAATCAAAACAGCATATACTAAGTATCGCTTTCAGCCTTTTTCTCCACAAATGCTTCAAGGATGTGACCTTGAAAGAAATTGTAAAGGAAACAGGATTATCAAAAGGTGCATTTTACCATCACTTTACAAGTAAAGAACAGCTTTTCTTTGAGGTTGTTGATACATTTTATTTACAAGTAATGCTGGTCGATTATCAAAAATTAAATCACAATTCGCTGTGGGACTTTTATCATGATTATATCTCCCATATCCAAAATTCAATTCGTGATTTTAGGAGGGGGCTGAATACTTCCAATTCAAATTCAAGCATAGATATAAACTATATCACTCTAATGTTTGATGCCATGAAATTGTTCCCTGGATTCAAAGAGAAATTGATCGTTGCACAAAATGATGAACTTAATGCGTGGATTAAGATCGTTAAAATATCCAGGGAGAAGGGAGAATTTTCATCACCAATGACCGACGAACAAATTGCAAGAATGTTTGTTTACTCAAATGATGGCATCGGTTTACGTCTTTTAATAGAAGGAAAATTAGATAATGCTACTGCAGAAATGCTTACTCTGTGGGATAATTTCTATAAAGAAATAAAAGATTGATTCTTCTACTATGAGATAATTAAGAATAGAATTTATAAAATTCATTATTAAAGCTTGTAATAGAAGTAACTGGTATTTGAGAATGCTCTGGGAAACCAATTTAGTACTTCGTTAAAATATTAAACCGTATCATTTTATTAAGTTAATTTTTCGGAGAAGTTAATATGATTAAAAATCAAAGTTGGTGGTATGTTTTTTTATTGTTGATAACTGCATGGAATACATCAAACGGACAAAATGAAAAACATATCATTTATTTATCTTGGAAAAATGTCGTAGATATTTCACTTGAGGAAAACCTTGATCTTAAATTGAAATCACTTGATTATGAAATACAAGGCTTGGAAACGTGGAAATCTTTGTCGTTATTCTTACCATCGTTGACCTACCAAGGAATTATGCAGCGGAATGTGGAACTCCCTGTTTTCGTATTTATGGGCCAGAAGTTCGCTGTTGGATCTCCATATAATTTCCAGCACTCGCTAAGTCTATCTTTCCCGATTTTTACCGGTGGAAGCAGATGGTTTAATTATGATATTCAGAGAAGCATTAAAAAATCTTTAAAGGAAGAATTAGAAGGGAAAGAGGAAGAGACAGTTCTAAATTCAATTCAGGCTTATTATGAAATTATCCTCGCAGAAGAATTAAATAAGTCCGCCGAAGACGCAGTTTCTGTTGCCAAACAAAATTTGGATCAGGTGCAAAAATTCTACAATGCAGGAACTGCCACCGAACTTGACCTGCAAAGGGCAAAAGCACAGTATTCATCTACTCTTCCAATTTTAGAATCAACACTCTCCAACAAAAAACTTTCGATGCAAAAACTTAAAAGCTTATTGAACATTCCTTTGACTGATTCGATTGTAATTACAGATTTTTTGGATAAAACGGAATTCCTGGGTGAATATTCGAAAATGTCGTTGGAAGAGTTTAAATCACTCTCAAGAGAAAATAGGAATGACATCCGGGCATTAAAATATCAGGAGGAGGCGACAAATACTGGTGAAAAAATTGCGCTCGGACAGTTTGCTCCTTCTGTTTCTATTTCGGCAAGTGTTGATCAAGCTGCTCCCTTGGAGAATTCAAAAGTAAGATGGGATGATTATATACGATCTAAGTCCATTACGCTCTCGGTCACTTGGCCTTTATTCGAAGGTGGTAAAAAAATACTCGATTATCAAATTGCAAGAATTAAATCAGAGCAAATGGATTTGCTTATTAAGCAAATGCAGTTTGCAGTTGAATTGGACATTGAACAAAATTACTACAGTTATATCGAAACATCGAAAAGCCTGCTGAGCCTAAAAGATGCATTAGATCAATATCAAGAGAGTCTTCGCATTTCAAATCTACTTTATGCACAAGGTATGAGTAACCAGCTTGATGTACTCAACGCACAGCTCCTATACGCAAAAAGCAAAAGCGATTACTTACAGGGAATATTTAATTATAACATTAGCCAGTTGGCTTTACTTAAGTCGGTTGGATTGTTAAACAAAATCTGGGAATAATTTTTTGAGGATAATATGCACACAAGAATAATTGTTTTTATCTTTTTTATTATGCTGCTCATGAATGGATGTTCAAAGAAAGATGAAGAAAATGTGGAGAATGCAGTTCCGGTAAAAATCTATAAGGTTAAATCCGAATCGATTTCAAAATATATTAGAGCAACAGGTGCAGTTACTGCAGAAGAAGATGTGATTGTATACGGTAAAATAGCTGAACGTATTGAAAAGATTCATGTTAAACCCGGTCAGAGAGTTGTTAAAAACCAGATACTTGCAGAACAGAAAAATGATATTCAAAAACAGGGATTGGAAATTGCAAACTCATCGCTAAAAACCGCTGAAGCTCAAGCCAAGTTTGCTGCTCAGGAATTTGAACGAATTAACAAACTCTATTTTGAAAAAGCAATCAGCCAGCAGCAATTCGATCAAGTAAAAACTACAAAGGAAACAGCCGAACAGGCATTTAATCAAGCTCAATCCGGTTACGAACAGGCAAAAGAACAACATGAAAATAGTTTTGTCAAAGCACCGTTCGATGGTGTTGTAGCTGCATTATTTGTTGAAGAAAACCAAATGGTGAACATCGGCCAGCCTGTTGTTCAGGTAGTTTCACCTTCGAATATGAAATCAAAAATTTATTTAACCGGAGAGGACATTCAAAATGTCAAAGTCGGGCAAAAGGTGCTTATTAAATTCCCGACAATTCCCGGTGAAGTATTTGCCGGAAGGGTTAATAAAATAAATACTGCAATCGACCCAATGTCAAAATCGTTAGAAGTTGAAATTGCATTTCTCTCAAAAGATAATAGAATTAAATCCGGTTTGTTCGGTGAGTTTTTAATTGAGACTGAATACATTGCAAATAGTCTTGTTATTCCCGAACCTGCATTGATTCCTCAAACAGAAATCAAGATTGACAGGGAAACCGGTTTGCAAAACACATTTAAGAAATACTACCTATTTGTAATTGAAAAAAACAGAGCAAAAATGAAAGAAGTAAAAACCGGTATTGCCAACAACGGTCAAATACAAATTACCAACGGACTTACTATTGGCGACTCGGTAATAATTGTCGGACAGAATATTGTCAAGGAAGGTCAAACTGTAAATGTAATTGAATAAGGAAAATTTGAATTATGCTACTAACAAGATTTTCTCTAAAGAGACAGATTACCCTCGTAATGATTTATGCGGTGATAATCTTTTTCAGCTTCTTCTCACTCTCACAATTAAAAATCGATTTCTTCCCAGATATAACTTTTCCGTTTGCGGGAGTAATCACAAGTTATTCAGGCGTTGGGCCCGATGATATAGAAAACTTGATAACGAGACCCGTTGAGGAAGCTGTATCGTCTGTAAAAAATATTGAAAAAGTTAATTCGCAGTCTTATAAAGGTTCCTCGGTTGTTACTCTCGAATTCAAATACGGAACCGATATGGACAAAGCGGAAAACGATATCCGTAAAAATCTGGATTATATAAGAGATTATTTACCTGCCGATGCAACTGAACCACTCGTTTTTGTTTTCGATCCGTCGATGATGCCGATAAGTTATTTTAGTATAAGTTCTCCTTATCTCGGTCCCGCAGAAATAAGAAGGTTAACCGAAGATAAGATAGAACCTTTGCTTGAAAGAGTTGACGGCGTTGCTTCAGTCCAAACGATGGGTGGTCAACAAAGGCAAATAAATGTTAATATTAATCCCGTTTTGCTAGCATCGTACGATTTATCTCCAAATGATGTTCTACAGACAATTCAACTTGGCAGCGGTTTACAGCCTTCAGGTGCTATTCAAACTTCAGTCAAGAATTATAATCTCCGCGTACTAAGCGAATATTCATCTTTGGATCAGATTAAGAAAATGATTTTAACTTATAAAAACGGTGTGCCGGTTTACATTAGCGATGTTGCTAATGTAGTGGATGATTACAAAGAAAATACTAATGAGGTTAGGGCAGATTACGGTGAAGGCGTATTGATAATGATAATGAAACAATCAGACGCTAATACTGTCCTTACAAGCAGAAAAGTTAAAGAAGCTATTCCCGATATTATTGCTGGATTACCCCAGGGTACAAAGTTAAGCGTTATCTGGGACCAGTCGGAATTTATAATGAAATCAGTGAATAATTTGCGGGATTCTGCATTAATTGCATTTATCTTTTCATTTGCAGTAATATATTTCTTCTTAAGGAATATACGCGGAAGCATAATATTAGGTATCTCAATTCCGCTTTCCGTAATAGCTACTTTTGCAGTTATGTATGCAGCGAACATTACTTTAAACATAATCTCAATGGCTGGTCTTGCGCTTGCAATCGGAATGTTGGTGGATAACTCGATAGTTGTTCTCGAAAATATCTACAGACACCATGAGATGGAAAAGAATCTTATGGATTCCGCAGATATTGGAACAACAGAGGTTGGAATGGCAATTACGGCTTCAACATTAACTACAATAGCTGTATTCTTGCCGGTTTTATTCGTTCCAAATATCACCGGGCAGCTATTTAAGGATATGGTGCTTACAATATCGTACAGTCTGGTTGTTTCATTAATTGTTGCGGTTACGATTGTGCCGATGATGGCTACAAGAATTCTAAAACTCGAAATGAACAAGAAAGATAACCGCTTCACACGAATAAAAAACAAAATGGGCGACTGGCTGATAAAGTTATCAAACTATTATAGTAAAACTTTGCACTGGTCTATCTATCATAAAAAAACGGTGTTAATTTCTGTTACTGTTCTGTTCGTTTTATCATTGGGATTAGCTGCATTGCTTGGCGGCGAATTTATGCCTAAATCTGATCAGGGCTTGATGTATGTTGTTATGGAATCGCCGTCCGGTACACCCATTGAACGAACTAGAATGTATGCTTACAACATTGAAGATATTATTAAAGAAACAGTTGGTAAAGAAGATTTTGAATCACTGTCAATATTTTATGGCGAAAGAGAAGGTCTTGGTGCTTTTGGAGTAACCTCAAATACTATAGAGATTATGGTAAAATTAACTCCCAAGGAGAAAAGAAAAACATCACAGTTCGAAATACAGGATGGGTTGAGAGAAAAATTTGATAAAATACCCGGTGTTACATATATATTCCAGGAAGGCGGTTCGTTTACAACCGAGAAGGATATTGAAGTAAAAGTTATCGGATTTGATGCAGCCGGGGCAAAGGTTATTGCAAATGAGTTGAAATCTAAAATGGAAAAAGTAAACGGACTGGTTGATATTTCTTTGAACACAAAAGAAACTACGCCGGAACTACAGGTTCATCTTAACAAGGATTTATTGAATCATTATAACTTATCCACACTGCAAGTTGCTGGAAATATTTCAACTGCAATTCAAGGAAAAGTTGCTTCCCAATTCCGTGAAGCGGGAGATGAATACGATATTTATGTTCAATTCGCAAAGGAGTATCGAAACAAAAAGGAATCGCTGGAACAAATCGAACTTGCCTTGCCGACAGGCGGCAGAGTAAAATTAAAAAATATTTCCACAATAGTGGAGGAACAATCGAGTCCAACAATATTTAGAGAGAACCAAAGCAGGTTCGTTTCAGTTGGATGCGGATTATCCGGTATTGACCTTTCAGCCGCTGTTACTACGATTAAAAAGATTATTGCGGATACTCCTATCCCTTCCGATTATCAAATAATACTTGGTGGAACAGCGGAAGATCAGCAGGAAGCATACTTTTACTTGGGATTAGCTTTCATCGCGGCTGTTTTATTAGTTTACATGATAATGGCTTCGCAGTTTGAATCTTTGGTTGACCCATTGATTATAATGTTCACAGTTCCTCTTTCAATAATCGGTGTGTTCATCTTTCTTGCAATAACCGGAACATCATTCAGCGTAATGGCTCTTGTTGGAATTGTCATGCTTGTAGGAATTGCTGTTAATAACGGAATCGTATTAGTTGATTACATTAATCAACAAAGCCACAAAGGCATGGAATTATATGAAGCTGTTAAGCTCGGTTGTAAAGCAAGAATGAGACCTGTGTTAATGACGGCTTTAACTACAATTCTCGGTATGGTCCCGCTTGCAATTGAATTAGGCTCGGGTTCCGAAACATGGTCGCCATTGGCAAGAGCTGTAATTGGTGGATTAACTGCAACCACTATACTTACTTTAATTGTAATTCCAGTACTTTACATCGTTTTCGAACGTGCCGGCGAAAGAGTTAAGATTTATTTAAGGCACCGAAGGGCAAAATAATAGCAGATTTGCATAGAGTGTCTTTACTTTCTTTCCCAATGGCTTTTTCCTCGAAAATGTACTATACCATGATTACATTTTCCATACGAGTTTGATTATTGATAGCATTATAAGTTTATCTTGAGATTCCGCCAGCATAGTGATCAAAGGAAAATATACTCTCAGATCTTTCTTCCAATCACTTCAGCAATCAGCTTGATCTGTCTCATCATCTCATAAAATTGATCTGGAAGAAGCGCTTGAGGACCATCGGACAGTGCATTTTCGGGATCGTGATGAACTTCCACCATCAAAGCATCTGCACCGGCAGCAACCGCAGCTCGCGCCATGGGAAGCACTTTGTCACGCAGTCCTGTTGCATGTGAAGGATCGGCAACAACAGGTAAATGACTTCGCTTGTGAACAACAGGAATTGCTGAAAGATCAAATGTGTTGCGAGTGTAAGTTTCAAAAGTTCTAATTCCCCTTTCACAAAGCATTACATTCATGTTTCCGTTTGATAGAATGTATTCTGCCGACATTAGCCAATCTTCAACTGTTGCAGCTAAACCTCTCTTTAACATCACAGGTTTAGAGGCTTTACCTATCTCACGAAGCAATGAAAAGTTTTGCATGTTTCTTGCGCCGATCTGAAAAATGTCTGTGTACTCTTCTATCAATTTTATGTGTGATATTTCCATTACTTCGGTGATTACAAGTAAATTGAATTTATCCCCTGCTCTTCTTAACAACTTCAAACCATCTTCTCCCAATCCTTGAAACGCATAAGGCGATGTACGTGGTTTGAAAGCGCCTCCTCTTAAAACCTTGGCTCCGGATTTGAAAACAATTTCCGCTATAGTAAAAATTTGTTTTTCACTTTCAACCGAACACGGACCTGCAAATACTACTACTTCATTGCTTCCAATGGTAACATCTTTAATCTTTATTTCGGTATTTTCTTTTTTAAAGCTTCGGCTGGCAAGTTTGAAAGGTTCAGTAATTCTATAAACCTCTGCAACGCCGTCTAATATTTTAACTTTGCGAATGTCAAAGTCGGGTTTTACTCCAATTGCACCGAGAACAATTTGCTCAACTCCTGTAGATTTATGAACCGCAAAACCAAAATCCTCAAGATGCTTGATTACATTTTCAATCTGTTTGTCAGCAACATTCTTGTCTAAAACTACAACCACGATAACTCCATTTTATTAATGATATTTTTTCTCACCGGTTTCAATTTCCAAATCAACATAATCTTCCTTCGTAGGAATCGCACATGTATAATCAGGACTGTAAGCACAATATGGATTATAAGCTATATTAAAATCAATTGTATAAATGAAATCTTTTTCGGCATACAATTTAAAATCCAAATATCTTCCTACACCGTAAGATTCCTCATTAGTTGTTTTATCAGTAAACCAGATGCTAAAATATTCGTCCCCGCTTTTACTTGATCCTTTATAAACATTCAACCGGTAAGATTTTTTTTGATAATTAAAACTCACAAAACCATAACGAACTACTTTCCGTTCCTCACCTTTCGTTCCGAAAATTGAGATTGTGTCCTTGACAGGATATTCAAAAAGCTTGCTCTTAAAAACAAAATTAGGATTAACGTCAAAGTACTTTAGCGGATGAAACTCAACTTTACCTTTGAAATTAAAAGGAGAGTTGAGATCAGCTTTCATATAGTCATCTTTTTCTTGTCGCTGCTTTTCAATTGATGCGATATATTCCTTTTGCTCGGAAGTATAATTCTCACCGCAAGAGATAAATATTGCTATTAGAACAATTAAAATTAAATAATTTATAAAAGCTAAATTAAAGCTAGACAAAACCAGTTTCTTCACAATTCGCAATCGTTCGTAGAGAAACTGGGTTTGTTCATGATTCATAATTTTAATTTGGGGCTTCATCTTAATCTTCATCAACCAGAGGTGGACAGATTTTAATCTCTTACTGCTTTTCATCCTGCTTCACTTTCTTTTTGAGTTCACTTAATTTATTTAGCGCTTCGATAGGAGTAAGCTGATCAATCTCTAAGTCGCCGATTTCTTGTCTGATCTTATCATCTTGAAATTCAAATAAAGAGATTTGATTCATTTCAACACCAGCCAGTTTTTTCAATTTTTCCTTTTTTATTTCGTAAGGAGTTAATTCTTTGCTTTCAAGATTAGTAAGAATTTCTTTTGCGCGATTTGTAACGAATCGCGGCAGCCCAGCCATTTGAGCTACTTGAATTCCATAGCTGTGATCTGCTCTACCGGAATTCACTTTGTGAAGAAAGATAATTTTATCATCGTACTCTCTGACTTCCACTTTATAATTTTTTATTCGGGGAAAAAGATCAGCCATTTCATTCAACTCATGATAATGAGTTGCAAAAAGTGTTTTGGCGGCTACTAAAGGATTCTCGTGAATGTACTCGGTGATCGCCCATGCAATAGATATTCCGTCAAATGTACTTGTACCTCTGCCAATTTCATCCAGCAGAATTAAACTTTTATCGGTAGCATTATTCAAAATATTTGCTGCCTCCTGCATTTCAACAAGAAATGTGCTTTCTCCTGCGGAAATGTTATCACTAGCACCGACACGCGTAAATATTCTATCAACCAAACCAATCTTTGCATCTTTGGCCGGAACGAAAGAACCTATTTGAGCCATCAAAACAATCAAACCGACTTGACGCAAGTAAACCGATTTACCTGCCATATTCGGACCGGTTAACAAAATAATTTGATCCTTCACATTATCGATGTAGCAGCTATTTGGCGTAAACTTTTCGCCCGGCAGAAGAATTCTTTCAACAACTGGATGCCTGCCCTCAACAATTTCAAGCTTTGCATCATCGCTTAGAGTCGGTTTACAGTACTTATATTGTTCAGCACAATCAGCGAAAGAAAGAAAACAATCAAGCATACCAATCAATCTTGCATTAAGCTGAATTGATTCCGCCTCCTCAGCAATCATCAATCTAACTTCATTAAATAGCTGGAATTCTAGATCGTAAATTTTTTCTTCTGCATGAAGAATCTTATCCTCATAATCTTTTAGTTCGGGTGTGATGAATCTTTCTGAATTGACCAATGTTTGCTTGCGGATGTAATTATCCGGGACTTTTTCTTTATGTGCGTGCGATATTTCGATGTAGTATCCGAATACTTTGTTATAACTGACCTTGAGAGATGAAATGTTTGTTCTTTCTCGTTCGGATTTCTGAAGTGCCGCAATCCAATCCTTTCCATGAAGAGCAATGTCTCTAAGCTCATCCAGCTCAGGACTATGATTAAATTTAATTACACCGCCGTCAATCACTGCAAGCGGAGGTGAATCAATAACCGCATTCTCAATTTTCTCAACTAGTTTCTCGAGAGATGCTAACGATTCGCCTAATTGCTTTATGGTTTTTGTTTTTGAAGTGCTAAGCAAGGTTTTTATTTCGGGAATTTTTTTAAGTGAGGATTTTATAGCAACAACTTCTCGAGGATTTGCTCTGCCGGTACAAATTCTGGAGATTAATCGTTCGAGATCACCAATCTCTTTTAATAATTCGGATAGTTTCGTTCTCGCCATTTTATTTGAGAGTAAATCTCCCACACATTCCTGTCTTTTCAATATTGGTTCGAGCTTAATGAGTGGCGCCGAAATCCATTTCTTTAGCATTCTACCGCCCATTGCAGTTTGTGTCTTATCAAGAATTGAAATTAGCGATCCTTCCCTGCCGCCTTCCTGAATGTTGAATGTAATTTCAAGATTTCGTTTGGTAGAATAATCGAGGATCATATACTCGCCTGGATTGTGGGCAGAGATTTTGTTAAGATGAGATAAGTTTGCTTTCTGAGTCTCTTGCAAATAATTTAAGATAGCTCCGCTTGCAATGATTCCGACTGAAAAATTCTCAATTCCAAATCCTTTCAAATTTACAGTTTTGAATTGCATTAACAACAATTCCTTAGCATAATCAAAATTGAAAATCCAATCATCAAGCTTAGATATTCGTATCGTTGGATTTAATTTCTGAACTAAGCCAGTGAAGAATTCCTTATCTCTTTTTTGAACAAGGATTTCCGAAGGCGAAATTGATTCGATGTGCTGAGAAATTTGAGTTGATGAAATTTCAAATGCAAAAAATTCACCTGTAGAAATATCGCTGAATGAGATTCCTGCCATTTCATCTTTCTGACAAACAGCCATAAGGTAATTATTCTTTTTATGATCAAGCAGTTTATCAGAAAATGCTACTCCAGGTGTTACGACTTCAATTACTTCTCGTTTAACAATTCCCTTCGCAAATTTTGGATTTTCGACCTGCTCACAAACCGCAACACGATATCCAGCGCGAACAAGCTTAGGCAAGTATGAATCAATTGCATGATGAGGAAAACCGGCGAGAGGAACATCCTCTGCTGCTCCGTTTGCTCGTCTAGTTAAAGTAATGCCAAGAACCTTAGAAGCAATTTTTGCATCTTCTTCAAATGTTTCGAAGAAATCGCCCATCCTAAATAAAAGTATCGTATCAGGATTTGCTTCCTTGATCCTGTAATATTGTGTCATCAAAGGAGTTTGATTCATAGCATAGCAATAAAAATGAATGCTAAATTACCTTAATGAGCGTATAATATCAATTCTATAGCGAGAGATAGTGAAAAGTGAAACGTGAAAGGTCAAACGTTAAAAATGAAAAACTTAGATATGCCAGATTTGCGCTACACTAATCGTAACATGAAATCTGGCACATCTGTTTAAAACTCAGTTCCTTGCAACTGTTAACAATATCTGGTACAATTGTGCATTTTATTGTAGGGATCGAACTCCTGCTCAATCCGCAGTTTACGTTAGCTACCTTGTATTCGGAACAAGCAGGAGCTTGCTCCCTACAAGGATAAACATCAATGCCCACCTTTACCTTGCATCATAACCTCAACTCTGTGAATCTTTTCTTCCTTCACAAGTATCCATAAAAATGTGGGGAGTAAGGATCGAGCTCCTGCTCGATCCGCCGTTAGTGCAAGATATTAAAATTGGAACTAGTGAAAACAACATTGCGGAAAGACCAGAACCTAACCGCCTAAGCCAAACCTGTCCGCCTAAGCCAGAGGCTTACAGGTTTGGTAGAGGCTTACAGGTCTGGCGGTGGGGTGTAAGCAACTTAGATTACACAATAATATATTTGTACCATAATAAAATGTGTACCGTAACACACATTTTACTCCTCTCCAAGCAGGGGACACCACGTACATTTTCCCCTCTCGAGAGGGGAACGGAAGGGGTGTGTCAACAACTTGATTAATCAACAAACCAATAAAATCAAAACCATGAAACGAACAATCATTCCATACAATCCAGCTCTCAAAGAAAAAGCACGAAAACTAAGAAACACTGTATATATATACAGAAATAATGCTTTGGAACTATCTTAAGCACAAACAAATGAAAGGATACAACTTCCACCGCCAAAAGCCAATTGATAATTACATCGTTGACTTCTTTGATAGCGAACTTATGCTCGCGATAGAAGTTAATGGAGAAAGCCACTATGGCAATGAAATGCGAGATGCACGACGAAAAAAGAAAATTGCGAGCTATGGAATTGAATTTCTGAGGTTTGATGATTTGGATATTGTCATAAACTTGATTTGGTGATAAGGAGAATTGAAAATTGGATTGATGAGTATGAAGCTAGAAAAAGTTAAATATGGAGAAAGGATCTGCAAAAGACACACCCCTCGCCCCTCTCAAGAGGGGACAAAACGCTTTTAAAAATTTTAATAACGGTGCAATTCCTTTCCAGCCAATGGCTGGTAAACTTGAGAAGGGAACGAAAGCCTGCGCGCCTCTGGCGGGGATGTGTAAGTAACTCAAATTACTGGCAATATAAATGTAATAGCGCAATCCACTCTCAAGAGGGGATTTTTAAGCTATGACGTGCTTGCATTAAAATCATATTTTCCTATATTTGCCACTAAAATTATCGGGTTGGGTACTACATCATTTCTTAATTTCACCCGAAATTATTCAACAAAATTGGTTTACATTGAAAGAAGAATATCACAAGTGGTATACTAATCATTTAAGCAGAGACTTCGAAATGCTGGTATTTGGTCATTCCGGATTTCCGGTAATCCTCTTCCCTACTTCAAAAGGAAGATATTACGAGTACAAAGATTTTAAGTTGATAGAATCCGCCAAACATTTAATTGATACCGGCAGAGTAAAAATTTATTGCCCCGATGGTATTGATGAAATGAGCTGGTATAATTATTCAATTCATCCTGCTGATAGAGTAAAAACTCATATCGGTTACGAGAATGTAATCTTACATGATGTCATTCCGTTTGCGAAATATGAAACCGGGCAGCCCAAAGTCGCTGTTGGCGGCTGCAGCTTTGGCAGTTATCATGCTGCAAATATTGCTTTTCGTCATCCTGATCAAATTGGATATTTAATTTCAATGGGCGGCTCATTCGACATTAAGCAATTTATTATGGGCTATTATGACGACAATTGTTACTTCAATAATCCACCAGATTATTTACCTAATCTATCGGATAGTTGGTATCTCGATAGGTTAAAAAACATGGGAATTGTTCTCGGAACCGGTGAATGGGACATGTGCTTGAATGATAATATTCAGCTTTCAAATATTCTTAATTCTAAAGCAATAAATCATTGGCTCGATATTAAAAAGTGGGCTGGACACGATTGGCAGTGGTGGCATCAAATGTTTCCGGAATATCTTGCTCAAATTGGATGATCTATTTGCTTAGTCATTGCGAGGGAGGAACGACCGAAGCAATCTAGAATATCTAGTAGGGATTGCTTCGCTTCATTTCATTTCGCTCGCAATGACAAGACATTCAGTTATTGCGAGGAAATCGGTCAATTGACGGATGACCAAAGCAATCTTTTAAGGTAAATAAAAGTGGATAAAACTTACTTTGTTTATATAATGACCAATAAAAACAATAGTGTTTTATATACCGGAGTTACGAATGATCTGGTCAGACGAGTATTCGAGCACAAGGAAAAACTTTTAGAAGGATTTACAAAGAAATACAATTGTTCAAAATGAGTTTGGTATGAGCAATATCAAGAAGCAATAAATGCAATATCAAGAGAAAAACAAATAAAGGGTGGGTCCAGAAAAAAGAAGGAAGATTTAATAACTCAGATAAATCCCCAATGGGAAGACCTTTATGAAGAAATTGTATAGATTGCTTCGCTCCGCTCGCAATGTCGAAAACAAAAAATAAATTTTAGAGTGAACTCATTCATTATCAAAATTATATTATTGAAGGTGACAGCATGAAAAAAATTGGAATTCTATTCGGACAGGAAAATACATTCCCGCCAGCATTTGTTGAAAGAGTGAATTCAAAAAAAGAATCAGGAATAACTGCTGAACTTCTTAAGCTTGATAAAGTTATTCAGGGTGAACCATGCGGATATGATGTAATCATAGATCGTATTTCTCAAGATGTTCCCTTCTATCGCGGATTCCTGAAGAATGCCGCCATTAGCGGAACTGCAGTTATTAACAATCCTTTCTGGTGGAGTGCGGACGAAAAGTTTTTTAATAATGCCCTCGCATCCAAAATAGGAGTTGCTGTTCCTAAAACGGTATTGCTGCCGTCAAATCAGCATCCGCCTGATACCAATGCGAATTCATTTAGAAATTTGAGCTATCCTTTAGATTGGAAAGGGATGTTTAATTATGTTGGATTTCCAGCTTACTTCAAACCTTTTGCCGGCGGCGGCTGGAAAAATGTCTACAAACTGAATAATGCAGATGAATTTTTTAAGACCTACAACGAGACCGGACAGCTTGTTATGATGTTACAGGAAGAAATAATCTTTACAGAATACTTTCGATGTTACTGCCTTGATAGAAAAGATGTGCACATAATGCAATATGATCCTAAGCAGCTGCATCATTTGCGTTATGTTCGCGGTGCAATGAAAACTGAGAAAAAAATGTTAGATAAAATACGTGACGGAGTACTGGCTTTAAATAAAGCGTTAGGTTATGATTTTAACACAGTTGAGTTTGCTGTTCGAGATGGAATTCCATATGCAATAGATTTTTGCAACCCGGCTCCCGATGCTGATGTTCGCTCAGTTGGAGAAGATAATTTTGAATGGATTGTTGAAGCTGCTGCAAACATGGCTATCAGAAGAGCAAAAACTCACAAGCCTGGATTGAATAATTTAACCTGGGGTGAGTTTATGAATTCGTTTGTGAATAATAAACCGTTAAAAGTTTGATTTACTTATAATGAAGCAGGTGGATTAAATTCCAAATAACAAAAGACAAATCCCAAATAATTTTCAAAAATCAAATTTAAAACTTATTAAACTTCTGAATTCTGGAATTTGATAATTGTGATTTATTTGTTATTTGGTGCTTGGTTTATGGAATTCTAAAAATTAACCTATGAAGTTTTTGATGAAAAAATTTATAAATAAGTAACCGACAAGAAATTGAATTAGAGACAATTATGGAAGAAAAAAAGTTGTTTACGTTGGGGATAGAGGAAGAGTTTCAAATAGTTGATCCTGAAAGCAGGGAGTTAAAATCACACATACAGCAAATACTTGAAGACGGTAAATTAATCCTTGCTGAAAATGTAAAAGCTGAAATGCATCAATCAGTTGTTGAAATGGGAACAGATGTCTGTTATGATATAAATGATGCCCGGCGCCAGGTAACTAGACTAAGACGTGACCTTTCTGGATTAGCGAAGAAAAATAATTTAAGAATTGCAGCTGCAGGAACTCATCCTTTTTCTCACTGGAAAGATCAAAAGATTACTGTTCATCCGCGGTATAAAAATATTGTTTCGGATATGCAACAAGTTGCCCGGGCAAATTTAATATTTGGTCTGCATATTCATGTTGGCGTAAATGACCGCGAAGTCGCAATTCACATAATGAATGCTGCGCGTTATTTTCTTCCTCACATTTTTGCTTTATCTACAAACTCACCATTCTGGCTTGGAAGAAATACAGGTTTCAAATCTTACAGAAGCAAAGTGTTTGACAGATTCCCACGCACCGGAATTCCGGATTACTTTAGCAGCGTTTCAGAATATGATAACTATATAAAACTTCTTGTGAAAACTAACTGCATAGATAATGCTAAGAAAATTTGGTGGGATATTAGAGTTCATCCAACATTTGAAACGTTAGAATTCCGTATTTGCGATGTACCGATGCGAATCGATGAGACTATTGCACTTGCGGCTTTGTGCCAAGCGGTTGTTGCAAAATTGCATCGGCTTATTAAACAAAATTTAGGATTCAGACTTTATCGAAGAGCACTTATCGCAGAAAATAAATGGCGTGCTTCTCGTTATGGCATCTCTGGAAAATTAATTGATTTTGGTAAGCAAGAGGAAGTTGATACCAAAGCGTTAATTGAAGAACTTTTAGAATTTGTTGATGATGTTGCCGATGAATTGAACTCAAGACATGAATTAGAGTACATAAAAAAAATCTGCGAATATGGAACAGGCGCCGACCGACAGCTTGAAATATGGGAACAATCATATGATACAAAAGCAGTTGTAGATTATATAATTGATGAAACACACATTGGATTAGATGAAAAAAGTGGTTCATCAACAAATTAAAGATATAGATTTTATTTCATGATTACCGAATTACGTAAAAAGTATAACAACAGCTTTGATCCTAATGCTTATAATCGTTTCATTAAAGATTTAGAAACATTTACCTACTATCCCATAGATTTCAGAGTTTCGGAAACTCCATTGTTTCTCGATGCAAACCTTACCAGTAGGTTTCTTGAAGCTGCAGAAGATTTATTAACTCAGTTAAATAATGAAAGCTTCAAAAAAAAATCTAACGATGCGATACCTAAAAATCTTCTTGTCCCGAATGAAGATTCACATCCTTGTTTCTTATGCTTGGATTTTGCAATTACAAAAGATGAATCTGGAAACTTTACACCAAAATTGATTGAGCTGCAAGGTTTCCCTTCCCTGTTTAGTTATCAGTATTTCCTCGATAAAATAGTAAGAAAACATTTTGATATTCCTCAAAATTTCTCAAGCTTTTTCAGTGGACTTAATGGCGAGAGATATATTCAGTTGCTTAGAAAAGTTATTCTATCCAATCACGATCCGAAAAATGTTGTTCTGCTTGAGATTGATCCGGCTCAGCAAAAAACCCGAGTTGATTTTGCATGCACTGAAGAATTAGTTGGAATTAAAACTGTTAACCTTTCGGATGTTAAGAAGCGCGGGAACAGACTTTACTATAATGACAGTGGTAACGAACTTTTTATTGAACGAATTTACAACCGTGTAATTTATGACGAACTGAACCGAAAAGATTTTAAATACAGCTTTAATTTTGGTGATGATCTTAATGTTGAATGGGCTGGACACCCGAACTGGTTTTTCAAGATTAGTAAGCATTCCCTCCCCTTGCTAAAGGGAAAATATGTACCACGTTGTTATTTCTTGAACGAGATTGAAAAATTTCCTGATGACCTAAATCGATTTGTACTCAAACCATTGTTTTCCTTTGCAGGACTAGGAGTTGAAGTTGATGTAACAAAAGCAACACTTGATAAGCTGCCTGATAAATCAAATTATATTCTTCAAGAAAAAGTTGAATATGCACCGGTTATCGAAACACCTGATGAATTTGCCAAGGTTGAAATTAGGTTAATGTTTCTTTGGGACGAAAAACCAATTCTTGCGACTAATCTGATTCGCACAAGCAAAGGTAAAATGATGGGAGTGGATTTCAACAAGGACAAAACATGGGTTGGGTCTAACTTAGCTTATCATCCTTAAACGCACCATTTCCAAAAGAATCCAGACTATTCGAAAATTGGTAGTCGCAAACTTTATGGTTGCAAAAACTAATTAAACACGCAGGCATAAATTCATACATAGATATACTAGATTTACGCAAACATAGATATGCAAGATTTACGCTACGAGAAGTTGTGATGTGAAATCTGGCATATCTAAACATAACACCTGCACCACTTTGGTATTCAAGTATAATTTTTAATTCACTAACCCAGTTCCTTCAAGTTTCAGAAATCGTGTGTGAGGAACTGGGTTAATTGCCCACATAGATACACAAGATTTGCGATACCGGAAGCTGTGATGTGAAATCTGGCATACCTCGTTATCGCATCACTTAAAACAAATTTAACTTCCATTCTTTTTTAGATTTGATTATTCCGATTTATTTGTTGTTTGGAATTTAGATATTGTAATTTCTTATGAACAGTTTTATTATATTTCCATCGTATAGTCCACGAATTCAGATAAAAAAATTTCACTTCGAGGAAAAAATTATGGGACCGCTTCCTTTAAACAAATTGCACTCGGTAAAAGCTGCTTACGAATTTCATGTAGCAAAAAATCTCCGTCTAAAGTATCAGCTTGATAAATCATTATTCTCCCTCAATGGAGATCTAATTGTTGCAAACTTTCGGCTTGCCCGGGAACTTTCAAATAAAATTAATGAGAAAAGAAAAAGCGAAGGCAGAAATGATCAGCTAATTTCTGCCGGCTTGATAAATGCTGTCGGTTTAATGCATGAAATATTTCACTTTCTTGTTCGATGGTATGAAGAAAAAGAAAATCCTGGCGTTCTTAAAAGAACATTAAATTCGTTATATCAGCATTTAGGTGAAAAAGAGCTGACGCAGGTTTTTCTTAAATACGTGGAAGAGTTCCCCCCGCTTGATGTTCATCTTGGAAAAATAACTGCTGAAGATTATTTGGTTTCTTCAACGAATGGAAAATCCAACACAGAGATTGTTCTCGAGGAGCTTATTCTGCTTCAGCTTGAAAACATAAATCCTTCAGGAAAATTACTTGAAGAATTTTACACCGATAAAATTATTTCAGAAAAGACAAAGTACATTGAGGTGATTGATGCAGCCGAAAATTATCTGACCACAGAAAAAACTTTTGGACCTGAAAATTTACCGCTGATTCAATTTCTACGAAAACCTATCATAAGCAATCCTCACAATTTGGAAGGACAGCTTGATTACATTCTTACAAAATGGGGCGTTTATGTCTATGATGCCTTCCACAAAAGAATTCTTTCAGGAAAAGATCTGATCCAAGAAGATATTAAACTTTACATTCAGCATGGCGGTGGCGAAAAAGGAACACCTCCTGTTCCACAGTTCCAGGAGCTTAAAGATTATTATGAATATTTAAAATCAAAATTAAGATCCGGCGCTGATCTTTCGCCTGATGAAAGTGCTTTTTATCACTCGGAGTTTGAAAAATTTACAGAAGATACTGATTGGATGCCTAAAGTTGTTATGATTGCAAAAAATACTTACGTGTGGCTCGATCAGCTTTCAAAAAAATACAGAAGACACATACATCGACTCGATCAGATTCCCGATGAAGAACTTGACCGGTTGGCATCATGGAATTTTACCGCACTTTGGTTTATCGGAATTTGGGAACGAAGCAGCGCTTCAAAAAAAATAAAGCACATTGCCGGAAATATTGATGCCATCTCATCAGCATATTCATTATATGATTATGTAATTGCGAATGAGCTTGGCGGAGAGGAAGCATTTGAGAATTTAAGACATCGGGCTTGGCAGCGCGGAATTAGAATTGCCAGCGATATGGTTCCAAATCATACCGGCATTTATTCGAAATGGGTTGTCGAAAAACCGGATTACTTTATTCAAACAAGCTATCCACCTTTTCCCGGTTACAACTTTACAGGACCAAACCTTTCTGAAGATGACAGAGTTGAAGTTAGAATTGAGGACAAATATTTTTCGCGCCAGGATGCTGCAGTTGTATTTCAGAGAAGAGACCGGTACACCGGTGATGTTAGATATATTTATCATGGAAACGACGGAACTCACATGCCGTGGAATGATACTGCTCAGTTAAATCTTCTTATACCTGAAGTACGTGAATCATTGATTCAAACGATTATGCATGTAGCGAAAAAATTCCCGATAATTCGTTTTGATGCAGCGATGACTCTCGCAAAGAAACATTATCAGCGGCTTTGGTTTCCTGTTCCCGGAACGGGCGGAGCAATTCCTTCGCGTTCCGATTACGCATTATCACGACAAGATTTTGATAATGCAATGCCGCAAGAATTTTGGCGAGAATTAGTTGATAGAATAAATAACGAATTACCGAACACTCTTCTTCTTGCCGAAGCGTTTTGGCTGATGGAAGGCTATTTCGTTAGAACGTTAGGGATGCACAGAGTTTACAACTCTGCCTTTATGCACATGCTTATGAAGGAAGAGAATGATAAGTACCATGATTTAATAAAGAACACCTTAGACTTTAACGCGGATATTTTGAAGAGATACGTAAACTTCATGAGTAATCCCGATGAAGAAACCGCTGTTAATCAATTTGGCAAAGGTGACAAATATTTTGGAATCGCAATGTTAATGGTTACTCTACCCGGATTACCAATGTTTGGTCATGGACAAATCGAAGGATTTTCTGAAAAGTATGGCATGGAGTACAAGCGCGCATATTATGATGAAAGTGTGGATGAATATTTAATTCACAGGCATGAGCATGAAATCTTCCCGCTTACTAAAAAAAGATATTTGTTCAGTCAAGTTGCCAACTTTGAATTTTTTGAATTCATCGATGATTTCGGAAACATAAATCACAATGTTTTTGCATATACTAATCGATTCGGTGGTGAAAAAGTATTCGTGATCTACAATAATGCCTATGCTGAATGCAAGGGTACAATTAATTATTCCGTTCCAAAATCTGTAACTGCAAATGACGGATCAAAATATCTTGCAAAAATTAAATTGGGAGATGCACTTCAGCTAAAATACGATCATAAATTTTTCTGCATCTGCCGTGATCATAAAACAACACTTGAGCACCTTTTCTCCGGGAAAAACATTCTTGATCATGGATTTTTCTTTCATCTTCAAGGTTATGAATATAAAGTGTTCCTGGATTTCAGAGAAGTTTACGACACAAACGGTATCTATGAAAAATTGTATCACTGGCTGCAAGGAAGAGGAGTTGCTTCAATCGAGAATGCGATTAAGGAACATACACTAATTCCTCTTCACAAAGTGTTCAATGAATTATTCAGCGAGAAGATTTTTAGTGAGGTAAATTCATTTTGTTTTGACGATGAAAAAAGCATCAAGAAATCTTCTATTCCCGAAAATGCAATGGCTAAAGTTGAACATTTAATCTCCGAAATAAATCATATTGAAAGCATTCCTTTAAGCAAGGAAGAAATAACGAAAGAACTTAAGAGTGATTTATCAAGCGTAAAATATTTTTCAGAGAGCTGGAAGCAAGCGCTACGAGAAACCAGAATCAAAAAATCACTTAAGGACATAAAAGATTCACTCACCATTTTCAATTCTAATGCAAAACAGAATCGACAAGTACTTTTTATAATCAACACTATCAAAAACTTGAATGGTAAGCAAATATATAAATTTAACTATGAGAATATATTTGACCGTTTATGGATTGGAAGAAAGCTTGCCGAACTTTTTGATAAATGGCAATACAGCTATGATGCAAAGGAACGATGTATAGCTTTAATAAAGTGTTTAAGTCTCCAGCACGGGCTGCTTAATATAGATTTTAATGTAACGAAGAAAAAAACTCTCAGGGGTAAAAAATCAAAAGAGAATATTGAAGATGCTGTAATTACGATAGAATCAATTCTTCTGAATAAAATTTTTGACAGTGCTTACATTCGCGATTACTTAAACTACAATGAATATGATGGAATATACTATTACTCGAAGGAACGATTTGAAAATCTTATGGATTGGATGTTCACATTGAATAATTTTTCATTCACCAAGAAACTTTTGGGGGATGAATACTTGTTGAGGAAAAAGAGGACTAAGAATGATAAAGATGAAGAGAAAGAGAAAGAATTGACTAAAAAGATCATTTCACATACTAAAAAGAATTATGAGTTTTTCAATAATCTTAAAAAAGCATCGGATCAAGCAGGTTATAAGGTTGACGACTTGATCAGCGGTTTCGAATTTAAAGAACAAACCATAAAAAATTAGGAATGTGACGATGCTCAAAAAAGAAATATTATTGTCGTTTATACTTTTTCTTAGTTGTTCAGAAAAATCATTACCGCAATACACACTTCAAGAAGCTTTCCCGAATTTGACTTTCTCGGGTCCGTTGGATTTACAAAATGCCGGGGATGGAACTGACAGAATTTTTGTGGTTGAACAATCTGGAAAAATTTACGTTTTTGAAAATAATACAGGTGTTACAGTAAAGAAAAAGTTTCTTGATATAACTGACAGCGTTTCAAGCGGTGGCGAAATGGGATTATTGGGATTAGCATTTCATCCTAATTATGAAAACAACGGATACTTTTACGTAAACTATACTAAGTCATCACCTTATCGAAGAACTTTGATTGTAAGATTTCAAGTCAGCAATGCGAATCCGGATTCCGCAGATAGATCGAGTTCGAAAATCTTAATGGAGATAGCTCAGCCATTCAGCAACCACAACGGGGGGCAATTGGCATTTGGTCCAGATGGTTATCTCTACATTGCTTTAGGTGATGGCGGTTCTGGTGGTGATCCTCAAGGTAATGCCCAGAACAAATCGTCGTTGCTAGGAAAGCTGCTGCGAATTGATGTTGATCAAACTCAAGGTTCAATTAATTATGCAATTCCGCTAAACAACCCGTTTAAGAATAACACTCAAGGATTTAAAGAAGAGATTTATGCGTATGGATTGCGTAATCCCTGGAGATTTAGTTTTGATTCGCCAACCGGCAGATTATGGTGCGCTGATGTTGGTCAAAATGCCTGGGAAGAAATCGATCTGATTGTTAAAGGCGGCAATTACGGCTGGAGATGCTACGAAGGAAATCATAATTATGATCTAAGTGGATGCACTGATACAAATTACATATTTCCTGTTTGGGAATATTCGCACAGTGACGGTGTTTCGATTACAGGTGGTTATGTTTACAGAGGACCTAATTTGCCTGATCTTTACGGAAAATACATTTATGGAGATTTTGGCACCAGAAAAATTTGGGCTTTAACTTATGATGGAATTAATCCGCCAACAAATAAGCTGCTGTTAACTTCAAGCGTCTCAATCGCATCATTTGGCGTTGATATCAATAATGAACTTTATGTTGTTGGGTACAATGGAATAATTTATCGGTTCACTCCGACAGCTTCAATTATCGCTCCGACTAATTTAAGATATACAGTCAACAGTCCGAATTCTATTACATTAAATTGGAATGATAACTCTAATAACGAAAATGGTTTTAGGATAGAAAGAAAAGTTGGTTCGGAAAATTTTGTACTTCTTGAATCTGTCGATGAAAACATTATAACTTTTACGGATAATTCTGTCGTTGACACACAAATGTATTCATATCGTGTTTATGCTTACAATTCCACAGCATCGTCTGGTTTTAGTAACACAACTTCAGTAGTTACCGCAATACCAGTTGAGCTAAATGCAATTCCAGACAAATTCCAATTGATCCAGAACTATCCAAATCCATTTAATCCTTCAACTAAAATTCATTTCACATTAAGTAACAGACAAGTTGTAACATTAAAAATTTATGATACTCTTGGGAGAGAAATCGAAACACTTTTAAGCGACGATAAACCAGCAGGATATTATGATGTGGTTTGGAATTCTGGTTATTTCCCAAGCGGAGTGTATTTCTGTCAATTAAAATCTGAAGACTATACCGATACAAAGAAATTACTGCTTTTAAAATAAGAAGTAGCGAATATCAGGTTATATTGATTTTTGCTTATACTTGTTGTAGGCATTGAGTTTGACTTCAATCCAACTGGAATTAAAATCAACTAAATTTCATTCGATATGTATTTTATAACCTATGATGGTTAAAAGGTTTATGACTAAGAAAAAATTTGCTATTCCAAAATATTTTCCCTTTTTCATTTTATTGTTTTCAGCATTTTACATTCCTCAAACTATTGGAGATTCACCCATTCCCGGAAATACTCGACAAATTATATTAGTATTAACTGACTCAATTAGTTCTACAAAAGGATATTTATATCGCTTTGAAAGAGAAAGCAGAAATGCAGATTGGAAACAATCAGCAGAAAAAATTCCAATTGTACTTGGCAGAAATGGGATGGCATGGGGAAGAGGTTTGCATGAAATCGATTCTTCCATACTTGATGTAAAAACCGAGGGAGACGGCAAATCACCGGCTGGAGTATTCACTTTAACTTACGCTTTTGGTTATGCTCCTGCATCCGAAATGAAAGGACTGAAAATTCCTTACATGGAAATTACTGCGATGCGGGAATGCATCGATGATGTTGAATCAGAGTTTTATAATCAGTTAATTAACAATAACGAAGTGGAAGCAATCGATTGGCAGTCATCGGAAAAAATGTACTTTGCCGATATTTATTACGAGCAGGGTGTGTTAGTCGATCAAAATATAAATCCGATTGAGAAGGGCGCTGGCTCCTGTATTTTTCTTCATAACTGGGCAGCACCGGATGAAACATCAGCGGGATGCACTGAAATGGAGCCGGTGAAGATGAAAGAAATAATAAACTGGTTGGATTATTCTGCACATCCA
Organism: Ignavibacteria bacterium RIFOXYB12_FULL_35_14; assembly: GCA_001803045.1. Classification (GTDB taxonomy): domain Bacteria; phylum Bacteroidota; class Ignavibacteria; order Ignavibacteriales; family Ignavibacteriaceae; genus XYD12-FULL-36-8. Next base: position 8,946 of record MHAR01000093.1, on the reverse strand, counting down.
ATCTTAATTCAACTTACTCAGCAGCTTTATGAGATTTATAAGCAAACATGGGGATTACCGAAGGATATAAATATCATTTACTAATATTTTACTATGTAGTCACAAACCACTCCATGACCGGGCGCAACAAACCCAGTTTCTCACGGTTCGTAGCTGTTTCTAAGAAACTGGGTTTGTCAATGCTGCAATAATATTTTTAACAGTCCGGCGTAGTGATATTGTAGGGAATTACCTCCTGGTAATTCCAGAAACTAACGTTAACAGCGGATCGACCAGGACCTGACCGCCTCTGGTGGTGGTCGATCCCTACGTTTAAATTAAAGGATGATTATGCTAAAAAATTACTTTCAGTTAGATGAGCTTGGAACTACGGTAAAGCAGGAAGTGATTGCCGGCTTTACAACTTTCATGACGATGGCGTACATCATCATCGTCAATCCCAAAATTTTAGAAGCTGCCGGAATGCCATTCGGCGCTTCAATGGTCGCAACAATCCTCAGCGCATTTTTCGGAACATTGGCAATGGGAGTTTACGCTAAACGTCCATTTGCTATTGCACCTTACATGGGAGAAAATGCTTTCATCGCTTACACTGTCGTTAAAGTGCTTGGCTTTAGCTGGCAGACGGCGCTCGGTGCAATTTTTATCGGCGGAGTTTTATTCACGCTGTTAACTCTGTTTAAAATTAGAAGCTGGCTTGCAAATGCTATTCCCGAAAGCTTGAAGATTGCATTTGCCGCCGGCATCGGATTGTTCCTAACTTTCATTGGATTAAATGATACCGGAATAATTGCTATCGGTGTTCCCGGTGCGCCTGTTCATGTTGGAAATTTACGTGAGCCGTCAGTTCTGCTAGGAATATTTTCCTTTCTTCTCATCGGTGGTTTAATGATTAGAAAAATTAACGGCGCAATTTTAATCGGGATGATTATTATAACTGTGCTGGGAATATTGATGAAGGTTACTCCAATGCCGTCAGAGTTTATTAGTCCGCCGCCTGATATCAGTCCGATTTTTCTTAAAATGGATATTACCGGCGCACTTAGCTGGGGATTTTTTTCAGTGATTCTTGTCGTGTTTGTGATGGATTTTGTTGATACAATGGGAACGTTACTCGGACTCGGCTACAAAGCAAAGATGCTTGATGAAAACGGTAACTTGCCTGAAATTGAAAAACCAATGCTGTGCGATGCACTTGCTACAGTTGTTGGAGCAGTCTGCGGAACAACCACGGCTGGAGCGTATATAGAGTCAGCCGCGGGAATTGAGGCGGGCGGTAAATCCGGATTGACTGCTGTTGTAACCGCATTTTTATTTTTGACAGCACTCTTTTTTGCACCTCTACTTTCGATAGTACCGGCTTATGCTTACGGCTCCGCTTTAATTATAGTTGGTGTGCTGATGATTTCCCCAATTTCCAATTTTAATTTTGATGACCTTGCAGAAGCAATACCGGTATTTGTAACCATTACTTTGATGAGTTTTACTTACAATCTTGGAATTGGGATGACTGCTGGCTTTGCCATTTATCCGCTTACGATGCTGATTGCCGGAAGAATTAAAACCGTTACTTTAGGAATGTGGATTCTGTTCTGCTTCTCAATCTTGTTTTACATTTTTTATCCGTATTGAGCTTGTTTTGATTTTTGAGTCAGCAAGATGTAAATTTTAAGTATTAATATAACATTACTAATTTCATTTCTTATTTCAGCAATTGGAAACCAATTTTATATTATGAACCATTTTGAATTGAAAAATTTTGATTGTTTGATTATTGGATTACTATCTTGAGTTGGGAAATTATTGATAGACATAGATCGAACGCACGAAAAATTAGATTTGATATACTCATATGGGGACCTTCTTTACAAGATAAAGAATTATATCTAATAAGAATAAAAATTAAAGATTATTTAAATGGGCTCGGGCATAGTGCAAAATTTAGCGAAGAACTTTTAAATGAAGGTTTGGACAAATCTGCTCCTGACCCAATAATCGACGAATTCTTTCACGCAGATGCAGCTCAAATAATTATTGTTCTATACAGATCTAGAGGAACCCAAACTGAATTTGATAGGATTTTAAAGTACGACAAATTTGCACGAAAATCTTTGATTTTTGTAGAGGATGAGTTATGGGATGTATTACAAACAAGTCTCTCCCAAGAAAACTGGAACAGTGTAAAAAATCAGGTACAGAGAATAGGTACTTACAATGAACAGATAATCATTACAATTATTAAAGAATTCATTGATAAATTACAATTTGCTGAATATCTGAGAAAACTTGAATTGGAACTATTAAGTTAGTAAAAAGGATAATCTTATGGACTTTCAACTGCCAAAGGCTTATGAAGAAATTCTTGATCGAAACTACGAAACAGAAGTATCATTATTTCAGAATGATAAAGCTTTAGAGATTTTATTCAAAATAAATGAGTTGGGAACATTAGTGAATGACTTATATAGCCAAAATGAAAATTTACTTTTCTTGTTAAACAATGGCTATATCTTAAAAAAAGAAGGTGGGTATTATTTATCGGAGAAAGCAAATAAATTTTTAGAAATTTTAGGTATACAACCAAAACAAAATATAAAAGATTCCTTTTTTACTAGCAGACTATTGATGAAAAATGTTCTTAATTATTTTGATATAATTGAAATACCTGACTCAGAATTAAGACGAAATTTTAGTTTTATAACAATTGCTGAAAATATTTTCATAAAAGTATCCGAAACTAAGGATAAACTAGAATGTAAGCTGATGCTGAATTGTATTCCCAATCTGAATCTATTTTTATACAGTATTAACAATTATCTATCAAAAGATGGGAAAGTAATTTTGTATTATCAAACTGTGCAGCAAAGAAAAAAATATTTAGTTGAGACTAAAAATTTTATTCAGCGACAAGTAACTAAATTTTTTAATTTCTTTTCTAAAGTTATTCATAAAAAGATAATTGTTAAAAGTTATCATTATTCAAGAGCTGAAATACTCGGTAGACTTGTTTATAATGGTTTTGAAATATTAGAAAATGTAGATAATGATCATCAAAGCGTTGTCATTGCAGTGCTCAAAAGAAAAATAAGTTATTCTGAAGGTCCTAAATATGGTCCAATTTATAAAATAAAGAGAATTGGCAAAGGAGGAAAAGAAATTTATATATATAAATTTAGAACGCTTTACCCCTATGCCGAATATTTAAATGATTTTATTTATCAGACACATAAGTTAAATAGTGATGGCTTTATTACTGATGATTTTAGAATTAGCGCTTTAGGTAAAATAATTAGAAGATTATGGTTAGATGAATTGCCAATGTTTATAAATCTCTTAAAAGGGGATATCAAAATCGTTGGTGTTCGTCCATTGAGCGCGCATTATCTAAATTTATACCCCATTGATCTTAGATTTAAGAGATCGAAATTTAAACCTGGTTTTATATCGCCTTATTATTTCAGCTTACCAAGATCAATTGAGGAAATATATAAATCTGAAGAAGAATATTTATCTAAATATGAAAAAAATCCAATAGTTACAGATTTGCAATACTTTTTGAAATCACTATCCAATATTTTGCTTACTAATGCTCGCAGCACATAGTTCTATTATTTTTAATACTTAATTAACCTGTTTAAGGCTGTCATAGTCACACTAAACATTAAAAGCAATTAAGTTTTATAATTTCAAGGAATCTTCCACCCGCAGTGCGAGGTAAGCTTTTACTATATGAATTATCAATGAGTAAGAGAAGAAAATTCTTGGTAATCTTTGCTGCTATAATCTTTGTAGTGGGCGCTTTTTTTATCGCAACTTGGGTATACTCCACGAAACAATTGCAAGCCCTTAGAGGTCAAGAGGTTTATGTAACACCAGAAAAGGGCGCACAAGAGTTAATTGCGCTATACTACTCGGTTGTAAATAAGGTAGAGATTGTACAGGCTGGACGAGAAATCTTTGAAGAGCTGTGGTTTGTAGAAGTTCGCGTCTGGGCTGCCAAACGTTCTGATGGAAAAGGATTTTCGAACCGAGATTATGACAACCCGGGTTGGTTCTTTTTACATGTTCAGAATGCCTGGGTCTTCGTTACCGAAAGTAAATTCCCTGAGATCATAGCTTTTGGTAAAGGGTTCTACGGTCTTCGTTATACAGATGAGACTCACCTTACGTTATCGCAACGGTGAGAGGTGAATCTCATCTTTTCTTGCTTGCCTGTCCCACGTTACGGTAATCGCACCATGACAGAGAATTTGATGTTATCAAGGAATCGTCGTTAATAGCCATGAAATACTGCACTCCTAACGGAGTGCGGTATTCTTTTCTTTTATATTTCTACAAATATTTAGTCCCGATGGGACTAATTAAAACTTTTAATCACTATCTATTTACTCCGTCAGGAGTTAAATGTTTGTAAAAAGAACATCACCCTAACAAAACAGAACTCCGTAGGAGTTCAATATTATATCTTTCAAAGGCTGACATTCCCTGTCCCACTTTACGGCGGTCGCACCATGACAAAAAGATGATGTCAAGGAATCATCTTCTGCTAATTCGAGGCAAGCTGTGACATGCATTTAAACTCATCTAGAAAATATGCCCAAAGTTGAAGTAGAATCCTGTCGTTTCGCTGCTCATGCCGACATCTAAGCGGACAATGAAAGTTTCAAAATAAAATCTCAAACCGAAATTCGGATTCATGTGCCAGCCGGTAAATCCAATTTCCGAATTTTTATTCCACACTCTTCCGAGATCAATTCCTGCTACTCCTCCAAATCTCCAATAAATTGGGAATCGAAGTTCGGCATTTGCGGCTGCGGCTATTTTATCTAAAAATCTATCCTGAGGATAACCTCTCAGAGTTTGATTTCCTCCAAGCGATAATAAATTCTGAATAGGAATTTTATCTCCGTAAGCATTTTGAAAATTAAATCGAAGCGCTAAAATTGTTGTAGGGTAAAATAATTTTGAATAACTCTGAAGCATTAATCCCAAACGGTTAAAAGATACATTCGTGAAAGAAAAATTTGGCGATAATTCACCTTCAGCTTGCACGACAATTCCGTGAGAAGGATTGATAAAGCTGTTTCTCGTATCGTACCGCATATTCACAAAGAATGATAAATATTTAGCGTTTTTCGGATTCAATTCATGGGGCAGGTTGATCAAACTTTTCGGTTCATCAGATTCTTCAAAGTTAAAATTACGGGTTGATTTAAATTCTACTCCCAACTGTCCGACAAGCGTTTGAGTAAATCCCCGGCTTGCAGTTAAGCTTAGCTCAATTGGCTCGCGGGTGTAATACTCTCGATCTTCAAACTTAGAATCGTTTCCAATACCGAAGTAACTATTCTTAATCCACTTGTCATAGTCAACCAAAATATCTAGAGAAAAAGGATAAATTTTACCTTGCCTCAGTTCAAAATCGGGAATTGAAAATACAAAACGATACCATCTTTCTCCCTTGGTACTGTTGAAAAGGACAAGATCAAAAGATTCATTTAGTCCCAGGTGATTTAAGAAAAAAGCTTTTGCTCCGTAACCGAGTCCCACATCGGTATCATAAGAAATTATCGGCAGAGGTTCTAACGTTGTTTCATCAAGATCAGTTAAGGTTGAATAATCTTTGGGAGAATTTTGAATGGTGTTATCCAAGCTGATGTTTGTCAATAAACCGAAATGATCGGATGCATAAATACTGTCAAACGGAGAATTAAGCACGATATCGGTGTACAGCACATCATCAGCTGAAAACTTATGGTTGACAAAGATGTAATCAATTCTTCTTGGAGTATTGTCATAATCTGCCGATTTAATTTCCTCATCACTTAGTTTTTCACCGCAAGCATCAAAATGGTTTGCAGAAAAAATAATATTTGAATTCTGAAGCGGATCCCAGGTAAACGTTTTTTTAGAATAGTTTTTAGAGTAAGTGTCGAATAGAAGTTCGCTCCTGCTAATATTTTTAATTTCTTCAGATTCAGGCGCAGCATTGAAATCTCCGCCTAAAATTACTGGATGTTGATTCAGTTCGGTTATGTAATTCAAAATTGATTCGACTTCATTCTTCCTTTTCTGAACTCCAACTGAATCGTAAGGTGGTTCAGCACCTAAATGAGCATTGATAAGATAGATCGGAATGTCATTTACTTTTATTTTACCTGCTAAGTAAAAATGTGATTCATCAAAATGGATAGTGAGCAAGTCGCCATAAATTCCAATAGACCCGGTAAGCTTTTCTACATTATGTTCTTCTAACTGTAAATTTTTTCTTGCCAGAATAACCAGCCCTTCTTTAAAATTCGTTGGTATACCAACCGGTCCAAATTTTATTCCAGCATTGCAGACTTGATGAATTTCATCGTAGTCCAATTCATCAGCTAATTTAGAGGCGAATTTATTTACAGGATTTGATTCCTGTGTAAAGATAATATCAGGATCGTATTGCTTGATCTGTTTGACTAAAACATCAAATCGCTTATCCCGTGTTTCATCATTTTCATATTCACCAAAGCTGAACGTGCCGCGGTAATCTAGTCCTGACCAAACGTTGATAGTGAGAATTTTTACCGTTCTACTTTGCGGGTATAGAATAATCGTTATGAAAAGTGTTGCAAGTATGATCTTAATGATTCTATTCGTTTGATTTATCAACATTAAATATTTATAGAACTTGCATGTATAATACGTGAATTTTCCATGTGGAATTTATATAATCAGCGGTTGAGAGTTGTCATAAAATTGTCAAATATTTCTATATTTTCACAGAGTGACTAAATCAAGTTCTGTAACAGGCTCAACACCATAATAGAAAGACATTGTCAAGGAATAGTCTCTAACAGCTATGAAAATTTAAACTATGACATCAAATCAAAGTTTTAAGAAGGAGCTTGGTCTTTTTGATTCGACAATGATCGTTGTAGGATCAATGATTGGATCGGGAATTTTTATAGTTAGTGCCGATATATCAAGAACTGTCGGCTCAAGCGGTTTGCTGATAGCTGTTTGGGTAATTACCGGAATAATGACTTTAATAGGCGCTTTAAGCTATGGCGAATTAGCCGCAATGTTTCCTAAAGCAGGCGGTCAGTACGTTTTTCTTCGCGAGGCATATAATCCTTTGATTGCTTTTCTTTATGGTTGGACGTTATTTGCAGTAATTCAAACGGGAACAATAGCTGCTGTAGCTGTTGCATTTTCTAAATTTACTTCTGTAATAATTCCTTTCTTCTCTGAGAAAAATATTTTGATTTCATTTTTAGGGTTAAAGATTTCCTCTGCTCATATTCTAGCCATATTATCGATTGTGGTTCTTACTTTAATTAATATGCTTGGCATTAGAGAAGGAAAGTTTGTTCAAGATATTTTCACTTTTTCTAAAACCATCGTTCTAATCGGAATCATTCTTCTCGGTTTTATTGTTGGAGCAAATGCAGAAGCGATTGCATTGAATTTTTCGAATTTATGGAACGGTCAATGGCTGCAGATAGTGGATGGTAAAATTTCTATCATAGAATCTTTATCCGGATTTACACTTGTATCTGCGATTGGTGCGGCAATGGTGGGTTCTTTATTTTCAAGCGATGCATGGAATAATGTAACGTTCACTGCAGCAGAAGTTAAAAATCCCAGGAGAAATTTACCTTTAAGTTTATTTTATGGAACTGTGATTGTGACGTTTTTATATGTCCTAACTAACCTCTCATATCTTGTTGTACTTCCTTTAAATGGTTCACCTGATGGTAAAAGTGTATTTGAATTAGGAATTCAGTTTGCCGTCGAAGACAGAGTTGGCACTGCATTCGCCAATTACATTTTTGGAAGTGCTGCTGCTGTTCTTATGGCATCGTTTATAATGATTTCTACATTTGGGTGCAATAATGGTTTAATACTATCCGGGGCAAGAGTCTATTACGCAATGGCGAAGGATAATTTGTTCTTTAAAGCAGCGGGAAGATTGAACAAGAACTCTGTTCCTGCTGCAGCCTTAATTTTTCAAGGAATTTGGGCGAGTCTTCTTTGTCTTTCGGGAACTTATGGGGAGTTACTGGATTACGTAATTTTTGCTGTACTTATTTTCTATGTTCTAACGATTACCGGTATCTTTATTTTACGAACAAAAAGACCCGAAGTAGAGCGGCCCTACAAAGCTTTCGGATTTCCTATCCTTCCAATTATTTATATCATCTTAGCAGTAAGTATCTCACTGATTCTTTTAATTTACAAACCGCTTTATACCTGGCCTGGTTTAATTATAGTGTTAATGGGCATACCGATATATTTTCTTTGGAAAAAAATGAGTCGCTAACCAAAATATTTCCCCATAGAATATTCACTCAACATGCCTTTCGCCTAATCAGTTATTATTTATGCAATGCTCCAAGAAAACTGATCGATATTGTTTCATTTATCTCAAACCACGAGCTCATTTCGTATCATAATAATTTTTGACTTTCAATACAATTATTAGCAATTTTCAACGCACAAAATAGTTCTACTCCGAGGGAGGAAGAATTACAGAGTTTGATGCTGAATAAACCCCGCAGAGTTAACACACCGGAATACTCTCCCGAAGCGGAAATGTTATAAATAAATATTTCTAATTCAAAGGAGGAGTTATGATTAATCTTAAAAGCACATTTCTACTTTCAATTTCCTCTATTCTACTATTATTTCATCTTCAAGTATTTTCACAAAACCAAATACCATTCAGTATTCTTAGCAGTGGAGGTGTACAGCAAACAAGCTCCGCTTATATACTTAATGGAAGCTTGGGGCAAACATTTATCGGTAAGTGCGATAATACTATTCACCAGGCACATGCTGGTTTTTGGCAACTGTACTATCAGAATGTAATGGTAAATGTTACGAACGACGATATACTGCCAATAGAATTTAAGCTTGAACAGAATTACCCTAATCCATTCAATCCATCCACAATTATAAAAT
>MHAR01000092.1 GCA_001803045.1 Ignavibacteria bacterium RIFOXYB12_FULL_35_14 | reverse complement strand
CTCTTAGTATGACAAAGCGAATTAAATTTAACGATTTTAACCAAAATTCACATGTTTTCTACCACCTTTTTCTTCCTTGCACAAGTCAGGAAGAATTTACCTTTAAAAAGCAGATAAGGGGGGATGAATTTGTAATATCAGAACTGATTTAAAATGATACGCGATCTCAAATTCAACCAGAAACATGCAGAAAGTTTTGTAGTACTCTTATTCAAGGTTCGCCTGATTTCTCGGGAAGAAATTGTATGCCGAAAAAATTATCCTTTTCGATTGCTGCCGTAAAATTTGGAATGTGACCGGCAACTACAGAAGTGTAATGTTCAACCGGAAGATAGTGTGAATTATCGAAGAAAAAATTTTCTTCGCTTTGAATATTCATAAATAGCTTGCTTTCTTTTACCAAAGGAATTTCGCTTTGAGCCGAAACTGAAGCACCGTTTTTTTATCAACAAATCCTTCTGTTGTTCCGCGAAAAATTCCAAGACAAGCCAGATCTCCCTCTTTGGAATATGCCGACATTAAATGCATGCCGACCGAGATTCCCAGCATCGGCTTATTACATAACCGAAGCATAGCAAAAAGATTTAGCAGATGTAATTTTTTAACAACAGAAGAGATATTGGTAGTGTTTGGTAGAATCACTTTATCCGCTCGCAAAATTTCAGATTCACTGTGGTTTATCTTAACATCTATTTTTAATTCAGAAAGTAGACCGATAAAGGGGTGGTTCTTTTCTATTCCGTAATCAATTATAGCAATCATATTAATTTTTTCAGCAGCAAATATCTTTGCTTTCAATTGTAATCATAAACAGGTGTACTGATTTAGATATGCCAGATTTCGTTGCGGCAGAGGAGATTACAAATCTGGCATATCTTCTGCAATATTATTTTTCAAACACCAGCCCCACTCTTTCGCCAACATTAACTTTGATTGTATCTCCATCAACAAATTTTCCCGCAAGCAATTCCTGTGATAACGGATTAACAAGATATTTTTGTATCACTCTCTTTAACGGACGAGCACCGTAAGTTACATCATAACCAATCTGTGCGAGCCAATCTTTTGCGTCTTCTGAAACGTTGAGAGCAATTTCTTTTTCCTTCAGCATTTTTTGAATTCGCTCAAGCTGAATGTCAACAATTTTTCTAATTTCCGATTTAAGTAGTGGCTTGAATAAAACAATCTCATCAATTCTGTTTAAGAATTCGGGACGAATTGTTCTTCTTAAAAGTTCGTGCATCTGCTGACGTAATTCTCCCATAACAGCTTCAACTTCATTTTCATCAAATGTTTCAAGTTTATCTTGTATTATTAGTGAACCAATGTTTGAGGTCATTATAATGATTGTATTTCTAAAGTTTACAGTTCTGCCCTGATTATCTGTTAATCTTCCATCATCTAAAACCTGAAGTAAAATGTTAAATACATCGGGATGGGCTTTTTCAATTTCATCAAGCAGAACGACTGAGTACGGTCTTCTGCGAACTGATTCAGTAAGCTGACCGCCTTCTTCATAACCAACATATCCGGGAGGGGCTCCTATGAGCCGTGATGTTGAAAATTTTTCCATGTATTCCGACATATCAATTCTAATCATTGCATGTTCGTCATCAAACAGAAATTCAGCGAGTGCACGGGCTAACTCTGTTTTTCCAACACCGGTTGTTCCCATAAAAATAAATGAGCCAATTGGTCTGTTGGAATCCTGCAGCCCAGTTCGTGACCTTCTAATTGAATTAGCAACTGCTGATACTGCTTCATTTTGTCCAATAACTCTCTTATGCAACTCTTCTTCGAGCCTCATTAATTTTGCTCTCTCACCCTCCAGCATTTTGTTTACGGGAATTCCTGTCCATTTCGAAACGACCTCGGCAATATCTTCCGCATCAACTTCTTCTTTGAGCATTTTTTGGTCCTTTTGAATTTCAGCCAATGATTTGGTCTCCTGCTTAAGCTGCTTCTCTAAGTTTGCAATTTTTCCATAACGCAGCTCAGCGACTTTTCCAAGATCTCCCTCACGTTCAAATTTATCTGCAAGCGTTTTGGTGCTCTCAATTTCGCTTTTCATTTTTCTTATGGTTTGAATATTTTCTTTCTCAAGCGACCAATGCAATTTCAACTTATTTCGTTCTTCCCCAAGCTCGCTTAATTCTTTGTTCAAGTCTTCAAGTCTTTTTGCAGATGCATCATCGTTTTCGCGTTTCAATGCCTCACGCTCAATTTCAAGCAGCTTAATTTTTCGTTCAACAGCATCAAGCTCTTCGGGCATAGAATCAATTTCAATTCTTAGTTTTGAAGCTGCTTCATCAATAAGATCTATTGCTTTATCAGGAAGAAATCTATCTGAGATATACCTGTTTGATAATTGGGCAGCCGCAACAATAGCTCCGTCTGTTATTCTTACTCCGTGGTGAACTTCATATCGTTCTTTCAATCCCCGCAAAATTGAAATCGTATCTTCTTCTGAAGGTTCGCTAACCAGCACTGGCTGAAATCTTCTCTCAAGTGCAGCATCTTTCTCGATGTGTCTTTTGTATTCATCCAATGTTGTTGCACCTATGCAATGAAGTTCGCCTCGAGCTAATGCGGGCTTCAAAATATTTGCGGCATCAACTGAACCTTGTGCAGAGCCTGCCCCAACCAACGTGTGGAGTTCATCAATAAATAAAATGATTTCACCATTAGATTCCTGCACTTCTTTAATTACTGCCTTCATTCTCTCCTCAAACTGTCCGCGAAATTGTGTACCCGCCACTAAAGCCCCCATATCTAATGCAACTATGTTTTTTGTTTTTAGATTTTCCGGAACATCTCCGGCGACGATTCTATGTGCGATACCTTCAGCAATTGCAGTCTTACCTACACCAGGCTCGCCAATAAGAACGGGATTATTTTTCGTTCTTCTTGATAAAACCTGAAGCACCCTTCTTATTTCTTCATCTCTGCCAATAACAGGATCTGATTTTCCCGCCTTAACCAACTCATTAAGAATACGACCGAATTTCTTTAGTGCTTGATAAGTATCTTCAGGATTTTGAGTAGTCACTCTTTGTGTACCGCGAACCTCCTTCAGTGCCGATAGAACGACTTCGCGAGAAATTCCATTATCTCTCAAAAGCTGCCCCGCCTTATCTTGAGATGACGATAGTGCGAGCAGTAAATGTTCTGTTGAAACGTATTCGTCCTTTAAATTTCTTGCTTCCTCAGCGGCTGCATCAAAAAGTTTTGCGGTGTTTGCTGACATTTGCTGATTCCCAATTCCCGTACCGCTGACCTTCGGAAGTTTTTCGAGCATCTCATTCACTAGCAATTTAAGTCGCCTTACATTTCCTCCGGCTTTTTGTAGAATCGTATCTGCAATATTCCCGGTTTCCTGTATTAATGCCTCAAGAATATGTTCGGGTTCCAACATTTGGTTGTTATAATTTTGGGCAATCTCAAGAGAGCTTTGGACGATCTCTTGGGCTTTAACCGTTAGCTTGCTAAAATTAAATGACATCGTAAAAAATCCTTCTTTTATTTTTTTGAACTAATTGTACCGATTTCTTTATATATGATCCAAATGAAAAAGGGTAACCAATAATACAGCTACCCTTTTCAAAAATGAAATTACTAAATTCATGCAAAACTGTTTTTACTTGATTTTAATCTCAAGCTCTTTTGGTTTTGCTTCTTCTGCCTTAGGAACGGTTATGGTAAGTTGCCCATCCTTAAATTGAGCCTCTATGCTATCTTCTTTAACTTTCAGAGGAAGGGTAAAGGATCTATAATAGCGTCCATAAGCTAGGTATTTTTATCAGCAACTCCAGTAAAATTAAGTGTCGTAAAGGATCTATAATAGCGTCCATAAGCTCTTTCAACTCGGTGAAACTTAGCATCTTTCGTTTCTTTTTCCTGCTTTCTTTCACCACTCACAGACAATTGACCATTATTGTAATAGACCTTCACATCTTCTTTAGATATGCCAGGAAGATCGAGCATTACGAAATAATTATCTTTATCTTCCTTAATATCTGTTAGCGGCATCCATACAGCATTTTCATATTCGTTAAAAGATTCAGCTTCACCAATACCGAATCTTTTGCCAAAACTGTTGAACAGCTTATTGAACTCCCGTTCCATATTTAGTAATTCTCTCGATGGGTTCCATCTGATAATTGACATATTTACCTCCTAATTCTAATATTTTACAATTTACGAAACACAATAATCATACCGTTTAATAATAATATTGATAAAGCATTATAATATAATTCCTTATAAACCCCCTTGCATGTTTACTGAGTTGTTAATAATTGGCAATCTATCTGCCCTGTAGTCAGAACTTGGACAAAAGTATTGGTTTTCAATGCCATTTTTCCAAAGCATTAGTTTGGTTTTTTATTTTTTTCAGGTAAGTGACTGGGCGCTTCATTCTTTACACTGCAAGTGAAAATGAATTGTTAAAAGCTTTTAGTTTATTTACTTTTGTCAATCAATTTAATAATGATTCACCTAGAAGATACTATAACCGCCATGGCAACTCCAAATGGGGTTGGCGCAATTTCAATTATCAGAATAAGTGGAAATAAGGCTATCGATGTTGCAGATTCTATTTTCAAGGGTAAAATGCATATTACAGATGCCAACACGCATACAGTTCATTATGGAAAAGTTGTTGATGCTCAAAACAATTTTATTGACGATGTTCTTTTGACAATTTTTAAAGCTCCGAATTCCTACACTGGTGAGGATGTTATTGAGGTAAGCTGTCATGGTAATCCGCTTATCGGACAAAAAATTATTGATCTCTTGCTTGAAAAAGATGTTAGAATTGCAGAACCCGGTGAATTTACTATGCGTGCTTTTTTAAATAATAGAATTGATCTTGCTCAAGCCGAAGCTGTTATAGACATCATAACTTCAAGATCTGATGCCTCCCTTCGAGGGGCACGAAATCAGCTTGATGGATTGTTGTCAAATAGTGTTTCTATACTTCGAAATTCACTCTTAGATACATTGTCATTCTTAGAGTTGGAGCTTGATTTTTCTGAAGAGGATGTTGAATTTGTTGCAAAGGATGAATTGCTTAAAAAAATCACCTTAATAATTAAGAAAATCGATGAGCTGCTCAATTCTTATCGCTTCGGAAGAGTAATTCGTGATGGAGTAAACGTAGCCATTATCGGAAAACCGAACGTGGGTAAGTCCTCTCTTCTAAACTACTTACTCAAGGAATCACGAGCAATTGTTAGCAGTACTCCGGGAACAACAAGAGACGTTATTCGGGAGGAAATATCGATTGACGGAGTTCTTTTCAAGCTTTTTGATACCGCTGGAATTAGATTATCAGAAGATATAATTGAAAAAGAAGGAGTCCGACGCAGTAATGAAGCAATTGTTAATTCAGATCTTGTTTTGTTTGTTAATGATGTTGAGCAGGGATATTCGGAAGATTTATACGACGAGCTTCGACAACTGACAAAAGAAGACAGGATTATTACCGTGATGAATAAGATCGACCTGAGTTCCAAATCTGATCTTGGAGATGGAATAAAAATATCGGCTAAAACTGGCGAGGGGATTGATAATTTGATAGACCAAATGAAGCAAAGCACACTTGGTTCTGCCAATTATTCAGAAAAATCCGCCATTGTTTCAAACATCAGGCATTTTCAGTGCCTCTGTTCAGCAAGAAATAGTCTGTCTGATGCCATAGTTTCTGTCAATCAAAAGTATAGTGGAGAGTTCATTGCTGTTGATTTGCGAAATGCCGCTGATTTTCTAGGAGAAATTATCGGTGAAGTTACCTCTGAGGACGTTTTGAATAATATTTTCTCCAAATTCTGTGTAGGAAAGTGAGTCGCGTTTCACGTGAAAAATTTATATCTGGATTTTAATTAACAACAATTTGTTTCATGTGAAACTAAAAATATGAGTAATGGGTACGACATAATCGTTATAGGTGGTGGACATGCTGGCATTGAAGCTGCCCACGCAGGGGCTATGATGGGCTGTGATGTAGCATTAATCACAATGGATAGGTTTGCTTTGGGACGGATGTCTTGCAATCCGGCTATTGGTGGAACTGCAAAGGGACATCTTGTCCGCGAGGTTGATGCTCTTGGCGGTATTATGGCTGGTACAGCCGATCATACAGGAATCCAGTTTAGAATGCTCAATCGCTCCAAAGGACCAGCAGTTTGGTCTCCTCGCTGTCAATCAGATCGGAAACTATACTCTGAAGAAGCTTATCGAATCATATCAAACTCACCAAACATCGAGATTGTTGAAGAATCGGTTGTTGAAATACTTGCCGCGGGCGGAAAGGTAGTTGGTGTAAGTACGGCTTCCGGCAAATTTATTAATTCATCAGCGGTCATACTTTCATCCGGAACTTTTCTAAACGGTAAAATGCATACAGGTTTGGTTTCCACAACCGGTGGTCGTTATGGAGAAAAACCATCTCTTGGAATAACAGAATCATTGAGTCGTCTTGGATTTTTATCGGCAAGGCTTAAAACCGGAACACCGCCAAGATTGAAGAAAACAACAATTAATTGGGAAATCTTAGAAGAACAAGCTGGAGATGATTCACCACAACCATTTTCTTATAGAACCGATAAAAGCGTTTTTCCATTTTTACCGCAAGTAAGCTGTTTCATAACACACACAGATGATTCCGTTCACAGGGTTTTGGAAAAGGGCTTTGATAATTCCCCCATGTTTACAGGATTAATCAAAGGAGTCGGTCCGCGGTATTGCCCATCGATTGAAGATAAAATCGTTCGTTTTTCAGAAAAAAGACAGCACCAACTCTTCCTTGAACCTGAGGGATTGAATAGTGATCAAATTTATTTAAATGGATTTTCAACATCTCTTCCGGCAAATATCCAGTTTGAGGCACTTAGGAAAATCAAGGGCCTTGAAAATGTTGAAATGGTTCGCCCCGGTTATGCGGTCGAGTATGATTACTTTCCTCCGCATCAAGTTGATTTAACCTTAGAGACAAAGAAAATCGCCGGGCTTTATTTTGCAGGCCAAGTTAATGGTACGTCTGGTTATGAAGAAGCTGCGGCACAGGGATTAGTAGCGGGAATAAATGCCGCAGCAAAGATAATTGGAAAACGGGAGCTTGTTATTCGAAGAAATGAAGCCTACATCGGAGTCCTCATCGACGATCTAGTAGGCAAATCCACCGATGAACCTTACAGAATGTTTACTTCTCGAGCCGAATATCGTTTACTCCTTCGTCAAGATAACGCCGACAGAAGATTGCTTAAGTACGGTTATGAATACGGCTTAATCGACAAAGCAATTTATAACGAACTGAAAGAAAGAGAAATTATAATTTCCAAAGCGGTCAACTTTTGCAACGATACAAAGATTAATGCGAACTTTATAAATGCTCATCTTAATTCGCGGTCACTATCCGAAATAGACTCAACAGAAACTATCTCTAAATTATGCAAAAGACCGGAGCTTGGTCTTTCTGAGGTTTTGAAATTCGTAAACACTACTGAGGAGAATAGACTTTTTGCAAGAGCACTAATGGAAAACGATTTGGTGCTTGAGCAAGTTGAGATAGAATTAAAGTACGAGGGATATCTTAAACGACAAGATGATATGATCAAGAAGTTAGAAAAGTATGAATCAACCAGTATTCCTTTAACATTAAACTATCAAAGTATAAAGGCTCTCTCTGCTGAGGGCAGAGAAAAACTAAACAAGATCAAGCCGCGTTCTATTGGTCAATCACTGCGTATTTCAGGCGTTACACACTCAGATATTGCGGTATTATTGGTATATTTGAAAAACTAATTCTCATTATTTTTATGATTGACATTCAGGAAAAGTACCTAAAACAACTTACTGCTCTGAACTGGGAAAATGGATTCAATCCTGAAGCAACGAAAGTAGAACGATTGGCTTTCTTTGCTGAATTGGTTGCCGAAAAAAATGACATTGTTAATCTTGTTTCTCGGCGCGATATTGATTCCCTAATTGAAAACCACATTTTTATTTCATCCTACATCACAAAATATATTCCCGAAAAATGCAGCTATTTTCTTGATATAGGAACCGGCGGAGGTTTTCCTGGTATTCCTCTCGCAATCATGAGACCAGAAACCAGGGGTGTATTGGTAGATTCGACAAAAAAGAAAGCAGATGCTGTTCAAGAGTTTGTAAGTAAACTCAAGTTGGGAAATGTAAGGGTGGAGAACGATCGTGTTGAAGACTCTGAATTTATCGCGAAATACTCTCAAAGCTTTGACTTAGTAATTAGCCGGGCAACCGTTCCATTAATAATTTTACTGAGATATTCTCTACCGCTAATTAAAGAAAAATCATTTATTGCTGCAATGAAGGGCGGTGACCTCGGGGACGAGTATAAAAAAACAGAACTCAAATATAAATCTTGCATAAAAAAATCAACAACATTTGAGCTGTCGTACAAACCATCAAATATTCGAAACAAAAAAGAGAAAAAACTTATACTACTGGAGATCAATAAGTGAGTTCTTCCACAGATACAAAAACACTTTTTACCGAACTTAGCAAACTCACTACCGAACAACGCAATCCACACTCTATGGATATTGATGCGCGTTCAACCCAAGAAATTCTTAAAATCATTAATGATGAAGATAAAACTGTGCCGTATGCAGTGGAGAAAGAACTGCCATACATCGCTCAAGCTGTGGAACTAATCGTTAATGCACTAAAAAGTGGTGGCAGATTACTCTACTTTGGCGCCGGTACAAGCGGGAGGCTTGGGGTTGTTGATGCATCTGAATGTCCTCCGACATTCGGAACACCTTATGGTATGATCGAGGGATACATCGCCGGTGGAAAAGAAGCAATGTTCCGAGCACAGGAGGGTGCCGAAGACTATGAAGAAAACGGCGCAAAGGATATTCTGCTCGCCCAAGTTACGAGTAAGGATGTGGTTTGCGGCATTGCAGCGAGCAGAAGAACTCCATACGTTATTGGTGCTGTTAAAAAAGCAAAGGAATTGGGTGCAACAACTTTATATGTAACATGTAACCCGCGAGAAAATTTTAGCATCAAAGAAGTTGATGTGGCTATCTGTCCATACATTGGTCCAGAAGTGATTATGGGTTCAACTAGAATGAAAAGTGGGACTGCGCAGAAATTGGTGTTAAATATGCTCACCACAACTGCTATGATAAGGATGGGCAAGATTTATGAAAATATGATGATCGACTTACAGATGACAAATAAAAAATTGGTTGAGAGATCTAAAAGGATAGTTATGACAATTACCGGCGTAAATTACGATGAGGCATCTAATTACTTGCAGCAGGCCGATGGTCATGTTAAAACTGCACTCGTCATGATCAAAGCTGGCGTAAGTGCCGAAGAAGCACGAGAAAGATTAGTTAAAGCGGATGGTTTTGTTAGACGAGCGATCGAACTATAACCGCACTTGCATATTCTATTTTCGCCCATCCACACCTCTCCAAATTTTTTTATTTCATTTAGATTTACGTTCTGACAAGAAATGAAAAGTATTTTAGACGATCTAAAGAAAATATCATCGCTTGTTAATCTTGCGCAACTAATTAATAACTCGCCAACAGATAAGTTTCCATTGTTTGTTACTAATTTATTTGGCTTCACAAAAAACCTTTTTGTAAAACTGTTGTGTGAATCGGAACATCAAGTTTACTTGCTTTGCGAAGATTCTAAATCGCTTGATGAAAGTAATGCCGAGCTGAGCATTATGGGTTTATCAGATAAAACAATTATTATTAATGAGCTGAAGCCGGACATTCTGCAGGAGATGCTCACAGAAATTACAAACCGAAATGATTTTATCCTTCTTTCCACATATGATCTATTAACATGCGCTCTTCCGGATAAAGAACAGATCAGAAAAAACACAACACAAATTAGTGTGGGTGGAGATTTATCTTACAATAACTTGGTTGAATATTTTAATCTGTTAAATTATCAGAAAGAAAATTTTGTCGAAGCGCCGGGCGATTATTCTCAGCGCGGTGCAATTATAGATTTTTGGTCTTACAGTGAAAAAAATCCTGTTCGTCTTGAATTTGACGGCGATTTTATTGAATCTATCCGGCACTTTGATCCCGAAAGCCAAAGATCCATAGAGTCGATTCCAACCTCTACTCTCGCAGGTGAACTAAGCCCATCCCTGCGTGAGAACATATCGAACATATTTGATTATTTAATAAATCCTGTGGTTATGGCAGGAAAGTATGCTCTAGATAATCTAACTTTAATTCGCACTGCCGCCAGCCATGAAGAAATACATTTTGCTGCACCGGATTCCAAAAAAGAGGATGTTGCAGAAGAAGATGATTTTCCGGATGCTGACACTCAGATTGCCGAAACAAAAACACAAGCATCCCATGTTGATTTACAAAGCTTAATTGACAAAAGCACGGCGCGATGGATAATTGAGGATGAGCTCGGTTTGTCTGATAGGAAACATGAGTTGGGGTTTTCTGAAGCACCAACTATAGGTTCAAATTATGATGTTCTTTTTAGAACTTTAACAGAATTCGCAACTTCGGGTTTTAGAATAGTTCTTACGGCAGAAAATGATCTGCAATCTAATCGCTTACGTGAATTGCTTGCTGAACTTCACGAGGAGACGTTAGCGTTATTAGATTCCGGTCAAGTCAAAATAGAAACCTTACCTTTAAAAAAAGGATTTGTTCATCGAGATTCCAAGCTCGTTGTATTGACCGATTATCAAATATTCAACAAACCCTATCGAACAAAAGTAATTTCAAAAGCAAGAGCGGCTAAGTCCAAATCGAAATCTTTTTCCTCGATCAAGCGCGGCGATTTTGTAGTTCACGAAGATTATGGAATAGGAAAATATGTTGGATTGGAAACAATTAAAATCGGAGATGCTAATCAGGAAACTATGAAAATCCTATATGCCGAGGGCGGCGTTGTTTATGTCAATCTTAACTATCTTAATCTTGTTAAGCGGTATTCGTCTCAAGAAAAATTAGCACCGACACTCTCAACTCTTGGAACCTCCGAATGGCAAAACACCAAACAGCGGACTAAGAAAAAAATTAAAGAGGCTGCAAGAGAGTTGATAAATCTTTACGCGAGAAGAAAAGCGACTAAGGGTTTTTCGTTTGGAAAAGATACGGTCTGGCAAAAAGAATTAGAGGCATCTTTCATTTATGAAGACACCGAAGACCAAGAAAAAGTTACGGGAGAAGTTAAGCAAGATATGGAGGCCGAAAATCCAATGGACAGGCTTGTGTGCGGCGATGTGGGTTTTGGTAAAACAGAAGTTGCGGTTCGGGCGGCTTTCAAGGCTACGCAAGAAGGCAAACAAACCGCCGTACTTGTGCCAACAACAATTTTAGCTGAGCAGCATTTCAATACTTTTCAGGATCGGCTTGTTCAATTCCCGATTAAAGTTGCCGCCATCTCAAGATTCCAAACAAAGAAAGAGCAGGTAGAAGTAGTCAAAGACCTGGAATGCGGAAAAATTGATGTGATTGTTGGAACCCACCGCTTGCTTTCAAAAGATATTGTATTTAAAGATCTTGGTCTTTTAATTATTGACGAGGAGCATCGCTTTGGTGTGATAGCAAAGGAAAAGCTGAGATCATTTAAACATAATGTAGATACGCTTACGTTAACTGCTACGCCGATTCCAAGAACACTAAATCTTTCTCTGCTTGGAGCAAGAGATTTGTCGATTATTGCAACACCGCCGCCTAATCGCCAGCCCATTTACACACATGTTTCAACATTTGATATCTTAAAAATTAAAGAGTGGATTAAAACCGAGCTAAGCAGAAATGGTCAAATATATTTCGTTCATGATCGTGTTGAATCCATTGATAAGCTTGCGGGTTATCTAAAAAAATATATTCCCGAAATACAAATTGGCATTGCGCATGGACAAATGAAACCGTCGCAGCTTGAAAAAGTCATTCACGGATTTCTTAACCGACAATATGATGTTTTGCTATCAACAAAAATCATTGAATCCGGAATTGATATACCGAACGTTAATACCATAATTATTAACAGAGCGGATAGATTCGGACTTGCCGAACTTCATCAGCTAAGGGGAAGGGTTGGAAGAGCAGCAAGACAGGCTTATGCTTACTTTATTGTTCCTTCAATGAGCAGCATAAATAAAAAGGCACTTAGAAGATTACAGGCAATTGAAGAATTTACTGAACTTGGTTCGGGCTTTAACATATCTATGCGCGACTTAGAAATTCGCGGCGCTGGAAATTTGCTCGGCATTGAACAAACCGGTTTTGTCAACGATGTTGGCTTTGATCTTTTTGTTAAGTTGATTAACGAAGCGGTTGAAGAACTAAAATACGAGGAGTTCAAAGAATTATTTCAAACACTGCCAAAGCCGAAAGAAAAAACCGAACCAACCATCGATACATATTTTGAAATTGGCATTCCGCAAACTTATATGCCCGAACAATCGGACAGATTGAATTTTTACACTGCGCTTTATTCAGTTTCCAGCATAGAAGAGGTTGAAGACCTAGTTGAAGAAATGAAAGATCGTTTTGGTTCGCTGCCGCAGATGGTAAGCCTGTTAATATCTGCCGCAATGTTAAAGCTGTTTGCTTCGCAAGCGCTATTTGAGAGAATTATTATCCAAAGAAAAAATATTTTCATCATTCTTCCAAAAGGGGAAAAAGAGGATTACTACAAACATCACTTTACGGTTATGATGAGGCACATAATGGAAAAATATTCCGATCGGGTTAAGTTCAATCAGCAGAAAGAGACGCTGCGGTTAATCATTCCAAATAACTTTGCTTCACCCTCCGCTCTGCTAGAGAGCTTAATCGGCTTTGCAAAAGATGTATCCTTAATCTTGAATCCCAAAATTCCGGCAGTTGCTTGAGTTGCCAAGCTTTACCTTAGTAACATTTGCTTCTCCCCGGCAGCACAACCTTATCGCTTATTCTTATAAGTTGCTTATCTAACTCTAAGTTTCTTATGAGGTGATAAAGTTATTCGCGTGGTGTTTTATTTGGCTGCTAAGGTTGGTTAACAAACCCAGTTTCTTAGTACCGAGATAGCAACTTATAGAAACTGGGTTTATCCTCTCCGCTTGCCGATATGCGCGAAATACTTTACCTTCGCACAAATATTTTTTCAATATACTCTGCATCATGAAAGAATTAGATTTTAAACCGCACAAATCAACAGATGAGTTTAGGAATAACTACAAGCTCCACGATTTAGCCGAGCAATTCGGTAAAAATCTTCTTATACAATGGGGAGTAAAGTTTGAACTCTTCGGCAAGGATAGGCGATACGAAAAAGTTTGGGAGAAAGGAAAAGACAAGCCCGATTTAATTATTTCCTACAAAGGAAAAGAGGCGCTGCTCGATTGGAAAGGCAAACACTCTCCTCGTTGGATTATGAATGAGCGTGCTTATCAATCCTATCTTGCTTGGAAAAATAAAATGAATATGCCCGTTTTTATTGCGTTCTTCTTGTTTGATGAGAAAGAAAATTTATTGGAAAACAGAATGGCTGTCATTGGTGTTCACACGCCAATAAAATCCAAAGAGAAAGAGTGGGATAAAAACAAAACAGTTGAGTTTGAGGATTCACTACCAACATTTACCAAAGCAGAGATTTTAAAGCACTTACTTTAATGGCTTAATACACATCCCTTCGTCCCTTCTCAAGAAGGGAGGGCTACGTATCGCCCCCTCTGGAGAGGGCCTGCCCCTAAGTTGCAACCTTGCCCCAGGGGAGTAATGCTGTCAACTTAAGGGCGTGAATGGATGAGAGTCTCAAAATGGAATTTAAAATTGGATTTAGATGTTATGTTGAAAACAATTTGA
>MHAR01000091.1:4187-74321 GCA_001803045.1 Ignavibacteria bacterium RIFOXYB12_FULL_35_14 | reverse complement strand
TTATCATCTTTGCGATTCTTCTGTATGCACCCAAACCTGTACCCCATGTACCTGAAAGTCCCATACCAAACAAGAATCCATATATTATTAGAATTAATATAAATGTGAAGTATAGAGAATAAGCTTTCTTGAATGGAAATCGCACTTGTCCTCTCATCATTTGAAAGTGTTTAAAGAATGCCGTTACCGTAAACATTTCAGCGAAGGATATCTCTAAAATTGATATTTTGACAATATCCTCAGTCCGATTATAGAATAATTCTCCCGGTATGCTGATTATGAAGAATAGTAATGCCAAATAGATATAATCATTTTTTGTCCGATAATACAAAAAAAGAATAACCATGAAGCAAATGAATTTGATAACAGGTGGGGCAAGATAAGTGCATAAAATGCTTATAATAATTAGGGTATATGTTGTTGAGATATCTTGCAGTGATAATTTTGAAGAGATCATGATTTAAGAATTCTTTTTTATTTATTACATTTATTAGGTTTGTGATATATAGCTATTTTTTAAAATTTTTCAGTCGATTAATAACAAAACCTTTTAGGAGAAGGTATTCATTAATTTTATAAACCTCCGATATTATAAAGAACAAACTTGTACTTATTAAAATTGAAATAGTAAGATTTTGGAAGTTGCTAAAATACTTCTGGACGGTTAATAAGTAACTCATAAGCGCGATCCCTATAGCCAAAGAGACAAGAAACGCACTTTTAATATCACTCAGCAACTCTATTATACTATAGTCAATTAGCTTGTGCACTGATCTCATGGTAATAATAATTGATATCATTATCACTATAATCATCACACAAATCATTTCTTTGATACCGATAAACGCTCCAATAAATAAAACGGGTACGTCCATCACACGTCTAACAATTTCTAATTTTAAAAAAAGATCTGATTTGCCTAAAGCGTTAATAATATTAGTTATGATTGGTATTATTGGATAAAATAATCCATAGATACATAAAAGTTGAAGGAATTGGATTGAACCTTGCCATCGTTCTCCTATTAGGCCAAGAATTATTAGCTTTGCAAGAATCATCATACTGAATGTAAGCGGCGTACTGACGAACATTACAGCTTTAATAGAATACCTTACAGTTTTTTTTAGATTTGGTTTATCATCCTGAATGTTTGAAAAAAGCGGAAAAGTTATTTCAGCCATTGTTCCGGAAATTTGTTTTGACGAGATCTGTTGAAATCTATCCGCTCTTGTAAATAAGCCCAATTCGGAAGCAGAATAAAATTTAGCTATCATTATAGAATTAAGATTGTTGTATAACTGGTATATTATTCCTGTAAGTAAAAGTCTCGAACCAAAAGCGAATAATGATTTTAGAGAATTAAAGCTGAATTCTAATTTCGGTCTCCATTTATTCGATATCCAATAACCAACAACAAGGATTGATTGGTTGGTAATTGCCTGCCATATTAAACTCCAAGCGCCATATCCATTGTAAGCTAGAAAGATTCCAAGTCCACCTGAAATTAATGCTGATGCAATATTTATTAGTGTTTGAAATTTATAATTTAATTTTTTTTTTAATTGTGATAATTGCACTGCATTCAGTGCATCAAATATGATTAAAATTCCTAAAACGCGTATTATTGTTATAAGTTGATTCTCATGGAAGAAATTAGCGATACTACCTGCTGCAAGAAAAATAAGCGAATAAGCAACAATACTTACAAAAATATTGAAATAAAAAACTGTAGAAAAATCCAGACTAGTACATTCTTTTTTCTGAATGAGTGCCATTCCGAAACCAGAATCAACAAATGCATTAGTAATTGTTATAAAAACAGTTGCTAAGCCGACAACACCATAAGCCGATGGCGTTAATAACCTCGCAATTATTACACCAATCGTAAATGAAAAAAATAATTTTACAATAGAACCAGTGAAATGCCAAGAAACAGCTGAGAGAACATTTTCTTTAGAAATAATATTTTTATTCATGAGTGAAATTTACATAGAACTATTTATTGATATATCCATTCCCTTAGCTTGAGAAGGTGGGAATACCTTCCTATCGATCAATGAATAAGTGTATTAATCCCGGCATTACTTTCAAGAATGCATAATGAAAACTATCTTAAAAACTTGAGCATACATTTAACGAAAAACAAAATGAAAAGGTTATTTTAATTAGTATCAGAGATTTAGATAAAGATGGGCATTCATAGATCTAAATGTTTCAGTCGAGCGAACATACATTTTCACTGGACAAAATAATTTATTTTTGAGTCTTTCGCTTCAACTAAAAATCTTGTTTAGGATTCTTTTCATTTTTTTAATAAATCGAACATGTAGTAAGGTACTCTTATAGTGAAATTTCTTAAAGAAGTATCTATCGTATTTATAATCAGGGACAACAAATGGCGGCTCATTTCGAATAGTATAATAATCTAAAGAGCTAGTATTTCTATTGTGAATTAATTTATTCAATTTTTTATTATGGGTTCCTTGTATTCCTATATTTGAGACTAAGTTGATTGCTGGGACAATTCCGAATGCTCCATTATTTTTTGCGCTAAATCCCATGATGAAATCCCAAGCCGGTTTTTTCTGAACAAAGTTATAGATGCCTTCTTCATTTTTTATATGAAAATCAGCTTCTCTCTTGGATGGGAATAACTGTCTATAGAGTTCATATGATTTAATCTTCTCCCAAGGAATATTATTACGTTCTATCAGTTGCCATCTGCTTCTCCAAGAAGCCCAACCCCATTGAAATGGATATCTTGAAAATATATAATCATATCCATTGGGATTATAATTATCAAAGAAATTATCTCCGCTGATAAGCCAAATTCGCATATCAGTTTCAAATTTGGGAAGTAGTTGTCTACAGAAATCGAAAAAGGCTAAAGATGGGACACAATCTTCCTCAATAATAATACCCCTTTCTTCATTTTCAAATAACCAATCTATAGCAGACCACAATGAAGTATAAACATCAGCGTGTTTCTCTCTAAAAAAAATTTTCAAATCACATTCCCAATCTATCTCATTTATAAATGCTCTAATCACTCCATTTTTTTTTATCTCTTCTGGATATTCACACCTAGCCTTATTTGAGTAAAAATAGAGCTTTCCCGGTTTAGCTTTTTTTATCTGGTCAAAGGTCAATCTAGCATACTCATCTCTTGCAAACGTTATAAACAAAATAGCTGTTTCTTTTTTTACTTTAATATCCAACATAAAAGTCTTAATGATCTAATGGTTGGTTAAATTTTATTGTCTCTATTAATCCGGTTCTAAGATCATAGTTTGGGAACCATTCTAATATTTTGTAAAGAGTATCATCAGCTGGAGACTCCATTATTTCATTCTCTCTATAGGGAATTTTCCCAAATTCAAGAGTTGCACTACTATTAGTGATTTCTTTTAATGTAAGCATAACTTCCTTGATCGAATTCAAATGAGGATTTGTTAAAAAATATGATCCAGATGGTATTCTTGATACAGAATTTTCTCTTTTCAAAATTATTCTAATTGCAGCTACTATATCCTTCACATAGAGGAATGATCTTTTCTGTATCCCCTCTGTAAGTAGAATCTCTTTTGGATTAGAATTGAGTTTTTCAATCATCATTTCGATAAAATTATGTGTACCTGCATTTGGACCATAAATCATATCCATCTTTAAATTAATAATTGTTAATGACAGATTTTTAGATAAAAATCGTATTGATTCATCAAAGAGTGACTTAGTGAAAGAATATAAATTTGTACTTTTTCGAAGGATTGTATCCATGTTAATGAAACAAACCACACCCTTTTTAGAAGAATAATTCAACAGTTCAAGACCTAAGTTTAAATTAGTATCAAATACTTCAGTAAAAGACTCAAATTCCCTTGCATGATGGGTTGCTGTATGGACTATGTAGTCAATTTTTTTTGAATTGAATAATTCGTTTAGATTATCATGAGTATATAGCTCGATTGATTTATTCATGATCTCGTTGGGATCAAATCTTTTGCATATATGCCCTGCCTTACTTACACCTATAATGTTATAATCAGGAAACAATGCTCTCAATAAGTTAAACCCAAGGAAACCATCAATTCCACTTATTAGAATACTTTTGCGATCACCCATGAATGGATCTTTACCTAATCTGTTTATTTAATTTCTAGTTATAAAAAAGTTAGAATGGAATTATGATCTTTAACTTCAACCGAAATAAATTTTAATAATCTCTATTGTTCTATCCAAGTAATCCAGGGTGCTTGCTCATTTACGACCAAGTAGGTAAGCCTTTCTTTATCACGAATAGTATCCATGCACATCCAAAATCCGGGGTGGGGGTAAGCAACGAGTTGTTTTTCATTTGCCAAATTTTCTAATGGTTCACGTTCAAAGATTGTCATATCTCCATCAATATAATTTAGAACTTCAGGTTCACAAACAAAGAATCCACCATTAATCCAGGAGTGTTCATTTTTAGGTTTTTCAGCAAATTTTACGATTTCATTTGTATCTGGATTTATATCTAATATACCAAATCTTCCTTCCGGTTTTACTGCGGTCATCGTAATGAATTTCCCAGATTTTTTATGAAAATCGATTAGTTTCGTAATATCTAAATCTGATACTCCATCACCGTATGTTAGCATAAAGGGTTCATTTCCTATCAGATTTGAAACCCGTTTAACTCTTCCCCCTGTCAATGTATCTAGTCCTGTATCTACAAGTGATATTTTCCAGGGTTCTCCCTTATTTTCTCTAAACGAAATATCATTATTTTGCAAATCAATTGTAACATCATTATTATGAAGCAAATAATTTGCAAAATACTCTTTTATTAGATACCCTTTATAACCTAATAGTATTATAAAATCATTATAACCATAACTTGAATATATTTTCATAATATGCCATAAAATTGGATTTTCTCCAATTTCTACCATCGGTTTTGGTTTCATCGCAGTTTCTTCACTTAAGCGAGAACCAATTCCACCTGCTAATATTAGTACTTTCATAATATCGAATCTATTTATTTAATAATTTATGAATTAAACGAACTTTTAAATTCTCTTGATTAAACTATACATGCATATCTTGAAAGTAAAACAAATGGTTTCTCAAATCCAATCTATTCTCATCACAATCATTTTAATAGGTTATACAAATCTCATTAATATTGCATCATTAATTATTTATTGCCTTGCCTCTATCACTAAAAATCCTTCTCTAATTTTAATTTTGATATTCTGAAAAATATTTGTTTTCTATACACCTTCTTGGGGAGTGTGATATTTTTTATCTTCCATAGACCCATAGTTTTATCGCGGTATTGGCCATGTGCTTCGTTACAATTTTCATTAATTGTTAATATTGGTTTGGAGAAGTAGAATGGATGTCTTTCTAGATTTAATGTCCTCCAACCACCACTTACGATATTATAGTTTAATTCTCTATTAGTAAAAGTAGTAGTAAATAAATATTCACTTCCACTTAAAATAATATTTTTCATAGTTCTATAAATATCACCGAAAGAAAGATGGACAAAACAATCTCTGCAAATTATTAGATCCGAAGTAGGGAGCAAATCTTTGGTAAGGTCTAATTTTTCAAATTTTATATTTTCTTTAGAATATTTGGTGTTCATGTCTATAATATCCTGAACTATATCAGCGCCATTATAACTTATACCTGATAAATCCACCTCTTTCATCCAATAAAAGTCTCCGCAGGGTATATCAAGGATTGATTTGATATTATAATCCTGAAATAATATTGGCAGAGCCTGCCTTAGCGTTTCTGTCTGTGTAAGATCCGATCCCGTTCCTGAAATACTTTGCATTCCCGCCCAGTGATTTGTTCTTATTATTTTATTAAAAGTTTGTTCAAGTATAACATTGTTATAATTACTTTGTCTCTTAGTGGATTTAATATAAGTATAATAATCGAGCAAACTTTGGGGGCAAAATCGTCGAATTTTCTTTTTAATCAAATCAATCATTTCAAGTTGGTTACAGGTAAATTAATTGGATTAAATACATTGGTAATCGACTTTCTTAATAGTTCAGTCAAAGTAAATTAAACTACCGACAGTAGATAAAACAAATTCTATAATTTCAGAAGCATGTAAAATTAAAAATTTTATTAGACTATTTTTAATTTGAATTCGACTTCAGTGGAGAATCAAAAACCGCATCAACTGCTAGCCTTCTATTAGCATATATATAATCGAAGTTATCTAAGATCTCCTTGTACATCCAACTTACGTCTTGGACATAACGTGCAAACAACTTTTTATAATTCATATCCCCCACTAAATAATTAGATTGTAAAAGGATTTCCCCTGTGTCAAGTCTGTCAGTTATTTTGTGGCAAGTTGTACCTGTGAATCTATCTTTATTTTTCAAGACCCAATAAATTGGATCGGCCCCTCCGTGAGCTGGTAGGATAGAAGGATGGAAATTATAGACCCCTTTGGGGAATAATGAATACAACTGTGGCTTTATTATATCAGAAAATGTTGTAATAAATCCAATTTCAATGTTATACTTCTCAATTATTTTTTTTAATATGATCGGGGATAGAGAATTATAGTCATAAAATTCAATTTTTCTTATAAACCTAACATAATCTTCCACTGTATATCTATTTCTAATGAAACGAGAAAGAATGTTCTTCCAATTATCAATGCTTTTAGATCTTGTTATCACAACTGTAGGAGCGGGATTTTTAAAATTCATGATGAATGGAAGACCTGTCAACGGATTAGAGAAAACCAGATAATTCATAAATTCTTTTTATAAACATGGACCATGATAATTCATCTTTAATATTATTATTATAGAAATTTGTTTAAAATTTTAAATATCAGAGAACTTTTAGAAAATAGATAATATGGAATAAGATGTTTTGAAAATCCAGTTTTAAAATTATAGATTTCAGGTAAATTCTCTTTTTCTACCACGCATAGATCATAATATCTGCTTCCGACAGATTTTGCCCATTTGATTGCCTCCCATTGTAATAATTCACCTTGACCCAATTTTGGATGCCCAAATAAACTTGCACCTTTCCAATAATGCATCATATTCTTATTCCCAATTAAAATGATCCCGGAGATAGGTACAGTATTCTGAAAAGCAATAAGAACGATTGCTTGTTTTTTAGTAAAATAATAGTTTAATAGTTGTTGATAATACTTAATATTATTCAAAACATGATACCCAAGTTTCTTATGTATAGATTCGAGAATAGGCCAAAGAATTGTCAAACCCGAAAGGTCAATATATTTTTTAACTATTATATTATTTTTCCAAGCTTTCCTTATCATATTTCTTCTTTTCGAATTAATAGATCTTTCCCAAATGTTTGCTTCATTTTCCAGCAAATCGATTAGGACCGTATTGTGACATGTGAATTCTGGTGAGATATTTTCATTAACTATAGGTTTAGAATAGTATACAATTTTATTAAAAATTCCTTCCGGTAATTTCTTAATTAACTCCGAATGTGAGATTAAGTTCTCATTGTAAATCCAACCCCCATATGGAACATCATATAAGGGTTTTAATTCGAATGTCTTGAGAATCAGTTTGTTACTTAATTGATAGACAGGGCAAAAACCTATTAATTCATTCTCTAAATACGCAGCATAATAAAAAAATGGTAGCTTAAATTGTGTTTTTACAACTTCATTAAAAAATGGTTCATGAAAAACCAACCCATTATTATTCAGTATAAATGTTAAATATTCTTGAATATTTACATTAACTAATAAATATTTTTTAATCTTAATATTATTATTACTTATACGCTTCGATATTTTCAATAATGTAATCTACCTCCCCATTTTCCAAGTCAGCATGTAATGGAAGAGTGATAAAATGATTGTGTTCTTTTTCAATAAATGGGCAATTATTTCCCCACTTTATGAACAAGGGCTGTATGGATAAAGGTGTATAATGACAACCCGTTGCGATTCCTTTTGATTTTAGAAAAATCATAAGATCATCCCTTTTTTCAGCTCTTATACCAAACATTTGGTAAATGTATTTATCAGGATCAAACGGTAATAAAGGAGATATCAATTCAGTATTTCTAATTCCATCTAAGTACATCTTAATAATTTCAGATCGTCTTCTATTCATTTCAGGTAATTTAATTAATTGTGCCAGGCCAATTGAAGCCGCTAAATCATTCATATTATACTTATAGCCAAGTATACTTAACTCGTAAAACCAATGAAGCGCGTCTTTATTGACACTAGTATATTCAACTGCCGTTTTCCAATTGTCTTTATCAATACCAACCCACCGCATGGCTCTTACATTTTTAAGTAAATCAGAATCATTTGAAATAATCATGCCTCCGTCCCCGGTTGTCATCAATTTTTTCTCCTCAAAACTAAAACAACCGATATCACCCCACGTACCCAGTTTTTTCCCCATGTATTCACTTCCTGTTGTGTGTGCACAATCCTCAATTATTTTCAAATCTCTTTCTCTCGCCCAAGGAACAATTTTATCCATCGGAACTGGATGTCCACAATAATGCACGGGAATTATCGCAACGCAATCCCTATTATATTTCTCATCCAAGTCATCCAAACTCATACCTAGTGTTAATGGATCAGAATCAACAAAAACAGGGATGAGTCCATTGTATAAAACTGCTGAAGCGGTTGAAGAAAAAGTTAATGAAGGAACTAAAACCTTTTTACTTTTCTGAAAACCGAAGACTGCAAGAGCCAAATGAAGTGCCGCCGTTGCGGAGTTAAGTGCAATCGCTTCTTCACAACCGATGAAATGTTCCCAAGCTTCTTCAAATTCATTTACTTTTGGACCAAGCCCTATCCATGAACGGTCAAATGCATCTTTGATATTTTCTAATTCTTCTTTACCCACAGAGGGCTTAAATAATCTGATATTCATACAACAATACCTATATACTTTTCGGTAAAAGCTTTTAATGTAATGTTATTTTTATCCTTTTCAGATAATATTGGGTTTTCAATAGACCAAACTATACCGATATCCTTATCGTCCCAATTAATGCCAACTTCATTCTCTTTTGAAAAGTAATTATCAACTTTATAAAGCACTTCTGATTTTTCCGTAAGTGTGCAAAATCCATGGGCAAATCCTCGTGGTATAAAAATCATATTTTTATTACTCTCAGATAATTCCAAACTCCCCCACTTTCCGAATGTCTTAGAACCAAATCGTAGATCAACAAATACATCCAGAACCGCTCCGCAGATACATCTTACAAGTTTGGCTTCAGTAAAAGGAGGAATTTGTAAATGAAGTCCTCTAATTATTCCTTTGCGCAAAGATTTTGAATGATTTTCTTGAACCCATTTCCGGTTAATACCTGCATTCTCAAATAAAGTTTCATCAAAAACCCGCATGAAGAACCCTCTATCATCCTCCATTGGTTTTAAGTATATTTCAAAAACACCTTCTACTTCTTGTTCCTTAATTTCCATAATTCTTCGTATTTAGTTATTTGATTATGACAGAAATTAAAAACATTAGTTGAGTTGTAATTTTTATACCATTCTATTGTAAAATCAATTGTTTCATCAATATTCAGTAAGGGTTTCCAGCTTAACTTGTTAATTGCTTTAGTAATATCTAACGAGAGGAAATTCGCTTCGGCTTGTGAATTCATGTTGTTTTGAATAATATACTCTCCCATCCCGTATGCTATAATAACTTTCTTAACCAATTCTTTAACGTTGATCACATTTGATAAATACGGTCCAAAATTCCAGGCACCAACAAATTCAGATCTATTTTGAAGAAGTTTTTCTCCCAATAATAGATAACCGCCTAAAGGTTCTAATACATGCTGCCAAGGCCTTGTAGCATGTGGATTTCTAATAATTATTCTTTCACTCCGTTCAAGTGCTTTAATACAATCGGGTACGATTCTGTTCTCCGACCAATCGCCACCTCCAATTACATTACCAGCCCTAACAGAAACCAAAAGTTTATTATTATTATTGAAGAAAGATTTTTGATATGACGAGATTAATAATTCGGCTGCAGCTTTACTCGCGCTATATGGATCTTTACCTCCTAATCTATCAGTTTCCTGGTATCCCCATTCCCGTTCGTTATTTTGATAAACTTTGTCAGTTGTAATAACTATCAAAGCTTTTACTGTTTCAGAATTTCGAAACGCTTCAATAATATTAGCCGTTCCTTGTGTGTTTGTCTCAATCGTATAATGAGGATCTTTATAACTATCAAGCACTAAAGGTTGAGCGGCAAGATGGAAAATAATTTCCGGTTGTTCAGTATTAATCACATTAGCAAGTTTAGTATAATCACGAATATCATTTCTAAAATCTTTTATTTTGTGCTCTAGCTCGGCAAGTACATAATTATCTTTTTCATTCTGAGGATCAAGTGCATAACCAATTATCTCAGCCCCTATTTTTAAGAGCCATAAGGACAGCCAGGATCCTTTAAAACCGGTATGACCGGTAATGAATACTTTTTTATTTTGATAAATTTCGAACAAATTTTACTCCCACACTTTCCATTGAGGATTTTCTTTCCACATTTTATTTAATAATTCATATTCACGGTAGGTATCCATCGGCTGCCAAAACCCGGTATGTTTAAAAACGGAAAGTTGCTTATCATTCGTAATTTTCTGCATAGCTTCACCTTCCAAATCAGCATTTGGGTCATCTGGTAATAAATCTATAAATTCCTTTTTAAAAACAAAGAAACCACCATTTATTGGCGCTTGATTAACAACATCTTTCTGCTTCTGCTTAAATTTTTCTACTAAGTTATCATTAACAGCAAGATCACCAAAGCGAGAAGGCGGATAAACACCGGTCACAGTTCCAATTGTATTTTGTTTATTGTGGAATTTCACAAGTTCTGCGATATTCACATCTGCTACAGCATCACCATAAGTGAGCATAAAATTATCTCCTTCGAGATATTTTGCTGCAAGTTTAACTCTATAACCGGTCATTGACTCATCACCGGTTTCAGCAAGTGTTACTTTCCAATCACGTTCATCATGGTTGTTATGAACTACAATTTTCTCTTCATTTCCAAGATGAACTGTAAAATCGTTATTATAAGTATAATAGTTCAGGAAATAATTTCTAATAATATCACCTTTGTATCCAAGAGCCAAAACAAAATCTTTATAACCGTAATGCGCATAAATTTTCATAATGTGCCAGAGAATCGGTTTTCCACCTATCTCCACCATTGGTTTTGGTTTATATTCTGTTTCTTCTCTTAACCTTGTTCCTTGTCCGCCGCAAAGAATAATTACTTTCATATTCTACTCAATAAATAATGGTATTTTTAGAGACTTATTATCTAAAGTTGTAATCAAACTTAGTTTGTTTACAAATAAAATATATGGCCCAAATTATTTTTTAGATATTTATCAATCATAATTCATCAATCATCAATTACATTCACTTTTCCCACAAAATCGTAATCACCGCATTATAATTTGGCATTGGGTTATTGTACTTCATCAGTATATAGGAGATAGTAGATAGAATTTAGTAGGCAGGAGATAGTTCAACTTTTTTCTATTTATCCGCCTCAGGCGGACTTTCTTCTACCTTTTAAAAGTCTCGGCGAATCCCGATCTTGCCTATCGGTTTACCTGCCTTAGGCATGGCAGCCAGGAAAATCGGGAGAAGCCGGACTAGCTTCTTCCGTCAACTGACGGATACTATCTTCTATTTTTTACATTCCAGAACCATGAATCAGCGAGAACTTCATTTGGTGCATTCGCAATGCTTGTCTGCATAGCTGCTATTGTTTGGTTGAATGATGAATTTTGAATGAATGAATGAAATATATCGTAAGCGCAAGAGTTATTGTTTACTTCGTAACCAATTGGTATCCATTTGAAAGGGAGGTAGTTGTTGATTCTGCTCCATTTCACCCCTTTATCTCGGCGAAATTCTTTAGAACGAAGACGGATCACGTTTTCCATCTTACTTTCGGTCATTTGTAGTCATTGGAAATTGTCATTTGTTTGTTATTTGTTACTTGCTGCTTGTAATTTTCAAAAAGATCATAAGGGAAGCAGTTTATATAATTATAATTGTTGCCTCCCTAAAGTGAGGTAAACCTTCCCTAAAGTGAGGTAAACCTTCCCTAAAGTGAGGTAAACCTTCCCTAAAGTGAGGTAAACCTTCCCTAAAGTGAGGTAAAATTTAATTATTCGCATAGCGAAATCAAATAATCTTTGTCCAAGGCCTTCGTCCATAAATCAATTATAACTTATAAATATTGAATGAAGGAATTATTTAAAATTCACAATCTAATTTCTAATTGTTAATTTCTAATTTATAATTTAAAAACCAGCGCTCACTAATCCGCCTCTATTTAGTACACAGCGAATTTTCGCGTCCGTAAAAAATATCTTCAGCAATAGTATTGAAATCAGTGTCTATTTTTTCCTTATTAAAATCCTTAATCCATTTTATTAAATTAAGATTATCAAAAGGGAAGGATCTAAAAAGATTAAAAATCTCAATTGGATCAACTGCTGCTTCTTTTTCCTTTGCTTCCAATATCATTTCTTTCCAGCAAAAACTCTCGTTCTTAGCAATTACCCAGATGTCAACATAGTCCTTGATTTCGTACCTGAATAGTGCCGAAATTTTATTTGACAAAATATTTCTCCAGCCGTCAATTTTTCCCAATATTTTGTGGTAAGGGAATTCTCCGAAATGCGCACCGATATCATTAACCAAATCAATTTTCAAAGTTGCTTCGTTTTTTGATAGTATTACCTGTGTGTAATCTTCCAAAGTTATCAGCTTATTCTTGTGTAACGTTAATGCGCCTTCATTTTCTTTAACTTCTAAGGCTGCAATTAATAGTTTTATATAATTTTTATAGTTCGGATCGGCATTAACAAAAAGATCTAAATCATCTGAATAGCGGTGTTGGAAGTAGTATCTGCTAAGCGCCGTACCACCGGTTAGATAAAAGGGTAGATTTGATTCGCTTACGATTTTCAGTATCCCATCCTGAAAAGGATACAGCTTCTCCTCGTAAGATTTTGAGTATAAATTCATATTTCTGTCTGATTTGCTTATTTTTCAAACGGTTTAGCAACGCTGCTGTAATATTTTTTTTAAAATATTCTTTATCATACAATGATTGCAGCTCATACCATGTTAAACGTTCTAAAAATCTTAATAGTATATTTTCTTTGGTAAAAAATCCGAAAGAAGGTTTTTGATCAATAGTAACTAAATATAATTCATAAGGATCTATATCATAATCCCACACCACGCCTTTTAATATTTGGTTGACTTCTTCTCTGTTCATTTTGGTAAGCTTTTGCTTCTCTAACTTAATTAAATAGTTAACGGAATAAAAATTAGTTTGGTCTTAGTCTATTTAATTTTATGTAATCTAGTTTTGCCTGCAGGCATCCTGTCTTCGCCAGCTAACTAACCACCTTCCGCTTCTCACTCCTCATTTCTTCGGGGCGGACCTTTACCGCTTCACCTCTAGCTTTTTACCTCTTTATCTCGGCGAATCCCGATCTTGCCTATCGGTTTACCTGCCTTAGGCATGGCAGCCAGGAAAATCGGGAGAAGACGGATCATTCATTAAACAAATCATCAATTTTCGGATATATTACGCTGTAGTAGTCTTCAAAGTCCTTTAAATCTTTCAATAGAATTGATTTCAAAATGTTGGAATTTAATTCCTGGTACTCATGTATGGCGATATTTCTAAATCCTACCATATTAATCATCTTATCGGCAATATTTTTATTGATAATACCATTTTGATTTAGAATTAGGAATGATTCTTTATAAGCGGCAGGAAGTTTCAGCCCTTTTTTTGCAATAATAATGTTGGCTATATCAATACAAGCCTGAATCGCTCGTTGGAGGTTTAGGACAAATACATCTTGTATAAAAGTCTCGTCTAATTTTTCAGGTTTTAGCTTAGTGGCAGTCTTAATGGAATTAATGCAATTTTTTATTATCGAGATTTTAGATAATACTGCATCCTTTTCAAGCATACAACCTTCCATTCAGTAAATTATTTTCTATTATTTTGCGGCTAAGCTTAAAGTCTAAATACTCGCTTATTTTTTTGGCTTTAAATAATATATAAAGCGATGGAATTTCATTTATGATAAGGCTGCCGTTTGCTAAAATCTGCATGGTAATAATTATATCGGCATCGTTCAAAAATACTAAGTCGATATCACGATTAAATAAATTAATTATTTCTTTTCGCAGCTCATATTTTGTTTCAGGTGTGTTAAATTCTTTATGTAAGTAAACAGCCGTATCAATATCGCTATTATCGTTAAAATTTTCAGAAAGTATAGACCCAAAAACCAGAGCAAACTCTGCCTTATTTCCCAGAACAGAAATAAGTTTTGAAATAATATGTTCCTTTTCATCAGCCGGCATACTATTCATAAATTTATTCTTAAATTTTTATTTTAAAGTTAGTTTAAAAAGCCTGATGAAGCAATAGAACTATTGATTCTTCCATCTGTATAGTCGTCAAATTATCCCGGCGAATCCCGATCATGCCTATCTGCAGAAAGGTTTATGGGGAGAAGCCGAATCACGTTTCCCACAAAACCGTAAGTACACTATTATAATTTTTCATCGCAACATTTTGTTCCCAAAGATACTTATCTTTTTGGCACTTTTGCCTTTGCAGCTTTCGTGTCTCCCGTCCCCACTAACGGTCATGTGTTGGAATAAGGTTATTTGTAGTCATTTGGCTTATTATACGTAAGGTTCCTCTGCGTATAAGATAAAAGAAAAAAGTACAAAGTATAAAGTAATGCTCAAGGGACGAATAAGGGGAAAAGTATAAAGTTATTTATTTGATTTAGAGACAATGGCACCAAGAATATTCTTTAATTCTTCTGATTCTTGAATAAGAAAAGTCAGCTGATCAACAAGTTTATTATCGTTTTGGATGGTAGAAATTATCCTTAGCCAATAGTTCGATTCTCTCATTTCTCGAAGGGAAATTCTAACTTTATTTAGAAAATCCGCTCTAGAGGATCCCGACTGAGATTCTTCATAGTTAGCGCCTGCTGATGTGGATGATTTAGCCAACTGATATCGAATAACACTAAATTCGGCTGTCTTAGGAAGACTCGGAAGAAATTTCAAAACTTCAGGGGGTGGAATAGTACAATTCATTTTTTTAATATTTAATAATTCTTTTTCCGTAACTGTGTTCGAGAGCTCTCTAAAAGTATTCCACCCCCAGGACAGCAAAGTCAAATAAACGTTTTTGTAACTCGTTCTCTTTCATAAAACTTTTACTCATTCCTTTTAAAACTTTTTACTTTTAACTTTATACTTTTTACTTAGCGTGTACTGAAAAGGGAAGAGGTATAGCTAATAATGATTGATTATTTTATGTCGCATTTATCCCGGCGAATCCCGATCTTGCCTATCTGCAGAAAGGTTTATGGGGAGAAGCCGAATCACGTTTCCCATTTCACGTTTCTCGTTTCACTTTTATTGCTTCACTTGTGCCCCACGGTCATTCGTTGAAAAAAGCCATTAGTAGTCATTGGAAATTCGTTGTCATTTATTGTTCTTACACTCTTTTCTTCATTCTTATTATCGCCGACTTTCCTTGGGTATACAACTGCCGGATTATTGTATGTTTATTTGTAATTTTTTACCTAATGCCTCTAAGTAACTCTTTAAAGTAGAAAGCCTTATATCTTCAGCGTGGTTTTCTATTCGTGAGATTGCAGACTTTTTGGTGCTAAGCTTTTCCGCAAGCTCTTTTTGAGTTACTCCAACTTCTTCTCTTGCTTGACGGAGCAAAATCCCAATCTTAAAACTTTCGTAACCTTTTTCAAAGCTCTTAGCAAATTTTTTACTTTTGCCTTTTCTCTTTTCTATATATTTCTCTAAATCATCCATTTTAACTCCTTTGTAAAAAATCTTTTTTTCTGCTTTCTGCTGATTCAATTTCTGATTTTGGCGTTTTCTGTGATTTCTTCCTAAATCCATTTGTTAAAACAATAAAGCTTGACTTGTACCAAAATCCCAGTAATCGAAATTCATTATTTCCCGAACTAGCTCTTACTTCCCAAATATCATTCGTGCTTTCTAATTTCTTGAAGTAGTCAATTGGTACTTTATCCAGCTGCTTGATTAAACGTAAAACCCACAATACCTTTTCCACTTGTTTTTCAGAAAGCGATTCAAAAAATTCCTCGATAGGTATTTTATTGTTAACCGTTTTGTAAAAAATTATTTCTCTCACGCAGCCGAAGTTAACCTATTTGTGAACCAAAGTAAATATAAATTTTTATTTATTGCTCAATGGAAAGTGATTTTGCTTGTTGGTAATTCATGGTCATTCAATCATTTTATCTCGGCGAAGTTCCGACACCATTCGGAACGGAGACGGTTCCACGGCTGTCATGGACGAATCCATGACAGAAACTCAGGGCCGTCACGGACCACGAGTCTGTCCGAGAATTAGCTTTTATTACCTTGAACTCGGTTCAAGGTCTCAAAATTATTCCATTTTAAGAGAGTAAGATTCTGAAATAAATTCAGAATGACAGTATTCGGACAGGCTCCTACTCCATGACGGTGTCCTATCTATCTTGGCTCTCCAGGTTGCACCATGACAGTCTTTTAATTCTTTTGAAAGAGTTCTTCGGACAGTTATCAGTTCATACCTCCTCCATCGAAAAGTCATATTAAATATAAATCTGTGTTAATCATTCACCTTACGCAGACCGAGAGATGACATCTTTTAGTAAGCAAAATTGAATCTCATATCTTTTACAGAAATGTCGAATAATCTGAATTTTCTAAAAAAATTAAAGATGTCATCTCTTATCCCTAACTTTTTTGCGTAACGTGTGTTAATCAGTTGAATCTGTGTCATCTGTGTGCTATTGATTTTCCTACGTTCTCAATCCCTGCACAAATTCAATTGATGCTCTTACATCGGCAATTGTGAATCCATTTCCATTAAGAGTCCTTTTATAGACTTCAGTATGCAGCTTAGTAAAGCCATCTGTAAACTCAATTTCTTTACCATCTATCTTTATAGAGCGGTAAGTAGCTCTTCCATTTTTTTGCTGTTCACCTGGTAAATCATTTTTATCAATGGATAAATACCACGTAACATCAGCGTTTTCCAGTTCCAATTCACCTCTCATCTTATCCTTTTTAATAAGCAGCGAATTTTGATTCACTGGCTTTCCGAACAGCCACATCAGCAAATCGAAAAAATGAATACCAATATTTGTTGCTATACCACCGGATTTCTGCTGATCACCTTTCCATGAATAATCATACCACCTTCCGCGGGAGGTGATATACGTTAACTCAACTTTGTATTTCGCAGTTCTTTTCTCTTTTTTAATTTTATCTTTTAAAGCAGTTAGGGAAGGGTGCACTCTAAGTTGAAGGACAGTATATATCTTTTTTCCATACTCTGCTTCCAACTTTTCCAAAAGATCGAGATTCCATGGATTAAGCACGAGAGGTTTTTCACAAATTGCATGGGCATCATTTCTTAATGCTAATCTTATATGTGCATCATGCAAATTGTTGGGTGAACAAATTGATATGTAATCAATTCCCTCACCCGATCTTCTCAATTTATCAAGGTGACGATCAAATCGCTCAATCTCTGTAAAGAATGCCGCATCTGGAAAATACTGATCTAATATTCCAACAGAATCGTGCGGATCTGCAGCTGCAATTAATACATTACCGGTATCTTTAATTGCTTTTAAGTGGCGGGGAGCTATATAACCGGCTACACCGGTAATTCCAAACCTTTTCAAACTGTGCTCTTTTTAATCTTTAATAATATTTATTTGATTTTTTATTCCGAAGCGACTCTTAACAAGTTTTCAGTTATTGCTTTTCATTCTTCTGCTTATCCATTACGAACTGCTGTCTACTGCTTGCCGACTACCTTTTCATGGCTGACATAGCCTGTCCTGTTCGTGTCGCATTAGCGTCAACCTAAGAGTATCAATTTTTAAGTAATAAATTGCTAATTATTTTGTTTTGAGAGTAATTCAGCATTTTTATAATATCATCCCATTGGGATTAAGTTGTGTTATTCCTTAGTATTATTATAATAATTTCATCCTATTGGGATTAACAAATATAAATCCCGATAGGGATGGTAGGATTATAGAAAAATGAATAAAACAGGAAATAAAATCCCGTAAGGGATGACATATAGAAACCCTTATTTTGTTAGATAAATTAGATAAATTGTATTAATTCTAAAATAAAAATAGTTGTTAAGTTGACGCCTATGCGTTCATGTCGGGGGACAATCTGATTGACTAACCCAGTTCCTTAACATTCCTTATTTCGTTTGTGAGGAACTGGGTTAGTTTTCTGTCGTCATTTCAATTCATACGTAGTCGGGTTATAAATCTTGCTTGGTGTTTGTTGATTTTCAATCTATTTTCCTTTTGCGGACTGCAGACTGCCTCTTACGGACTGCAGACTTCTATTTCGCCCCCACTTGCCCGACTTAGACGGGCGGGGCTTTAATTATTTTGGTTAATTGGTTAGCTACAAACATATCGTGCCTACGGCACTTACTAAATTCAAAGCTACCACGCCTTTGGCGGTTTACAATTTTTAATCTATAATTTACCCCGTTATTAGCGCGCTGAATAATTTTTAATTTTTAATGCTGATTGCCAACTGTGATGCTTCTTGTGGACTGTTGACTGTTGACTGCGGACTGCCTACTGTGGACTTCCTACGTGGCTTTTACCTTTGCAACTGTGCAAATCATCAATTTTACCTCACTTTAGGGATGGTTTACCTCACTTTAGGGATGGTTCACCTCACTTTAGGGAAGGTTTACCTCACTTTAGGGATGGTTTACCTCACTTTAGGGAAGGTTTACCTCACTTTAGGGAGGCATCAATCAATTTATCAAGCGAAGGTTTACATTCATCAATCAACAACAGAAAATTCGTGATTCGTTAAAGCGAGATAAATTATTAGGATTAACTTTAACTTTTTTATATTAAAATTTTCGTGCTTTAATAAATTTTATTCGGCTATTTCATCCCTATGGGATTCTGATCGAGTGGTGCTTTGTTGTGCTACAAATATTGAGCGTGACCAAAAAGTAATTATTCAATTAAAAAATCTGCGAAAATCATTTAAAATCAGTGTCATCAGCGTTCCATTTACTGATAAATATTACTTTTTGGTCACTCTCGAAATTCTTAATTCCGGCGGGATGATATAATTAACTGCTTGGCTCATATTCAATAACCAGCTTATCAATCGATTTATAAACGAAGGCGGACATTCATTTTATCTTGGCATTCACTCATTCATCTCGGCGTAACTGCTTGTAAGCCTCTGGCTTAAAGTGAAGCGGGATAACTACGTTTTCGAATGCTTCTTTTTTGTGGACTTTTTCTTACCATCAGATGAATAATAATAATAGTATTTGTAGTAGCTGCCATAACCCGATTTCGAGCTGAACCTATTAAGCACCGTGCCGATTAAATATGAACTGTCATTTTTTATTAGCTGAACTGCCAGATTTAATAAATCTTTTTCAGTCTTATTAGATGAAACTACCAGTATTGAACCATCAACTTTTCGCGCAAGTATTTCAGCATCGGTAACAGCAACGATTGGCGAGGAGTCAATAACTACATAATCAAACTCAGTGCGCACTTTTGCAAGCAGATTTTCCATCTGAACTGAATCAAGCATCTCGGCAGGATTGGGAGCTATCATTCCCGAAGTAATTAGGAATAAATTTTTTGTATTGGTCACTGTTAATACTTTTTCAAATGGCACTTCTCCGAATAGGTAATCAACCAACCCGGGTTGTTTTTCTTTATTAAATACTTGATGTAATCTTGGCTTTCTCAAATCCGCATCAATCAGCAAAGTTTTTCTATTACCCTGCGCAAAGCTGCCTGCCAGGTTCAGTGCAAT
Source organism: Ignavibacteria bacterium RIFOXYB12_FULL_35_14 (assembly GCA_001803045.1). Lineage (GTDB taxonomy): Bacteria > Bacteroidota > Ignavibacteria > Ignavibacteriales > Ignavibacteriaceae > XYD12-FULL-36-8. The sequence continues at coordinate 54,346 of MHAR01000091.1, read as the reverse complement.
TGTGGTTTTTCCTTCCAGTGGTGCGGGAGATGTTACAAGAATTGTTTTTAGCTTATCTTTGTCTACTTTGGAAAATTGGACGCGGGTTCTTAATCCTCGTATTGTTTCGCTCGGTATAGAGCTTGGATTTTTTTCAATAATAAAATCATTGCCATTTTTACTTTTACCATTTAGCTCCTCGACTTTAGGTATCCACGCCAATACATTTACATTTTGTTTTTCAATATCCTCCGGTGTTTTAATTGTATTATCGAAATAATCTTTCACTAAGACGAATCCGAATCCAAGCCCAAATCCCATCAGCACTCCGATAAGGATCAAAAGGTGTCTGTTTGGTTTGGAAGGACCGGATGGGATTCTTGCATTATCAATTATTAAAACGTTACCCGCCTGAGATTGCTCATTAATTAGAGCTTCCTGATATTTTTCTTCAATCAGCGTAAAAAGTTTTTCCGAAGATTCACGTGTTCTTTTAAATCTTGCAAGTTCTAGCGTAGTTTTAGGCAGCCTGTTGAACCTCTCTTCATATCTATTGACTAAAGCACTTAAACCGGTGACCGAACTCCTTAAAGATTGATTTTTAACTTCTGCCTCAATAATTTTTTGTGAAATTCCTCTTACTGCTTCCGGGCTGCTGGCCAAAATTCCGGACTTTAGCACTTTTATTTTTTCATCTAATCTATCCTTAAGCTCTCTTATTTTAACATCGAACTCTTTAACTTTTTGCGATATATCAATACCCGGTTCTAATCTTGCCAACGCAATATCTTTATTCAATTGTAATTCGGCAATCTGATTTTGCAATGCGGTTATATATGTTTCTGATGTAACGCTCTCTAGGTAATCGGCTAGTTTAGGATCCTGCTTTGAAAGTTCGTCCTTGTACTTATTTAACACTTCTTCAGACGCGACTAATTCTATCTTTGCAGCATTCATCTGTGCCTCGAATTGGGATAATTGCTGAATAAGTAATTGAGACTGTTCGTCTAAAGCAATCATTCCTCCTTTTTCCTGGAAAGCTCTTAAGGTGTCCTCTGCCTGGCTAAGCTGCGTTTTCTTTTCGGCCCGCTGTTGATCCAAAAAGTTACGAATATAGCTTAGTTGCTCCCGGTTGATTTCGAGATTATAAGTTCTATATACCTTTGCATAAAGTGCAGCTATTAAGGCAGCTTCTTTTGGAGAGGGTGATTCAGCCGATATAACAATTACATCAAGTCCTCTTTTCTGTTCAATGTTTACTTTGCTCCCAAGCACCCCTTCTATTTCACCTAATTTAAGCAGTCTTTTATTATCGTTTCTAAATTCTGATTCTGATTTGTACAACAGCTTGAAATCATCTTTTGACGACGATTGTGCAAACGAATCCAACAACGCTTTAGCAATAATTTCACGCAGATCGTAGCTTTTAAGTATTTCTATTTCATTATTAATAATTCTGTCGCTGCCTAAATCACCAAAATCCCCAAAGGGCTGCGATTGCAGTACGCTGCCGCCCGATTTAGATATTTTTATTGAAGTTTCAGATACATATATATCAGGTAATCTTAGCGTATAAACTATTGATACTGCGATGCTCATAATAAGGATTATGAGAAATGGAGTTAAATTTTTTCGAAGCAGTATAAGGTAATCTTTAAAGTTTCTGCCTTCTAATTCCTGGAAATCAAAATCGTTTTTATTATTATTCATTTTAAATTTTTCTATTTAGTTATACTTAAAATTATTGCTGCGATAGATGCAAGTGCGGTTGTTATGGAAAGATAAAAGTTTACATCCTGTCTAGCGAAATAACGTGGTTCACCTGGAACAATCAACATATCACCCGCATACATTCTCGGAAAATTTGTTGAAATACTTAACTTATCGCCCCAGAGAAGTTCATCATAATTATATCTCAACGTCATAGTGGAGGAATCAGGGTTAGTGCGAAGTATCCTAATATCATCAAGTAGTGCATCTTCGGTGGGTCCGCCTGCTAACGAAATCAAATCGTTAAGTGCACTGCGGGCAGGTATAACATAGTAGCCCGGAAATTTAACATAACCCCAAATCTGAACTTTGATATTTATACCCGTTGGGTCCGAAAAATCAAAGAAGCCGGTCTGTTGACGTGCAACATATTTCTGTGAACCAATTTGTATATCTTCCTGCGCTGCCAGCGGAGTCAGAAAGATGAAAACCGTTATTACTGTTAAGAATATTTTAGATATCATTTTTCTCTTTGCATTAATTAAATTAAAAATTTTCTAAATACTTTTTATTTACAATAATTAAATATATGCACATTAAAAACCACGGGGAAGTTAGGAGTTTTGATTGATTCATTCACTACTGTCCAAAACAAATATAATACTCATATAAATATTTAGAAATTAACTCGTGTAAAATAGTACTCATCAAATTCGTATTTCTATCCCCATTAAATTAGTTTCTTTTCTTTTTTCTAAATCCAAAATATCTCGGTGGTTTTAATGGCACTTCCAACAAACGATTATATCTGCTTGCTTAATTTTTTTAATAAGCTGATAAGGGCAACAGGATTTATCTTAGTTTGTTACTAAGGTTTGCACCTTTAAATATTTAATCCACAAGTGTATATTTTTTTAAAACCTTAGTAACCACATATATCCTAGTGAAAAATAACCTTATCAGCTTATTTCTAATAATGGCACCATGTGATATAAAATAATAATACAAAAACTCATATTTATTTTGGACAGATATGCTAGGGCAAATTGAATTTATTAACTTACCTTACGCAATGTTAAGCTTACAAACCCAGTTTCTCAGCATTGCTTGCTTTGTTCGTTTAGAAACTGGGTTTGTTTATGTGTTCCAATCGTTATTTTGGGTAAAGTGCGTTATTAATTAAACATGAGGTAAGCCATATTAAACACAGCTTCGCCACGTCAGTCACATAAAGACACAAAATGATATTTAAAAAAATAAATTATGTTAAGCAGCTACTCTAAGTATTAAAGTCGTTCTGCCTAACTCTTCGCTTAAAACAGTAATGCAACTTTCCTCAGCATAGCTTTTTTATTAATCATTTTTGTTTACTTATCAAGCTTTTTAACCACGAACTAATTCTCTTTATCTTTTGGTGGAAATGGATCTTTAGCGTGCGGAATAGTATCCTTACTACGAATTTTTCCATTCAAACCTTTTGTGATTAACTCTCCGCCACCAGAATTTTTCAACATCTCTCTTGCTGTTCTCTCAGCCTCCCTTTGTGTTTTATGTAAAGATGAAGCTTTTGGGGAATCTAATTTTTTGTTCACATGCTTTCCGTCTTCACGTTTAAAAACGATTCTATCGCTTTTCTTAAACATTACTGTCTGCCTTTTATTATATTCAAATTACTTTCACTTCGGCAACTACTCGTCCGGATTCGTCTCTCGACTGGACTGAACAACTCACTTCTTTTCCTTGAATTGTACTTTCAAGTTTAACTTTATCTCGATAACCGCCAGGTGTTTTCAACTCTGATAGGTCAATATTTGCAATTCTAATGCGTTCCCATTTATTATATTTGTTTTTGTTGGACTCACTTGCCTCTGTGACTTTGATAATAAATGTATCTCCATCAATAACCGCGCAGACTAAACCGTAAATAATATCTTGCATTATTTTCTCCTCAGAAGCATTTTATTTTTTTTGTTTTACTTTATACATAACTAATAAACTCATATTGCCCATATTTATTCTTTATTGCTTTTATTAGTTCAGATACATTATTTATGGTTGTTTCATAAGTATCATGCATTAAAACAACATTATATTCTCGCGCATATATTTGTGGAATTGAGTTCTCGACCCACTTAATACTTTTATCCTTCCAATCAAGTGTATCTACATTCCAAAGAGCATTTACATAACCTAATTCCTTGACTATTGTATTTACCCTTGAGTTTGTTGCCCCATATGGCGGCCGAAAAGGTTTTGGGGTTGGCATGTATTCTTTAATAAATTCTTCTGTGTTCAGTATTTCCGATTTTATTTCAAAGTCAGCTAAGCTTCTAAGGTTTCTGTGAAAGTATGTGTGATTACCGATAATATGTCCTTCTTCAAATGCACGTTTCACAATTTCAATATTATTATCTGCAGCCACATTTACACCAAGCACAAAAAACATTGCTTTAATATTCTCTTGCTTTAGCAAGTCCAACAATTTTGGAGTTAAAGTAGAATGAGGTCCGTCATCAAAGGTTAACATTACCTCATTTATTCTATTTACAGAATCATATTTAATGTTCATAAAATGCCTTTCTTTTTTGATTATGGATTCTAACACTGGTAGATCATCCAGGTTGTTTTTTGTTGTTTTATCAGGATCGGTTCTTAAATACTTTTCCGCAGATCCATTAGCAACTTTTATTAAAACTCTTTGCCCACCAACAACCACATAGTATGTGTAAAATGACACTTCAATATCAATAATCACTTCAGCTAACGTTCTCGGTGACCACCACTCAACCGGATTACAAAGAGCTATAATCCTCCCGTTTTCATCTTTTCTTGTATTTGTGACTTTTCTTTCCATCATTTTTCTTCAACAATGCTGACTTCATTTTATTATATTTATAATAATTCTACTTCAGCAACTACTCGTCCAAAACTATCTCTCGACTGAACCGAACAACTCACTTCTATTCCTTGAATTGTACTTTCAAGTTTAACTTTATCTCGATAACCGCCAGGTGTTTTCAATTCTGATAGGTCAATATTTGCAATTCTAATGCGCTCCCATTTACTATATTTGTTTTTATTGGACTCACTGGCCTCTGTGCCTTTGATAATAAATGTATCGCCATCAATAACCGAGTTTACTAGACCGTAAATAATGTCTTGCATTATTTTCTCCTCAGAAGCATTAAAAATGTTCATATCCATTGTATTAGTAATGATCAATTGATTCGTTAACTATTTTTTTGAAGTTCGGCAAATAAAATACTGCATCATGGTATTTTACCTTTCCAGCTAAGAATTTTTCGTTTTTATATTCGATAAATTTAAAATCATTCCGCATGCCTGGGTTCAGAGTTATCACTTCTTCAACTTTATCTACTAAAAACCCAATGGCATGCTCCTCAATTTCTAATGAAATAATTCGGCTAGTCGACGTAATTTTATGCCTCTTTAATTTAAATAAGGAATAAAGGTCGATAACCGAAATGGCAACGTTTTCAATTTCTACGTTTGAATTTATTAGATAGAAATGGCTAAAGTTTTTAGGGTAATCAGCAGGATTGACTATTGCAAATACATCATCAATGTTAACGCAGAAGAGTTTATCATCTAAATAATAAACAACTAGGCCGCTAAATAAATCGAGATTGGCGCAAGAATCACTCATTGAAGCGCTCGCTTTATATATGACTGTATAATAGATTTAAGCAGGTTTAAAAAACCAATTTATGTGCCAAGTGTTTCTATTTAAGAATTTGACTCGTTATGAAGTATTGCCATTGATTTTGTTCGGGTGAGGGTATAATATTTTAACGGTGGGTAAAGAATCTTTACGGTTTTATTTTTAAAGAGGATGGTTAAAAAGTTTCGGTTCAGTCATTTCGAAGGATTCCGGTTTAGCGGAAGACTGAGAAATCTTAAAAGGGGTGAAGATGTCTCTCCCAATACACATCACTAAAGTTTTTGAATCGGGATCGACTTGACAGATGTCTCTCGGAGTTTATCCCGTTTATGCGGGATTCCACATGCCAATGAGAACTGACTGTCATTCCGAATCCGTGTCTTAGCTATATGAGGAATCTTTTTTTATTTTTTGATAATTATTTTTGGACATAGAATATGGCAGAACAATTTTTCATATATATCCTTACCAATTGGAATAACAAAGTAATCTATACTGGTGTTACTAATAATTTGGTTCGTAGGATTTATGAGCACCGAAATAAAGTAATAGACGGGTTTACTAAAAAGTATAATTTGTCTAAACTTGTTTATTTTGAACCGACTCACGATATCATTTCAGCAATAAACCGAGAAAAAGAAATAAAAAAATGGCGGAGAGAGAAGAAAAACAAATTGGTTGAATCAATGAACCCTTCTTGGAAAGACTTGGCAAATGAATTATTTATTTAAGATGTCTCCCTTCGGTCGACATGACAAGAAAAACTGACCGTATTCTGAACCCCCGATTTTTTATCAGCCTCTGGCTGAAGCGGGATGATGAATTACGTTTTTAAGGGAAAAGATTTCTCTCCCGATACACACCGTTAAAGTATGCGAATCGGGATCGAAATGACAGTATAAGTATAGTGAAGAAACAAAAGAGGTAAATACTAATTATGATTCGCCGGGTGAAGATTATACTCTTTGATTTTTTTAAGGAGAGTTGGTTTTGTTATAGCTAAGATTTCACATGCTTTATGTTTATTCCAATTTACCTGGTTCAAAACGAATTCAATGTACTTTCTTTGAGCTTCGGCTAAGGTCGTCATATTTGATTCTATTGGTTCATCATCAATATAGTTTGGTAATGAAACATTTTCTTTCTCAATACTCTCACCCTTAGCCAAAACAGCAGCACGTCGAAGTGTGTTTTCAAGTTCTCTTACATTTCCATCCCAATAATTTTCTTTAAGCAATTCCATAGTTTCGTAAGGAATTTTAATTACATTTTTATTTAACTCTCTGTTAATTTTTCCTAAAAGATGGACTACTAAAGCAGGAATATCTTCCTTTCTCTTTCTGAGAGGAGGAACGCGCAAGTGAACTACTTTTAACCGGTAATATAAATCGCGTCTGAATTTTTTCTCCGTAACAAGCCTAAATAGATTTTGATTAGTTGCAGCAATAACACGTGCTTTAAAGGGAATGCTTTCTTCTCCTCCAACTCGCTCAAACTCTTTTTCCTGCAAAACTCTAAGCATCTTTACCTGCATTTCCAAAGGCATTTCGGATATTTCATCCAGGAATAACGTTCCTTCGCCGGCAAGTTCAAATTTTCCCCGTTTTGTTTTTATTGCTCCCGTGAAAGAACCTTTATCATGTCCGAATAATTCACTCTCAAGCAGCGAAGAAGAAAGTGCTGTGCAGTTAATACCAATAAACGGTTGATTTTTTGTAATGCCGGATGAATGAATTAAATGAGCTAAAACTTCTTTACCTGTGCCATTTTCACCTTCAATTAAAATATTTGTTCTGTTTGTCGAAATGGGTCCTATCTGCTTAATTAATTCCCTCATAACGGCAGTTTTACCAATTAACCCGGTTTCATATGAATGGTCAAGTGCTACATTTGTAATATCAATATCTCGACCATTTTCTGAGGCTCTGTTTGACAATGCACGGGCGATTAATGATTTTAAAGCATCAACTTTGATTGGCTTGCTGACAAAGTCATAAGCTCCAATTTTCATTGCCTCAATTGTATAGGGAACATCATCAAAAGCTGTCAGCATAATGATTGGAACGTTTTTGTCGAGCGATTTAATATGAGTAAGAACGTCCAAACCGTTCATCTTGGGCATTTTTAAATCAGTTATAACTATATCAGGTCGTTCTTTTTCAAATAAACTGATTCCTTCTTCACCACTTGAAGCAGTAATTATATTGAAGCTTTTGTCTTCAAGACAAAGCCGAATGGTTTCACGGAAAGATTCTTCGTCGTCAATAACTAAAATTTTACTGATTGTTTTTTTCATTTATCGGCAAATTTATTTTGAAGATTGTTTCACCCGGTCTGCTTGAAACCAAATTTATTGTACCTCCGTGTTTTTCGATAATGTTTTTTGCAATAGGTAAGCCCAATCCCGTTCCCTTCTCTTTAGTGGTGTAGAATGGATCGAACAATTTTGCATTATTTTCAAATCCGCAACCAGAATCCTTAATAAAAAATTCGAAAATGTTATCATTAGATATACAATGTGAATATACCTTAATATCGCCATTGTTATCTATAGCTTCCATAGAATTTTCTATTAGACAAATGAACACAGATTTTATCTTATCTGCATCAGCATGAACTATTTGGGAATTAACGCTATTAACAAACTTAATATTTTTGCACTTGAAACTCGCTTTAAAAATACTATAGATATTTTCAATCGCTTCTTTTATATCAAAATTCATTTTGTTTAGATGAAATTCTCCTGAAAAGCTAAGAATTTCTTTAAGAAGACGATTTAATCGTATAATCTCTTCATCTATTATTTCAAATGATTTTTGCTGTCTTTCACCAAGTTTTAGATTTTTGCTCAACAAATCTACATTCATGCTAATGGATGCCAAAGGTGATCTAATTTCATGTGAAAGATGTGCTGCCATTTTTCCAAGCTCAGCAAATTTTTCTTGTTCATGAGATTCTTTTTCAATTTGTTTTCGTTTTGTAACATCTCTGAAAAATATTGCAACTGCGAATATATTCCCCTTTTCATCCCTTATTGGATTTGTATAAGATTCGCTGCTGATGGATTTACTTCCGATTTGATCGACATCCGAATATTGATTTGCAATACCTGATGAAAAGCAATCGAGAACTCTCTTTTCCCACTTTTCATAAAAGCCAGGCAGATTTGGTAATCCTTCACACGTGTGTCTTATCGGGGGTACTGTTTCTCTCTTTTTTCCAAATTGGTCAAAGGCAGCAGGATTTGTATATAAATTTCTAAGTTCACTATCCCAAATAGTTATTGCAGCTGTAGAATTCTCAAACACACTTTTAAATAGGGCTTCACTTTTGAAGAGTTCATATTCCATATTTCTTTTCTCAGTAATATCTCTGAGACTGAATATAATTTTTATTTCCTTGTTTTCCCTTTCCTTAACGGCAAAAAAATTAGTGAAACCCCAGCCAATAGAACCGTTTTTTCTTATGAATTTATATTCAGCTACAAATCCATTCGATGTGCCATCAATAAGTTTGTCTATATTATTTATTAATTCACTTTTGTTTTCAGGTAAAATAATCGATAAGAGACTTAAATTAAAAATCTCGTCCTTTGAATATTGCAGCTTTTCACAGAAGTCATCATTTGCATCTATGATTTGCATGTCCTTACTTAATATAGCTAACCCAATTGATGCATAATCAAAAATGGATTTGAATTTTATCTCAAGTTGATGGATAATCTTCCCAAGGTCTTTTCTTTCAGTAATATCTGTAATAGCTGCGAGAGCACCATTGTATTTGCCATCATTATGCAATAAAGGATAGGTATTCAGAGAGGTTATAACTTTTCTCCCATTCTTATGTTTAAATTCAAATTCCAAACTCTCTCGAATTCCTTGGGCTCTTCGTTGAAGGTTGTTTTTAGCAGATTCAATCACAGCCTCATCCATAAAGTAAAATATATGTTTTCCAATCATTTCATTTGGAGTGTAGCCGAGCATTTCAGCCATGTGAGTGTTTACAAAAGTAGTTTTAGCATCTGCATCAATTATCCAAATGCCTTCGTTCAGGTTTTCAATAAATTCTAAATATTTTTGGTCTAAGAATAACATGTTTGCCCTGTTATGCATTTAGACTTCAGCTTTTCGTGATTTAGAAATTCTGGAAAAATAATTTTTACTCCAAACAACACTACCGATGGGGAATATTTGAAAAAGACTGAATAAAATGAAGATTGACCAAAAGAAGAGCTTCCAATTGCATAAATATGTCCGCTCGAATCAACCGCGATCGAATTTGCTTCGTCCCAAGCATTTTGTGAAGAGATAAATCGGATATTTAATAAAGAATCACCGGTGTTTGAATATTTCATTATTATAAAATCTGGCGTTCCGTCCATTCCTTCGCTTCTTCCGACCAGATAAATATTATAATCCTTATCAATTTTTATATCATTGACAAAGTCATTTCCGTTGCCGATTCCATCGTAAATTTTCAACCATTCAATTTCTGGAACAACTTGTGCAAAAGTTAATTTTGAGATTAGAAATAAAAAGAAAATTAAAAGTTTTTTATTCATTTTCTTCACCTAAAAAATTTGGAAGCTACCGGCGTGTTATGTTAAAATACAACACTACCGGAACAGTTATTTAAAATAATCTCCAACTAATGTTTCTTTAGTTAAAAAATTTATGCTTCTTTACACCGACACCCAAAAATGACAAACCTCTTATCCTCATCTCAAACAACTTTAACATCAGCTACAACTCTGCCAAATGTATCTCTCGACTGGACAGAACAAGAAACCACTTTTCCTTGAACAACGCTTTCAAGTTTGGCTTTATCTCGCTTACCTCCCAATGTATCTAACTCTTCAGCATCAATATTTGCAATTCTTATACGTTACTATCTGTTGTAATTATATTGCTTATTCTTACGTCATAAAATTAAAGGGCAAGCATCCGTTAGCTAACGGATAACTTGCCCTTGTTCCGCATTGGTTTATTTCAACAATGTCATCTTTTGGTTCTGAACAAAGTCATTCACCCGCAAAGAATATATGTAAACTCCGCTTGGTAGGTTGCTTGCGTCAAAAGAAACTGAATATACACCAGGTTCTTTTGTCTCTTTAACTAATTGAGAAACTTCTCTGCCAATTATATCAAAAACCTGAAGTGAAACAAATCCCTTCTCTTTAATCTGGTAAACAATATTTGTTGTTGGATTAAAAGGATTGGGATAATTCTGAATTTTATAATCTAGTTTATCGGAGGTTGCAACAAATAATGCTTCTTTATTCATTGGTTCAGTTCTTACAGAAACTTCATCACTGTATATAGAATAAAGTCCCTGTATATCTTTTGCTCTGATTCTATAATGCGAGCCGACAAGACCTCCTACTGGAGCATAGTACATTTCCGGATCTACATAATAGGTATTTGTAGTAGTGGCTATTACTAACCATCCGGTCCCATACTCATCAACCTTTCTTGAAACTTCATAGAGAACTATATCGCCCGGAGGTTCGGCGTTTGCAGTCCATGTTAATTTTACAAGATTATTACCAGGGTTTGGACCAATTTTTAAGTTTTGTGGTTTGGAAGGTGGAAGAGATTGAGCTGACGCACTAGTTGAATATACTTTTAATGTAATATTATTTCCATTTTTACTTAAAAGCTGAACTGAAATATCTGTCGTCCCATTTACATAAGAGCTTGGATTGCTCCATGGAGTAAGTAGCTCAACATAGCCTAAGTTGAATGCATCATTTACCTCCCCCATCACATCTCGTGTAAGTTCATAATTCCCAGTATTGGGATTTTTATCAACCCATTTTGAAGCCCATTGATTATGCCACACCAAATGCCAAGGATAACGATCACTTTTCCCTGTATTTCTGTTAACGCTGGAATGATATGTTTTGGGCAGATAACCTTCCCATGGGTAACCTACATACCAACCTGGACCCGCATAATAATCTCCATCATACGTCCAATTCCATGATCCATCGGCTGCCTTAATATCAATTGTCGGGGCATAATTATTTCCGTTAGTTATAACCCAAATGTACAAACCTTGGCCGAGCGTTGTTGTTAAATTCCAATTGCCTTCCAATGATTCTCCGCGCATTATTTGGTCGTATTTACTTACTCTCTGATGATTTTCCACCATCAAAAATGTTGAAGAACTTGGATTATTAAATGGAATAGGAATTTTAATTGCATTATAATTATGAGTAACATCCGTTACAAAATCACCTAACTGGATTTCTTGACCATCCGTTTGCGGAATTGAAAGATTTATATAACCTAAGCGTGCTCTTTCCCAGGCACTCATCATATAGGTTTCAGTCGAATAGGGATACGGATCTCCTGCCATCAATCCACCAAAATTTGTATGCCCAGATCCAAACAAATAATGTCCAAACTCATGTGCTAAATGTCCAACAATTGCAAATTTTCCAGTTAAACCAACCCTCGTAGTTATCCCCGAACCAATGGCACTTGTGCCACCATTTATTTTTTTCAAATCATGAGTAGTATATTCCGAAATATTTAGATTTGCAATTCCACCTTTGATACCAAAACTACTATGTCCATTTCTATAAATAATAATTAACATATCTACATAACCATCACCATTGCCTTCTGAAAAAATGTGATTACCGTTTACTAACTTCCAGTTATCATATCTAGAAAAATCTGAAATGTTGGCATTAAGTTCATTGATTACATACTGATTTGCAGCGCCATAAGACATATTTGTAGGTATAATAATAGTGTCTTGATACACATCGCCGATGAAATCAAATTTACCTTTAGAAGCCACGTCAAAATAATCAGATAAAGTTTGATCCCTATAAGTTCCTGTAACTGTATTATCAATCAGATCATTTTTCCAATTCGGTAGTTGATTAAGTGGCCAAACAGTATCCTGTGTATTATCCGAAGCAAATTGGGCATATGCAATGAGAATACGGAAATATTCTCCAGTTCCGGTTTGTGCAGGTTTATATAATCCCCATGTTGTAGATTGCGGTCCAGATCCCTGCGATGTTTGGCATACTATTGATTCAGGGACTTCTGAATAAATAAATACTGCTGTCAGAAAAAATATTAAAGTCGTATATAAGATTTTGTTTTTCATTTTAATTCTCCATCATCAATTTTAAAAGATTAACTAAATTTCCTTTAAGAGTGTTCTATTTTAAATAGATCATTTTATTTATTTTAGAAAAATTATCAGTGACAATTCTGTAAAGATAAATACCGCTAGGCAAGTCCTTAATCTGAAAGGTAATGTGGTATTTTCCTGGACTATAATATTGGTTGACCAGAGTCTCAACCTCTCTACCAAGCAAATCAAATATCTTTAACTCCACAATACTGTAACTTGGCAATTGCCAACTTATTACAGTATTCGAATTAAATGGATTAGGATAGTTCTGATATAACATAAATTCATTTGTCAAGTCCTCTTCATCTTCAATACCAACTGTGGAGGTATCGCCATATATCACTCCGTCTATTACACAACCCTTCAGTATATCTTCAGCTTGCTCGTATAAGCCGTTAAGCATTCCGAATTCCTCAGTCCAGTATTCTCGACTGCCAACCACCCCACTATCAGTACGATCAACTACAAAAATTAACGTAATTTTATTGAAAACCGGTGCAGAAAATGTATCAATTATAGTACTATATAAGGTCGTTCCGATGTTTGCTAAATTCTGCTGCCACTCATCTCCTAACTTTGGATTCATTTTAAAGTACTTGTAGAGAGAATCTGGCATCGATTCATCATATCGTGCAAAAAAACCATTATCCAATAAAGTGGTGTAAGTTATATCATTATAAGGTGTATTGTATATTGTAAAAAATTGAATGTCATTAATCATCTTCAAAGAATCTATAACTTCATACTTTTCTATGCTTCCTTGAAAAACGACATAAGAATAGTAAATCCACTTATTCCCTGGTTTAAGGGGCGCAACATTAGTTACAACTTGCGCGGTTAGGTAAATTTGAGTTAAAAAAATTATTAGAACTATCACAGTCATTTTTTTCATATTATAATTCCTTTTTAAAAATTATTTGTTGTTCTTTTAATTTTAAGTAAACCCACTTGGAAAGTAATAAAAATGATTTATTCCTGTTGCAAATTGTTAGTTATTCTGTAAACTCACAATTGTAAAAAGCTCACCTAAAAAAGTAAGTGTGAGCAATGTAAAAGCTCTACTTATCATAATGATATAAATAAAATTTCCCGCTATCCTGTTATTTACTATCATACGCTATTCCTCAAATAATTTTAACATCAGCTACAACTCTGCCCTGCGGGTCTCTCGACTGAACTGAACATTGTACTTTTTTCCGTTTAATTGCATTTTCCAGCTTCACTTTATCCCGGTCTCCATCTAACGACCCTAACTCTGAAACATCAATATTTACAATTCTAATACGCTCCCATCTATTGTATGTGCTCTGATTGGCTTTACTAACTTCTGTAACAATAATAATTATTGTGTCTCCGTCAATTACAGTGTCAACCATTCCGTAAATAGTATCCTGCATTATTGTTCTCCTTGAAAATATTATAAGATTTTAAATTAAACTGTTTAACTTCACACATAACTAATAAACTCATATCGCTCTTTTTTTCCCTTTATTGCTTTTATTAGTTCTAATACATTATTTATGGTTGACTCATAAGTGTCATGCATTAAAACAACATTATATTCTCGAGCATATATTTGCGGAATTGCACTCTTAACCCACTTAATACTTTTATCCTTCCAGTCAAGTGTATCTACATTCCAAAGAACATTTACATAACCCAATTCCCGGACTATTCTATTTATCCTTGAGTTTGTTGCACCGTACGGCGGGCGAAATGGTTTAGGGGTTTTCATGTAATCTTTAATAAATCCCTCTGTATTCAGAATTTCTGTTTGAATTTCAAAATCAGATAAACTCCTAAGATTTCTATGGAAGTATGTGTGATTGCCAATAATATGTCCTTCTTCAAAAGCACGTTTCACAATTTTAATATTATTATTTGCAGCCACATTTATACCAAGCACAAAAAACATAGCTTTTATATTTTCCTCCTTTAGCAAATCCAATAATCTGGGAGTTAAAGTGGAATGAGGGCCATCATTAAATGTTAGCATTACCTCACTTAGTCCGATCAATGAATCATATTTAATGTTCATATAACGATTTTCATTTATGCATTGTTGATTCTAACACCGGAAGATCATCTAGATAGTTTTTGGTTGTTTTGTCGGGATCGGTTCTTAAGAACTTTTCCACCGAGCCATTAATTACTTTTATTAAAACTTTCTGTCCATTAACAACCACGTAGTACAAATAATATGACTCTTCAATATCATTTATAACTTCAATGGCATTTCTCGGTGACCACCACTCGACCGGGTTGCAAAAATCTATTATCCTCCCGTTTTCATCTTTTCTTGTATTTGTAACTTTTCTCTCTATCATTTTTACCCTTCTTTTTTATCTTAACAGATATACGAGTTTCGTATAACACTAATAAGATTAAAATCGTTGGGTAAAAAGTAAATACGTATATATACGTATTTTTAATAATCTTAAGATTTGTGTTAAAACCGGTAACTGTAGCAAATGCTTACACTTACACGGTTTGAGAGGTAATCTGTAAAAAGACATCTAATAGGTGGTTGACTTGAAAAATCATTTCAATCTATTTTATTAATTTCAGTATCTTGTCTATGAAGATTTTGAAAATCAGTAGATTCTAATGAATGTTTTTTGCTTTGGGAAATAAAAGGAATGTGATTCAACCACCTTTTTTTGATATTATTATGAAATTATCAAGTAAATTCTAAACCATTTTATATTGATATGATGCAAACAGCAGACAACTATAATTCTCTTTTTTATGATATCATAAACAGCTGGTCAAATCCATTCTTCTTGATAATCTTCATTGCCGTAACGGTAGTGATACTACTGTACTTTATAAATCGTTATCTTGTAAAACCCCTCGAACATAAACACATTCAAGAAAAAAAAGAGATCGAGCTAAGAAACAGTAAAATGATGGCTCAATTTGCTGAGCTTGATCCTGATCCAGTTCTGAGAGTGAACTATGAAGGCAAAGTAATTTTTTTTAATAAAGCTGCATATTCATTATTGAAAATAGAGATCGGGACAATACTCACCGATAAAATTTTTAATCTCTCTCTGCCGGACTTACAAAAAAAAATCGAATTAAATGAAAGTTACTCATTCGCTTTTCCATTTAATGGTGTACACTATAATGTTTTATTAAAAGGTAATGCTGATCTTGGTATTGTGCAGTTCTACCTTCGCGATATATCTGGAATAAAAAATCTTGAAATCAAATTGAAGCAGCTTTCTACTCATCTTCAAAACCAGCTTGATGAAGAAAGATTCAGAATAGCTCATGAATTGCATGATGGTATTGTTCAGGATTTATATTTTGTTCAGTTAGGACTGAGGAGAATGTCAGACGAATCGGCTGAAAATATAATTGCCCTGCTTCAACCGATTGAGTTCCATCTTGAAAACACTACCGAAGAATTAAGAAGGATAATTTATGATCTTAAGCCGAAGGTACTTGATGAGATGGGACTTGAGCCTGCATTGAGAACTTTATGCAACAACATCTCAAAAGAAAGCGGCATATCGGGGAGCATTCAGATCATTGGATTGAATCAGAGGCTGAACAAAAAATTAGAAATCTATTTTTACAGGCTTATTCAGGAGGCAATCAGTAACATTGTAAAACACTCAGGTGCTAGTGAGTTTAGCGTTATCATTATGAAGGACAAAGAAATTTTAAGAACAATAATAACTGATAATGGCTGCGGGATAATTGACAATGAAAAAATTGAGGGAGAAAACAGCGGTTTTGGATTGTTAAATATGAAAGAACGAACAGAAGGATTCAATGGCGTATTAAAAATTGATTCTTCTGAAACTAATGGATTAACCATCATTGCTGAGATACCGTTCAGACAGGATTAACATGTTATGTTAAATCATATAATCAAAATACTAATTGCAGATGATCACGAACTGTTCCGCAAAGGGATTATTAGTCTTCTCTTATCGGAAGAAAAGATTAGAATAGTTGGTGAGGCAAATGACGGCAAAGATCTGATTTATAAATATTTTAAGCTAAAACCAGATCTTGTAATAACAGATATCTCCATGCCCGAGTTATCAGGCATGGAGGCTGTAAGTATTCTCTCAGAAAGAGATCCCAACATTAAAGTTATATATTTATCGATGTATGGCGGTGAGGATTATATATATCATTGCATAAAATCAGGCGGATCAGGATTAATACATAAGAATGTAACGAAAAAAGAATTGCTCCACGCTATCAAGATTATATCAGAGGGTAAAAAGTATTTTGGTCAGGGGTTTTCTGACGAGCAAATCGAAAAGCTCATCGCTGATTATGAAAGTCATATGTATTCTACGGGTTTTGAAGAGATTGCTCAGCTATCAAGCAAAGAAGAAGAAATCCTTTTATTGATCGCTGATGGATTGACGAGCAATGAAATAGCAGATAAATTATACAGTGCCAAAAGAACAGTAGATACCCATAGAGGACGCATTATGCAGAAATTAAAACTCAATTCCTTTCCTGAATTAATCAAGTATGCAATATCATATGCTGCGTTTAAAAAGAAAAATTCTTAACGAAACTTAAGAATTTTTGAATTTTACTTTCCCAGAAATCCTCTAAGTGCATATACGTATAAGTACGTATTGTTTTTACCCTCAAGAAAAATTCTTAATAAAACTTGCGAATTTGTTGATTTTTCGAACCCTACCCATAGAAACCCTCAAGTAAAAATACGTATAAGTACGTATTTACTATGTTATGCTGTAGTAATATCTTGGGACAACAAAAAAAAGGAGAAAAAAATGAAAAAGTTATTATTTGCACTTTCCGTTGTTACCTTGATGAGCATAAATGTATATTCACAGGGTAAGATTCTCAGTAAGGAAGAAGCTAATGAACTTTTCGGAACAGTATTAGTTTCAAAAGAAATGCCTGCTTCAAGTCTGAAGGCTTTTGTAGGCCAAAGTTCAAAAGTAATTATGTTTAATATTATCAATAATGATGTTTATATTTTGGATGATAGTAGAAAAGTTTTATTACCGTCAGGGTTTTCAGTAAGTAGTTCGGAAGTATTTCATGTATATTCTACTTCGATCGTTCAGGAATTATTAGACAATGGGAATACTCCGGTGACTTACATAGAACAACGCAAGGAAGTTTTAACAATCACTAATGGCAATTTTACTTTGGAGTATGCACTAATTTGTCCTCCATTTTGTAATTAATGTTGATACTTAAATCGATTGCGTATATAACTATAATTGTCTGGCTGATTATCCCAATCAGGCAATTTAAAACAAGATTCTTTCTTTTCTTCCTGATACTCGGTTTACTTGATCCAATAGCTTACAGTTTGGGTCATATACTTAATTTAAATTATACTGTTTCTTATCTTTTCGGAACAATAGTACTTCTATATCCGACCCTATTTGAAATTAAAAGAAAAATTAAGCTTTGGCTTGTTTTTGCCTGCTTAACCATAGGTTTGTTTGTTGTGTTATATCCCATCAATGTTTCTACTATTATCCAAATTGTAATCCACTTTATAATTTTTATCTCTTTTCTTAGAATCTTAGTTGTTTTTTTTAGTGAGAATCGCAGGATTTTGTTATTTCACTTAATGTTGGTTGTGTATGAGTTTTCACTATTGTTAAAGTTCTTCGTTTATTATCATGAAGTAGGAGTCGGACCGGCTTATTATTATGTAACCACTTCATTTCAAATTATGATTGGAATATTTTTTCTTTTTGTTAATGAGGTGAATCGCCCTAAACTAATCATATAAATTCCTACCCAATCAGCCACTTTGTAATTTTAACCAAATTACTTACGTGTAAAAAATAAAAATTCCTTAGCCATTTGGGAGAACATTATGCTGAGAGCAAATTACACGGCACCAGAATTTAAAGCTGTCTTAGACCCCTTTTTACAAAGTGCGGGACAATCTTAATGGTTAACGCATCATATGTGGTGTGTTTAAGCTTTAAGGTTAATAAGAGCTAAAAATAAAAATCCTTTACCTCAACTTCTTCGGTTTTGGGATCGTGCTTGTGAAGAAATGCAATGAATTCTTTAGCATAAACTTTTTCCTTTTTGCCTTTATATTTCTCAAAAAGATTTTCTAACCGCTTGTGAGTAAGCGAACTCATCACATAATGTTTTTCTTCGTGGTCGTCGAATATTCGGTATACTATTCTGATTGTTTTTTTCATTTATCTCTCCTGTTTAAATTAAAATTGTATCAGCGTGAAGTATGTCCGAATATAGTTCATTCTTAATTGCCTCGGCATTTTTTCTCGCTTTGGTTAGTGCATCAAGAATGTATCTTCGGGCTGTAAATACTTTCCGCTGATCTTCGTTTGCTTCATTAAGAACCAGAAATCCGATGTAGATGTAACCATAAAGTTCTACCAAATCTTTAGCAGCCACATCTTGAATGTTAGGGTCTTTTTTATCTTTGATGTATTTGAGGCACTCATTAAAAATTACCCGGATTTCTTTTAGAATTCCAAGAAGATTTATTAAACTGCCTTTGTATTCTTTCTTTTCCCACTCGTTAAAGTACTCTACCAAAATATCATTTATAACTCCGCCAGAAGCGGCTACAATCTGCAATTGAGAAGTTCCCTCATAGATGTTTGTAATTCTGGCATCTCTGCTTAGGCGTTCAATTCCAAACTCATGCATATAACCCGTTCCTCCGTGAATCTGCAATGAGTCAAAACAAATTTTATTGGAAGATTCAGACAATAAATATTTTGTGAGCGGAGTTAAAAGATTCAGAACCTTCGTTGCTTCTTTTAATCTTTCATTTACTTCAGTTACCGGTTTTTTATCTGCTTTCAGTCTTTCAACAAGAGTTTCAAGCATTTCTTTTTTATCAAGCCAAACGCATGTGTTATAAAACAACGATCTGTTTGCTTCAAGCGACACACGCATATCTATAAGCATATTAGAAACCACAGGCAAATTGTAAATCGGTTTACCAAATTGTTCACGTGCTTTTGCATACTTTAATGCCTGCTCATAAGCTTCTTGAGAAATACCAAGTGATTGAGCACCAATTCCAACACGCGCTCTGTTCATCAAGTACAAAACATACTTTAGCAGTCCAAATCTTCTTGCTCCAACCAGTTGAGCCGGAGTATCGTTGAACTGAAGCTCGCAGGTTGGAGAACCATGAATGCCAAGCTTGTGTTCAATTCTTCTTACCTTAACAGTTTCATCGCCGTAACAAACGAGCATACTTAAACCGCGTGCATCTTTTGTTCCTGCCTCAGTTCTTGCAAGCACAAGCAGCACCTCACCATTTCCGTTGGTAATGAATCTTTTTACTCCACGCAAAAACCAATTTCCTTTTTCATCTTGATAAGCAGTAAGCTTAACCGCCTGAAGATCTGAACCGGCATCGGGTTCTGTAAGTGCCATTGCTGCAGTATATTTACCCGATGAAAAATGTGGAAGGAATTCTTGTTTTTGTTCGATGCTTCCGAACTCAACAATTGTTCGTCCAATATCTTGCAATCCAAATATGTTCATTAGAGAAGCATCGGCACGGGAAATCATTTCAACAGCAAACATGTATATGGTTGTAGGAAAATTAAGTCCGCCGTATTCTCGCGGCAGAATCATTCCCATTAATTCTGCTTTGGATAAAAGATCAAGAGACTCTCTCGTTCCTTTTGCGTAGTGAACTTTTCCATCTTTAAAAGTTGCACCTTCCTCATCAATTCCTGAAGATCTTGGTGCAATATAATTAGCTGCAATGTCACCTGTAATTTCTAATATGCGTCTAAAATTTTCTTTTGCATCATCATAATTAACGGGTGCAAAATTAAATTTATCTGCCTGCTTATAATTATCTTCATAAAAATCTACTACTTCTTTTAAGTCTAAATTATCAAAGTGGAAAAGAAGATCTTTATTATCGGTGAAAA
This sequence comes from Ignavibacteria bacterium RIFOXYB12_FULL_35_14, assembly GCA_001803045.1. Classification (GTDB taxonomy): domain Bacteria; phylum Bacteroidota; class Ignavibacteria; order Ignavibacteriales; family Ignavibacteriaceae; genus XYD12-FULL-36-8. The sequence goes on along the minus strand of MHAR01000091.1, from coordinate 33,910 downwards.
AGTTTGGCATTAGTTATCTCAACTTTTGTTTGAAAACGTTAATGAACATTGGAATAATTTGCATTGCATCACCAACTATTCCATAGTGAGCAACTCCAAAAATTGGTGCATCGGGATCGGAATTAATTGCGATTATCTTGTTCGACTCCTGCATGCCTGCACGATGCTGAATAGCGCCCGATATTCCGCATGCAATGTACAATTTAGGTCGAACCGTAACTCCAGTTTGTCCAACTTGACGATCAGAAGAAATAAATCCGGCATCAACAGCAGCGCGAGTTCCTGCAACTTCACCGCCGATAGTGTGAGCCAATTCTTTTACAAGCTCAAAATTTTCCTTTGAACCTAGTCCATAACCGCCGGAAACTATAATTGGTGCAGCTTTTAGGTTCACTTTGTTCTCTTTTCGATGCTGCTCAATTATTTTCACTACGTCATCAAACTTTTCATGAACATAGGGAACTTCGGTTATTTTTCCTTTGGCAGGTTTGCCCACAGTTTCTATTCTCATCACACCCTCACGGACAGTTGCCATTTGAGTATGAACATCGGGAGAAATAATTGTTGCAATTATATTTCCTCCGAATGCAGGACGAATTTGCAAAAGCAGATCCTTAAATTCTTTCTTAATATATTTTACATTGGAGATTTGAAGATCGGTACAATCAGCAGTGAGCCCGCTTTTAGTGTGTGAAGCAACTCGCGGAGCTAAATCTCTTCCAATAACCGTAGCACCATAAAGCATTACTCGTGGTTTATATTTTTCAACCAAATCATTTAAGATTCTGCTGTAAGGCATTGTGCGGTAATATGCAAGCTGTTGGTTATCTACGATAATTGCTTCCTCAGCACCGTATTTAAATGTTTCTTCTGCAATCGGTTTGATATTATGCCCAAGCAAAATTGCTTTTAGCGAACTCTTTAAGCTGTCAGCTAATTTTCTTCCTTTAGAAAGAAGTTCAAAACTTACATCTGCCGGCTTACCATTTCGCTGCTCGATAAAGACCCATACATCTTTGTTTTGTATTTCCATAATTTAACCTAGTATATGATCTGCAAGTAAGTTGTCAATTAAGTCTCCAATTCCTTCTTTCGTGGGAGGTACTATCTGATGATGGCTGCCTGCTAACACAACAGATTCAACTTTATAAACTTTTGTTGGAGAACCATGAATTCCGCATCTGCTTTCATCGAGCTTAAGATCGTCCATAGTTAAGGTTTTAATGTACAAACCACGAGTTTCATATTCATCTTGAAGTTGATCAACATAAAGGAGTGAATTTCCTTCAGTAAGTTTTTCAAGCTCGGAAAGAGTCTTAGCATTTTTATAAGCCATGATTCGCTTTGCCTGGAATGGTCGCGGGAAAGCAGCATCTTTAATTACAGTAACTAAAACCGGAAGAGATGATTCAAGAATTTCGTATCCTCCTTCAATCTTCTTTTTTATTTTTACTGAAGATTCTCCAACCGCAAGAATTTCATCGGCATAGGTAATTTGGGGGATGTGAAGCTTTTCAGCAGTTTGAGGACCAACTTGAGCAGTATCGCCGTCAATAGCTTGTCTGCCTGCAAAAATAAAATCATAGTTTCCAATATGCTTTATAGTTTCAGCCAAAACGTAAGAGGTTGCAAGAGTATCTGCACCGGCAAATTTTCTATCACTAATTAGAATCGCTTCATCTGCACCCATGTACAAGCATTCTCTAAGAACATCCGATGCACGCGGAGGGCCCATAGTAATTGCAGTTACCTTTCCGCCAAATTTATCTTTTACTTGAAGGGCAAACTCAAGCGCAACTCTGTCTTCGTAATTAAAAATTGCGGGAAGCTTTGCACGGTTTACAGTGCCGTCTTCCTTCATCACCTGTCCGGATATGTTTGCTGTGTCGGGAACTTGCTTAACCATTACAATGCTATTTTTTATCATAGATTTCCTATTAAAAGATTGCGAAAATTACAAAAAATAGTTGAGGTTTAGCAAACGGTTTTGAAGATTTGCAACGAATTGTACGAATTATCACTAATAAAATTCAATTCGTATCCGCTAGTTAACAGATTAGTTGCAATATAAAGTGTTGCCATTGAGTTACATTACTGATTCGCATTCGGCAGACAACTATAGAATTGTTCCAGCTTAGCTGCTATTTATAAATGGTTTATTTAGCAATTGATGCTGAAAATAACTTAATTTATTAGCCCCGAATAGATTTTTTTATAATTTTAATTGATAATTTCCCTATAAACATTAAATTAGACTACAACAAAATTCTCTTACTTACTAATGAAAGGTATACAATGAAAATTTCCAGAATGAATCCTCTCAAAGGCGAATCAAAAACCGCAGCTTTCTTCGATATCCAGACGGAAGAAGAGATAATCATCAAAGGATTCAGATTAGTAAACGGTGCAAACGGGTTGTTTATGTCTGCTCCCGATGAAAAAGGAAAAGACGGAAAGTTCTATGATAAAGTTATTGTTCCAAAAGAATTGAAAGAGAAACTGGAAAAAATGGCTCTTGAAGAGTACGAAAGACTAAAAGGGTAGTTTTCCTGCTTTTTAAATTTCGATTTACTTGAAATTCACTTAATAGATCCGAGATAAGAAAATTATGTGTCGGTGAAATTGAAACCGATGTTAAAGTGATATTTGAGTGATGCTATTGATGGTTAAACAATCAGCGGAAAGCCTGTGCAAGATCTATCGACCTTACTCGTTATTTTATTCGTACTTATCGCAGTAATGGTAACTTTCATTCGAATTGCGTTAAGGATAAGAAGAAATGGAGGCAGCATTACCACCACTGTTTTTGCAGCCACATATGATTTTTACAACAAAGATAAGCGGAAAGCAATCGAAGTTATCAGCGAACAAAAAGCCAGCAAGAAGATGGAAGAGCAATTGTCTAATCAGCCGTTCAAATAATTAAATCTTCTTTCTCAATTCATCCACACTAAAACTCTCATAACCCCAATCACCGATGATATTCCCATTATTCAGTAAAACAATTCTCGGCGGGTAATTTTTAATTAGCGGGAAGAAAGTCTGAGGTGAAATAATTTTATAAGGAAAAATTGTTTCAGCTTGCTCAAAAAATCCGGTAACTTGTTCTTCTTCTCCAAGAAATAAAATATAGAGAGGAGGAAAATTCATCCACTGCTTTTTTGCTTCACCAAGTTTGTGGGCAGTTTCCATGCAGTCTTCACAATCTAAGCTGAAAAGGCAGACAAGCTTAATCCCATCATCAAGATTTACATTTTGATTATTGCTGAACTCTTTGAATGTGGCAAATACAGAAACGGCTTTTGGAGGATTTGGCTTTTCTGAATCGTCATTCTTTTTAACTACAGATGTCTCCTCTTTTGCCCGAACAGTATAGAGGTTTTTCTCTAAAGTTGAAGGAGAAATGGATTGTACTGAATCAATTATCTGTATTAAAGATTCATCTTTCGGTGGAACATTGTACGGCTTTATCTGAAAGATTAAAAACATCCCAGCAAAAACAATTGAGAACACAGCAAACGCAAAAGAGTAGTTAAGTTTTTTTTCGTAAAGAAAATATTTATTAAGTAAGAAAAGTAAAAAGATAAGAACCAAATTTTTAATTAATGCTTCCAAAGAAGACATTGGTATCAACTCGCCAAAACATCCGCAGTTTTTATTTCCGCTTCCGGATGCAATCAGATAAATAAGATGGACACAAAAAACTACCAGCAGAAGAAAAGAAAAAGGTACAGCTATCTTCTTCACAAATGGATTTATGAAAAAGCTTATTCCTAAAAAAAGCTCGATGCTTATTATGAAGCGCGAGAGATATGGTGCCACATTCCAATCAGCAATTCCTTGATTTACAATTGTAAGGTCAAACGCTTCAATTGGAATCAGCTTTGATATTGCTGAAAGAATGAAAAGAGAACCGAGTATGAACCTCAGGATCCAAATTATTTTTTTATTCATTCTGCTTTGTGCTTAAATCCTTTCAACATCCAATTTCTTGCAAGCACTAATCCAATTGGACTTATGATTGCAATAAAACCGTAAATCAACCACATCGTTTCCGTATTCATTTGCGATGGATCAGCACCCTCGGGGCAATACGTCATCAAAAACCAGCCTGAATATAACGATGTAACCACTTTAGTGAGAAACCAGGGGAACTGCCCGATTCCCATGTAAATCCCGGTCATTCCCTTTGGCGCTATCTCTGCAACCCACTGCAGAAATCTTGGCTGCCACATTGCTTCACCGATTGTCATAATAATTAAGTAACCAAAAACTGCCCCGAGAGATGGCCCTGTTGCAAGTATAAAAGTTGGTGATGCCATTACAAACGTTCCAATGATCATCATTTTGTAAGCATTTTTTTGTGCCGTTAAAGCCGCAACCATTGGCGTTAAAATGAAAATTAATATCGGATTGAAGTTTACAAAAAATTCGAAGTTATCTTGGACAACACCTGTAAATGCTCTGCTGAAGTAAATCGGCAGGGTTAGCCAATTGTGAGCAAATAGAGTTTGAACCGGGATTAAAATAAAAATGAAGAACATAAACCTGTAATCCTTCATCGGAAAATTCTTTAGGTAGAACTTAATTTTTTCCTTTGCGGACTTTTCAGCTTCTGCTTTTGTATCGGCTTCAATTTTTTCCTTCGTCTCATTGCTCGATTCATGAATTGCATTCTCTACTGTTTTTTTTGTAAGAATAACTGCAATCACAATTATACCGGCAACCGTTAATGCAATATACACCCAGAACACAGCGAGTATGCCTTGCCCGTTTGAATCGAATGCTTTTCTAATTGGAGGCCCAATGATGCCTGGCAAAAAACCCCCAAGATTCATTAGTGCGTAAAGCATTGCATAACCCATTGCAGAAGTCTTTCCAGTTGTAAATTGCTTTACTGCCGCATAACATGCCGGTTGATAAATCCCGTAGCCTAAAACAATTCCTAAAATTCCAAGCATCGCAATTAAATGAGCTGAAGACCACAAACCAGCATTTGAGGTTATGTTGGGGCCAATCGTCAGGAATAATCTTCCAATCAACATGAATCCAAGAGCATAGAGTAAAGATTTTCTTACTCCAATCCAATCTACAGTTGCACCAAGGAAAAGCATGGCGAGTGTAATTCCTGCAGTTTGAATTCCCACCATTTGTCCGGCGCTTATGTCGTTAAGTTTAACATAATTGTTAAAATAAATTACAAGATAACCGACAATACCGAAATAGGTTATTCCTTCGAGCAAGTAGGAGAGGTTTATTCCCCATAAAGCTCGCGATGCTTTAAATAAATCCTTAAATGGTTGAGTTACTTCGCGAATAGTTTTTTGGATAACACCTTCATCAGTTGAAGAGTTGGTTGTATTCAAGTCAGCCATTTTTTCCTTAGATTATTTAAGATTGAATGTACAATGTTCTAAGTTAAAAAACTTTTAAAAGTTTAAGCGCCATAATAAGCACTGCAACAATTAAAATCATCTTAATAAATTTCTCACCCTTACGCACAGATACTTTTGCAGACCACCAGGCACCAACTGCATTGCCAAGAGAAAGACTAATTGCCATTTGCCAGTTAATGTTATTTGTTAAAATAAAAAGTATCAATGCCGGAACTGTAAAAATCAAAACTATAAAAACCTTGTGCATATTTACTCGCACAAGGTCAAGTTTCAATAAGTAATGCAGTGCAGCCATCAAAAGAAAACCCACGCCAACTTGTATGAAAGCTCCATAAAAACCGATCACAAACATTGATAGATACATTGGGATTGTTTTCAGCTTTGTCCTGCTGCTTACATCATCTTGCTTGGGCATTGGAATCAATAAAGAGATTATTACTCCAATCATTACAGTGCCAAGAATTGTTTCGAAAGTCTCATCGCTTATTTTAACGGCGGCAACAGCACCGACAATTGCTCCCGGTAAAGTTAAAAGTGCTAGCTTAACGCTAAGCTTGGATTCAAAAAATTTTTCTTGTTTAAAGGAATGAACTGCGGAGAGATTCTGAACAAGAATTGCGATTCTATTTGTTCCGTTTGCAACTGAGGCATCGAGCCCGAGGAAAATTAATGCAGGTAAAGTTAATGATGAACCACCGCCGGCGAATACATTTAGAAATCCGGCAGCCGAACCAATTACGAATAGTAATATGGATGATTCTAAAGCTGACAATAAATTTTACTAAAACTTTTGACAAAGTTAAGGAAAAAAATATTTTGAATTGAAGATTTTACTCTATCATATCTGAAATTTTTCCAGTAAAAAATTGGATTTAGACATCATGAAATATTTCTTAATTAATATTTTTATATTAATCCCATAAGTTTTAGTAGATATTTTAAGTTTTTAATGAGTCGAACGTTATGAGAATAAATATTTTCACAAAAATCTTTGTGCACAAGCTGCTTACTTCAAGCATCATACTTCTCAAAATCCTGCCGCTTGCTCTTCTCATCCAATGTACTGATAAAAGTGTGGTTGAACCTACTCAAGGACCTGCAGAAAATACACCCAACGTAGAAAACATAATCTTGTATGAAATTAATATCAGAGCGTTTAGTAATGAAGGAACATTTCAAGGCATAGTTAATAGATTGGATTCGATTAAAGCGTTGAGTGTTAATACAATTTGGTTTATGCCTATTCACCCAATTGGGCAAATAAACACCGTAAATTCACCATACTGTGTAAAAAATTTTACCGAAGTGAATTCGGAATTCGGAACCATGGAAAATTTTAAAACTCTCGTGCAAGAAGCGCATAAGCGGAATATAAAAGTAATTATTGATTGGGTGGCAAACCATACTTCTTGGGATAATCCGTGGATTCAAAATAAATCTTGGTTTACCCAAGACGCATCGGGCAATATTATCCATCCGCCAGGAACAAATTGGCAGGATGTTGCCGATTTAAATTTTGATAATCAGGAAATGAGAAATGAGATGATAAAGTCAATGAAATATTGGGTGCTTAATGCTGATGTTGATGGGTTTAGGTGCGATGCAGCCGATTTTGTACCTTATGATTTTTGGAAACAGGCAATAAGCGAATTATCTAAAATAGAGGGAAAGAGTTTAATCTTACTTGCTGAAGGTGCAAGATCCGATCATTTTACCGCTGGATTTCAAATGAATTATTCTTGGGATTTTTACACCACGATAAAAAATGTTTTTAGAGACAGCTATTCAGCAAGCTATCTTTTCTCCACCCACTATGAGGAATATAATAACATTCCTTCCGGTAAACATAAATTAAGATTCACAACCAATCACGATGAATCTGCATGGGATGCAACTCCAATAACAATTTTTAATGGAAAAAAAGGTGCTCTGGCAGCATCCGTAATCACAATTTATTTGGGAGGTGTTCCTCTTATTTATGGCAGCCAGGAAGTTGGAGTAAGTAATACAATTCCTTTTTTCACCCGCCAGCCTATTAACTGGTCTCTTAATCCCGATATGCTCAAGACTTATAAGGAATTACTCTCAGTGTATAATAATTTTGATGCGTTAAGAAAAGGCAGTATTGAAAAATTTGATGCGGTAAATGTGTTAGCATTTAAAAAAATATTTCAAGAGAAAGAAATTTTAGTATTAGTAAATGTGAGGAATAATAACGTAGCCTATACAACCCCCACCGCATTGGCGAATACAATGTGGAAAAATGCATTTGACAGTTCTGCTGTGGAAATTACATCCACGGTTGCTCTGGAACCATATTCATATTTAATTCTAACCAAGTAGAGATTTATGCCCGCAGATTAAGATGATGAAGAATAAAACCTAGAAATTCAAGATCTCAACCTTCCCATTCAGTTTTAATCATCATCGATTTGAGCATTGCTGTCATCTCAAGTTCTAAGTCTTTTCCTTTATTGCGGCCATACCACAGATGGAGTTTCTGAGCTCTTACAATTTTATCGGTACCTTGCGTAATTAAGTCGTTAACCAATTGTTTCGCTGCCATTGGTCTTGGTCCCCATTTTAATAATTCATTCCCGAACTCATCAAAAACTACCAGTATCGGAATGCTTCTAGTGCCGTTAGTTAGATATAAGTTCATGATGTCAGGATTTGTATCCCGTAAGACTATTCTTAGATCAATTTTGGGATTTAGTTCTGCAATTTTAAAAATATAAGGTATGTTTTGTGCTGAATCGCCGCACCATGTTTCTGAAATGATCATCCACAATTGCGGTTTATCGACAGATTGAGCAATATTTTTCAATCCTTCACCAACCTGATAATGTTTTTCTATTCTTTTCATTCGATGAAGATTAAGCTTTTTGTTCTCCAACTGCGCATGTTCTTCTTCAGTTAATTGTGCTGAATCAGCAGTCTCAATTTCCCTGGCTGTTAAATTGAGATACTGCCGGTAACTTAATCCAATTGAGTTTATTTTTTCTAAAAGTGATATGTTCATAGGTGTCATAAAGTTTAAATGAGTTTATCTTAAAACAAAAAGAATAAATTTTCGTTTTAGTTAGAGTTGATTTTTCAAAAATGGATTCGATGAATTTAATATTTCACCTTATTCAAAAGAGAAAATACAAACCCAGTTCCTAACTCTTAGTCCTAAACCTCAACGGAACCCTGCTCGATTGCGAAATGACAAAATATTAACATTTTATTAGAGCTGATACCCTAATCATGTCTGTCCATTTAAATTTCAGATTGGTTTAATTTTAACGTTGTACTGTAAACAATACCCAAAAGAAAGAAGGTGATAAGGTTTTATTTCGTTAGGTTATTGGTTTTACTAAGGTCTAAGAAAAATATTTATTCAAATGCTGATTGAAGGTCTAAAAATTTTAACCTCAGTAACACATATTAAGATAAGTTACTTCAACCTTATCACATTATTTTCACATTCTGAGAAAAAATTTATAATCTAAAAGTCTTTCCAATACTAAGAAGATTATTCTTTTGAAAAGAGGAGAATAGAAATAAATACGGGAGGGGTTGTATTCGGAGATAATTATAGTCATTAGGATTCAGATAATTAGAGCACTTTTTTCCTATTTCATGATTATCTTGGACAGCCGTGACCCTGATAATAAATTTCAGCTTTGATTTATGAAAGATTTACGATTATTTTCGCTTGAGCGGATTAATAAATAAATACCGGGAAACTTTTTAATTCGGTTATAGAATCAAGAATAAAAGGTATTTGAATAGGATGATAACAGAAACAAAATATTTTACGCCATCGGAAGCGGTCAAAACATTACCTCTTGTGAGGAAGATCGTTGAGGATATTCTCAATACAACCAGAGAAATGCGATTATATGCCGAAGATATTAACGGCCAAATCGAGCATGACCCATTCATTAAAAAAATGGCCGAGAGTGTTGAAGGATTTATCAAAGAATTAGAAGAGATCGGCTGCATTTATAAGGATTGGAACTTTACAATCGGATTAGTCGATTTCCCCTCAATAATTGACGGTGAAGAAGTGCTTCTGTGCTGGCGTACAGATGAGGAGACTATTAATTTTTACCATGATTTGGATTCCGGTTTTTCAGGAAGAAAGAGAATTCCTGAGGAATATTTGTGAAATGAATGGATAAATGATTGTCCGAGGACTCCTTGGAGAATTAGTAATAAAAAACCACTGCTTGCCAGTGGTTTTTAATTTTAAATATTTAATTCTCTTTCATTCTTCCTCAAGAACAAACTCGGCAGATGATTTTGCCGTTTGCTCTGTATTCATATCTTTTACTATAAAAATTACTTTATAATTTCCTTCGGCATAAGTTGAATCGAGATCGAACTGGGTTTCGAGATCGACATCACTCATCTTTTCATTTTTCATTTTGTCTTCTGTTCTGCTGACCAGGGATTTTATTGTATCACCGGCAACCGTAACTAAATCAATATCATAAGAAAGTAATGCGGTGAATGTTCCGTTTTCCTCCTTTTGGAAAAATCCTTTTACTCTTGTGGTTGCATTCACTTCCCAGCTTTCGCCGAGATCATAAGCAAAAGCTTCGGCGTTGTAAGCTTCGAGCTGAGCCTCATCTTCTTTTCCGCAGCCCGCGAATATCAATAAGTAAATAGAAAATAACGATAAGAAATATTTCATAACATCCTCACACAATGTTTACTAAAAAATTATCCATTCTTTTTCTGAAAATCTTTCATGAAGCTCACTAAATCTTCAACTCCTTTTTTAGGGAAAGCATTGTAGATCGATGCACGCAAGCCGCCAACAGAACGATGACCTTTCAATCCATCAAATCCTGCAGCGGTTGCTTCGCTAACCAATTTCTTTTCTAAATCTTCTGATGCAAGATTAAAAGTGATATTCATTAACGAACGGCTGTCTTTTTCTGCATGACCTTTGTAAAAACCGCCGCTTTCATCAATACATTTGTAAAGAATGTCCGCTTTTTCTTTGTTGATCTTGTACATTCCATCTAATCCGCCCAAACCATTTAGCCATTTGCAAACAAGATTTATAATGTAAATGCCAAATACGTTTGGAGTGTTATACAACGAATTGTTTTCAACATGAGTTTTGTAATTCAGCATCGTGTGAAGAGAATCGGAACTTCTTTCAAGCAAATCTTTTCGGATAATTACCAAAGTAACGCCCGATGGCCCTATATTCTTTTGAGCACCGGCATAAATCAAAGCATATTTACTAACATCAATTTTTTTGTGCAGAATATCTGAAGATGCGTCGCAAACCAGCGGAACATTTCTAACTTCAGGTTCTTTGTGCCATTCAGTTCCAAAGATCGTATTGTTGGAAGTGAAGTGAACATAATCGGCTTGAGGATCGAGCTTAAGTTCTTCCTGTTTAGGAATTCGCTTGAAATTTCCTTCTTCAGTTGACGCAGCAATGTTAACAGTTCCGACCCGCTTTGCTTCCTTAACAGCTTTCTTTGACCAGCTTCCGGTTACGATGTAATCGGCTTTTTTATTCTTTACCATTAGGTTAAGCGGAACCATTGAGAATTGAAGACTCGCTCCACCTTGAAGAAAAAGAAGTTCGTAATCATCGCTAATGCTAAGCAAGGATTTTAATCCTTCTTTTGCTTCTGCAATAATTTTATCAAAAGTTTTAGAACGATGGCTGATTTCCAGGATTGACATTCCAACTCCCGGAAGCGCCCATAATTGTTCTTGTGCTTCTTTTAATACAGGTTCCGGTAAAATTGCCGGACCAGCAGCAAAGTTATAAATTCTTTTTTCCATGAGTTATTCCTTTTTGTTTTTTACGGTCTCTGTTTCACTTTGTCGTTTCACCGCAAAGACACAAAGACGCTAAGATTTAAATTAAATGAACTAATAATCCATCTCTAAGCTTTGGTTCGAACCAGGTTGATTTTGGCGGCATAACTTCTCCAGCATCTGCAATGCTCATCAAATCATTGACCGAAACCGGGTAAAGCGAAAAAGCTACCATTGCTTTTCCTGAGTTAACTAATTTTTCAAGTTCGGCCGTGCCTCGTATTCCGCCAATGAAATCAATATTCTTATTTGTGCGGGGATCATCTATTCCAAGTATTGGATTTAGGAGAAAATCCTGAAGTATGCTTACATCCAAAGTTTCCGCAACTGATTTTGCAAGGCTGATACTTGCAATAACAGAATCTTTCGGTTTAAGATTATACCACACACCGCCTAAATACATACCGATATTTCTTCGATCAACCGGTTCCTTTACATTGATCTTATCATAAACAAATTTTTCACTTATCTTATTTAGGAATTCTTGTTTAGTGTTCCCATTAAGATTAAAAACAACTCTGTTGTACGGCATTATGTGAAGCTGCTCTGCAGGAAATAAAACTCCGATAAAATAGTTGTATTCTTCATCGCCGATATGATTGGGATTAGATTCTTTTTTAACTTTTTGTGCACGGCTTGCACTTGCCGCACGATGATGTCCGTCAGCGATATACAAGTTCCAGACTTTTCCAATCTCATCAATTATTGTGGCATTATGTTCTTCAAGAACTTGCCAGATAGTATGTCGTATTCCATCTGAAGATGTAAACAAAAACAACGGTTCTGATTCTAATACTTTGTCAACAATTTTATTGATACTTTCGACTCCTTTGTAAGTTAAAAAAACCGGACCTGTTTGAGCTTCAGTAGTAATTATGTGATTAGTTCTATCATCTTCTTTCTCTTTGCGGGTTTTTTCATGCTTAAGTATTACGTTGTCGTCGTACTCATCTATCGAAAAAGTTCCTAGAATTCCAACTTGAGTTCTTCCAGCCATTAAAAGTCGATATAAATAAAAATGCGGTTTAGAATCTTGAATTAATATCTTTTCTTTCTTGAATTGCTCTAATGTTTCTTTTGCTTTTTTATAAACTTCACTTGAGTACGGATTGATTATATCATCGAGATCTATTTCGGATCGAGTAACTCTTAAAAAACTAAGCTTGTTACCTTTAGCTTTTTCCTTAGCTTCTTCGCGGTTAACAACATCATAAGGAACACTTGCAACAACCGGAGCGTTTTCTTTTGTGGGCTTCAATGCTTTGAAAGGTCTTATTACTGCCATATGCGATTACAACCTCTGAAAAATTATAAAGTAAAAATCCATAAAATTAGAACAATAATCCATTGGAAAAGAAAGAATGTTTGATCGTAAAACGTGAAATGTGAGACGTGAAAAGTCGGTAACAATAAAACAATTTAACAATACAGCAATTAATTTGACTGTAATATTCAATATAACCTTGGAATAGTTATGCTTTTCGCAACCAAATCAGCATCAATCGTTTTGCATTCTTTTTGCTTAAAAAGTATTTTTACCACCCTGATAATTAAAGAATACATCAAGGCAGATAATGAGAGAAGAATCACCTTTAATAAATAGACGAAAAAAATTGAGCAGTTCTAATAAGCAGAAACCAGTTAACGGAAAACCTAAAATTGTTGGTAAAGTTGAATATCATCGGAAATTTTATTCAAAAACCCTGAATAACAGAAGAGACATTATTGTATGGCTGCCGCCAAGCTATAAGAAAGAAATCCATCGGCGATATCCAGTTCTTTACATGCAGGACGGACAGAATGTTGTAGATCCGAAAACAGCATACATAGGAATTGATTGGCAGATTGATGAAACAGCCACCCGCTTAATTAAATCAGGCGACCTTCAAGAGATAATTATTGTAGGCATATACAATACACCTGAAAGATTGGAGGAATACAGCGATTCCGTTAAGGGCAAAAATTATATGAAGTTTATGGTTGAGCAGCTAAAACCTTTCATTGATAAATATTATCGAACGTTAAACGGAGAAGAATATACTGCTGTAATGGGATCATCGATGGGAGGATTAATTTCTTTTCTGTTAGCATGGAATTATCCCGATGTGTTTGGAAAAGCGGCTTGCATGTCCAGCTCATTTTACTATGAAGGTGATAAAGCAATTAACATGGTTAAGAATTACACCGGCGAGAAAAAGAAAATAAAAATTTACATTGATCATGGTGAAGACGGTTTGCCGCGCGGACAAAAAATGTTTTGCGAGCTGACTCAGAAAGGATATTTAATTGGAACGGACATTGATTATTATTATTCACCAGGTGCCGATCACACGGAATCAGAATGGGCTAAACGAATTGAAAGACCATTGTTATTTTTCTTCGGAACAAGGATTGATTACAAATGATTAGAAAAAATCGTCTGACTAAGCTTCTTAATCTTCATCTTAATCCTCATTCCTGGCACTCATACAGTACGAGGGGCAAGCTTAATCCTTATCTATATCTCAGTTTCACTCTCGCAGTCCTTCAACTTTCCTGCTCTCCCGCTTTAATCAATCTCGATATAGCAAAAGATGAAGTCGCAAAGTATTACGAATCCGAACAGTATGAAAAAGAAATGAACGAAATAATTATAGAAGCAAAAGAAAAATTTTCAAATATCGAAGTTCATCCAAATTCAGCAGTAGTGTTTGATGTTGATGAAACTGTTCTTGACAATTATGAAGCCATAAAGCAAATCGGTTTTGGCTACGAATCAAAGTATTGGGATGAATGGATTGAAAAAGCAAGTGCACCGGCAAATCCTCAGGTAAAAGATTTGTATGATTTTCTAGTAAAAAAAGGATTTAAAATCATTTTCATTACTGGTAAGAAAGATTATCAATACAACGCAACCTTCAAAAATCTAAATGCCGCAGGTTATATTGACTTTGATACTTTGATTGTTCGGGGAAAAAAAGATTATAAAACGAAATCGGCACTGTTCAAATCACTAAAGCGAAAAGAAATGACGGAAAAAGGTTATATAGTTGTCGGCTGTGTAGGTGACCAGTTTACGGATTGCCAAGGGGAGAATTGCGGAATTGTAGTTAAGCTGCCGAATTACCTTTATCTGGTTGAGTAGTTTTAGCGTGGTCAAATCCCCTCATTGTAAAAGGTTTTTTAAGTAACTATTTTTGATTTGAATTATCGGAAAGGTATAAGATGAAACATAATAGAGATTTTACTGCATTGATCGAAAAAGAGGGGAATGGATATGTAGCAATGTGTCCGGAATTAGATATCGCAAGTCAAGGAAATACAGTTGAAGAAGCGAAGTCAAATTTGCAGGAAGCTTTAGAGTTGTTTTTTGAACACGCATCTCCTCAGGAAATTGAAGAACGCCTTCAATCAGAATTCTTTATTACACGTTTAAAGGTTTCAGTTGGGTAAACTGAAAATTCTTTCGGGAAAGCAAGTATGTAAAATCCTTGAAGAACATAATTTTGAAATAATACGACAAAAGGGCAGCCATATTATTCTGCAAAAGAAAGAAGGCGATTCCACAATAACCATTCCAGTACCAATCATTCAGAAATAAAAATTGGTACATTACAATCAATCATCCGTCAGTCAAAGCTCTCAAGAGAGCTATTTGAGAGTTAAGATACCAAATTAACGCTGATTGACTAATTGCTGAACTGATATTCCAATCTTAGAATTCTAATCCAAACAATAAGTTCCATGAATATGTAGCTAAAATTTTGGGCAAAACCATCATTTAGCGTCTTGCGCAAATTGGGGGTATTTTTTTTTAATCTTTACTTTTTATTTACAATCTTTTTTGTAACTTAAACAAAAAAATTAGGAGGTTTTCTATGAAAAAAATTTTCACGCTGGTTTTTGTTCTTTCTCTTTTGTTTTCACTCAACACTTTTGCGCAGCTTCTATTAGAAGAGAATTTTGATTACCCGGCAGGGGACACATTACTAAACCATGGATGGAATATAACCGGTACATCTACGGTAAATCCGGTTACCGTTGCTTCACCTGGGCTGAGTTATGTTGGTTATCCTTCTTCGGGAATTGGGAATGCAGCTTTATTAACGACTACAGGGCAGGATGTTAATAAACAATATACTGATTCTGTAACTAGTGGTTCGGTATACGCTTCTTTTATGGTAAACGTAACCAGTGCACAAACACCGGGAGATTATTTCTTGCATTTGGGTGTTAATCCTACAAATACTTTTGATTTCTTTGCGCGTACTTTCGTTAGACTTGCCGCAAATGGTAATCTTACTTTTGGAATTTCGAAAAGCTCCACCACGTCAAACCCAGCTGCATACAGCGATTCAATCTATACGACAGGCACGACTTATTTATTGGTAGTTAAATACGCGCTGAACGATGGACTTGCAAACGACACTATAAATCTATTTATTAATCCTGCAATTAGCGGGACTGAACCTGCTCCAAATCTGACCGTAGCTACAACACAAACCGATGCTGTTTCTCTCGGGACAGTCAATTTGAGACAAGGCAGCAGTTCAAATGCAGCTAATGTTATCGTTGATGGCATTAGAGTTTCAACTTTCTGGAGTGATATAGTCCCGGTAGAGTTGGTTTCATTTAATGCATCCGCTAATGGTTCAGAGGTTAATTTAGCATGGACAACGGCGACAGAACTTAATAACAGCGGTTTTTCAATTGAGAGAAAGTCAGCTTCGAACAAGTGGGAATCTATCGGTTTTGTGAAAGGAAACGGAACAACAACCGCTGCCAACAATTATAGTTTCACTGATAAAAATATTTTATCACAAACAGTTTATTCTTACCGGCTGAAACAATTAGACTTTGACGGTTCATACTCATATTCAAAAGTTGTACAGGTAAGCACAAATTTAATCAGCACATTTGAACTGAAACAAAATTATCCAAACCCGTTCAATCCTTCAACACAAATTTCTTTTTCCTTAGTACAGAATGGATTCGTAAGGTTGGTAGTTTACAATTTGCTTGGACAGGAAGTTAAAACTTTAATTAACCGAAACATGGAAGCTGGCTCGCACAGCATTACTTTCGATGCTTCCGACTTGCAGAGCGGTGTTTACCTTTACAAGTTAAATGCAGCCGGTTCAACTCTAACAAAGAAGATGATCCTACTTCGTTAGCACTTCGGAGGATAAGTGTTAGTGCGATAATTAGAATTGATAGGTTGGAATTTAAGAGGCTGTCTCCAAAGTCCAAAATTGTCAGTCAGAGTGGCATTGCCATCGAAGACTGACAATTCAGATTAAAATCACACTTCGACTGGCTCAGTGTGACAGTAAAAATTACTTTTGAGACAGCGTTTTTTATATGTTTAGATAAAAATTACTTTGACACAACTGATTTTTTGGAAATGACCTTGTTACTTCACCCGTTCACCGGGCATCTCGCGATTGTTCTGATACAAAATCATTTTATTGAAGTCGCCATTTTCATTCGCAACAAATTCAATTTGTGCATTAACAACTTTGTAATAAAATTTTGTCTCTGATGACGGAAAGATTTCAAACTCAGCTTGTCCGGTTGCTTGAGCAAATATTTTATCTCCATCAGCACGAACTGTAATTATAAAATTTGGAAACAGCTGGTAGTTCCCAGTGTATCTTGATAAAATTTTGTTTTCTACCGTCAGTTCCTTTTTATACTCTACTCCAAGCTCTTTCAGCTTTTCAATTCCGTTTGTGTTTCCAGGATTGATATCGATTGATTTCTTATAATTTTCTATTGCACCTTCTTTATCACCCTTTTTCATCAGAGCTTCGGCATAGCTGTCGTAAGGATTAGAAGCCAATGGAAATGCTTCGATGTTCAACTTGAAGATAGCAAGCGCTTCATCTATTCTTCCATTTTGAAAATAATAATAACCTAGATTATTCAACTGCTGTTCGGAAAAATCATAAGAATCAAATTCTTCCTGCTTAACTTTTTTATAGGCACTGATCGCTGCCTCAATTCCTTCAGTTTCAACTATACCTGCAACATAATCCTGGATTGGTCTTTTGGGATACTTAAACTCTTGATCATATAGAATTTGTATAATTTGACCAGCCATTTCCTGAAGCGGAGCAGGTCCCGTATTGTTAAAGATTGCGATCATTATTTTTTTCTCAAGAACTCGGACAAAGGAAGTGTTAAATCCATATATTCCGCCATCATGAGCAGTTATTGTAATTGCTTCATTTGTACCTTTTATTGTATCCTTGGCAATTATCCAACCATAGCCATAATTACTTAAGTAAGGTGTGAACATCTTGTTTTTGCTTTCTTCGGAAAGAATTTTAGTTGAATAAAGTGCCTGATCCCACAGAAGCATATCTTCAACCGTTGAATAAATATGCCCTGCACCCATCGCGTTTAGCATAAATATGTAAGGATCAACCTGAAATGTTCTTCCGGACTTTAAATATCCGGATGCTTTCTTATCAATGATTAATTCATCGTCTTCGGATCCAGTATTTCTCATTTTCAAAGGATCAAATATTCTTTCTTTGAGCAGTACACCGAAACCTTTCCCGGTGACCTTCTCAGCAATTACAGCCAAGAGATAATATCCGGTATTGTTGTAAACATATTTTGAACCCGGTTCAAATTGCAAATCACCGCTGTGAAAGTGTTCGATAAAATAATCTTGCTTGTAATGATTTCGTAAAGAGTCGCTCCAAACTCCCTGTAAACTAGTATATGGTGTAATTCCCGATGTATGATTAAGAAGGTGATGTATTGTAACCTTATCGCCCGTATCTTTTCTATAGTTGGGAAGATAATCCGTAAGCTTTGCATCGAGCTTAATTTTTCCTTCTTCTACAAGCTGCATAATGATGGTTGATGTGAATTGCTTGGAGATTGAACCGATTCTGAACTTTGTATCCGGTGTGTTCGGAACATTCCATTCCATATTAGCAAGACCAAATCCTTTTTCGAAGATAATATTTCCATCTTCAGCTACTAATGCTGAGCCATTGAATAATCCATAATCATAGTAGCGCTGCAGCAAGTCTTCAATTTTAGCTGCTTTGCTTTGTGCAACAACAGATGTTGAAATAAGTATGATTATTACAATTGTAAAAAATGGTTTGGTAAGTTTCATGATAGAACCTCATAGAAATTAAAGAGTAGATTAAATTAACTCACAAAACTTACTTAAACAGTTTAAAGGATAAAATAAGAATTGCTTTAGGGTAAGAATTTCTATGCGAGCGGTATATTTTAATGATAATTCCACATTTATTTTGGAATATATTGGATGAGCAGACACTTTGGGTTTATTAGCAAATAAATTTATAATTTTATGATAGAATTATTTTAGCACCAATTTATAATGCAATTAAAACTATTTGAACCAGGTGATTTTTTGACCATTAGGGAAGCGAGTGATTGGGCCTCACAGCATCTTGGGAAAAATGTAACTAATTCAAACATTACTTATTTAATTAATTATGGAAGAATTCATAAATATGGTGAAAATGGCGATACGTTTGTTTCAAAGAATGAATTAATCAATTATTACAAATCTTTTAATGGTAAGAGAGAAGTTCATTATAAAAGTAAAATCGGAGATGACTTAAATTGGGCTTTATCTTTCGACCAGTACAAAGAAGCGGAAACAACAAAACATGTTCATAGACTGCATCCTTATAAAGGGAAATTTATTCCCCAACTCGTCGAATATTTCCTCGATGATCACACGGACGATTTCAAGAAAGAAGTTTACTTCAACAAGGGCGATATTGTGCTCGACCCCTTTTGTGGAAGTGGAACGACACTAGTTCAAGCCAATGAGTTAGGAATGCATGCCATTGGAATTGACATCTCATATTTTAATTCCTTTATCTCCAATTGTAAAATAGATGAGTACAATATTGAAGAGATTGCCGAACACTCAAACAAAATTACCATCGCTCTAAAAAGATTTTTACAGCAGCATTCTACTCTTGAATTTGAGAATGCTCTTCTAAAAGAGTTAAACATTTTTAACAACAAATATTTTCCAAATCCAGACTATCGATACAAATTGAATCGAGGACAAATTGATGAAGAAAAGTATGCGGGGGAAAAAGAGAAACAGTTTCTTCCGATATTTAATGAATTAGTAAAGAAGTATGATATTGTGCTTGAGATTGAAAAAGGAGACACATTTCTTGATAAATGGTACTCAAAGCATGTGAAGGATGAATTAGAATTTGTTTATTCTAAAATCAAAACTTTAAGAAACACTAATACAAAAGATATTCTCAAACTTATTCTTAGTCGAACAATTCGTTCGTGTCGGGCAACTACACATGCTGATTTAGCTACACTTGTTGAACCGATAAGTACGACCTATTACTGCCACAAGCATGGTAAAATTTGTAAACCTCTTTTTTCAATCTTGAGATGGTGGGAAACATATACCAAAGATACTATTGAGCGCTTATCGGAGTTTAATCAAATACGAACAGAAACAAAACAAATTTGTTTAACTGGCGACAGCCGAGAAATTGATTTATTGGAAGAATTAAAGAAAGTCGATAAAAAACTTTCAAGTTTGGTTAAGAAGCAAAATATAAAAGGAATATTTTCTAGTCCGCCATATGTTGGGTTAATTGATTACCACGAACAGCATGCTTATGCTTACGATTTATTTGGATTCAAAAGAAGAGATGATTTAGAGATTGGTTCTTTATATAAAGGTAAAGGTAAAGATGCAAGAGATTCTTATGTTGAAGGAATCTCCCAGGTTTTGCTGAATATGAAAAAATATTTTGTTGAGGACTATCATGTTTTTCTTGTTGCCAATGACAAAAATAATTTATATCCAACTATTGCAGAGAAAGCTGGAATGAAAATAGTTCAGCAATTCAAACGACCTGTTCTAAATAGAACTGAAAAAGATAAGGGAGCTTATTCGGAAATTATATTTCATTTACGAGACACTATATGAAAGATAAAACAAAAGAAATTAGTGATGCGATAAAAATCCTTATCATAACTTTGATGGACAAAGTGATGGATCGCGTTCTAATTGAAGATCCTTTTTTAAAAGATGAGCATCGCGCTAAAAAACCGTTATATGCTGCTTTAGTTCCAGATGAGATTTTTAAAGGATCACATTTTGAAAGAAGGTTTGTCACTCCGTTCGGTAAGGTTTGGGAAAATTTAGCAAAAGTTGCAGGTGAAAAAGGTATGGGATTTGCGGATACCGACCATCATATAGTAGGTAACATTAGAGTTGAAAGGTTGCGTCGAATAACGGAAGTCTTAAATAGGTTGGAGCATCCAGAAGCAGGACAAAAACGAATTAAACCTGATTGGGATAATGAAATAAAATATATCTTGGAAGGTAAAGGAAAAAAAATTCCTGTTACTGTGGTTTGCGATGTTTATGCCGAAGATAAAATTGCCAATAAAAAATATGCTTTTGAAATAAAATCTCCTTTACCTAATAGCGACATTACAAAAGTAAGTAAAGAAAAAATATTAAAACTTTATAGCATGGAACCAAGAAAAATTGACGACGCATTTTTTGCGCTTCCATATAATCCCTATGGCAAAAGAGAAGATTATGCATGGGGTTTTCCTCAAAGATGGTTTGATATGAAAAATGATAAAGTTGTGCTTATCGGAGATGAATTCTGGGATTTTCTTGGTGGGAGTGGTACTTATCAACAGTTTATTGATGTGATTAATAGTTTAGGTAAAAAGTATCGAGCAAGAATTTATAAAGAGTTCCTAGGTATTGAACCACCGGAAGACGAGAAAGAGATAAAAATTTAGGGTACTGAATGAAGAACCACCAAGTCTCACTACACTGTGATTACATTATAAACATTAAAGCAAAGAACGAAGAAGAAGCAAAATTTCTCGCTGAATTTTTTATTGGTGGGGAGAAGGATTGCTCCAACGAAAAGGAAAGAAAACAATACAAGTTTAAGATTGAGGAAATTGAAATGGTGATGAATGAGGTGCTTGAAATTAAAATGGATCAATAACTGGGAATAGTTTATATAGTTAAACTTCATCTTTTTTAGAACGTCTAAATTTATAAGATGTTGGACAAAGAACTAGTGAAAATATGATTAAGAAAACTGTTATCACAACAATAATATCACTTGTCTATTCTTTACCGCTTATTGCCCAAGAATTAAGCGCTGTGCAAATTTATGAGAAATATAAAGATGCAGTTGTAATGATTAAGGCTATTGGGTTTGACGGTAGATTGAGGGGACTAGGAAGTGGCATAATCATAAATGATTCAGGTTATGTTGTAACAAATTATCATAACTTTGAGAAATCAGAGAGAATTGTAGTCGAACATTTCGGCAAACAATACTCTGGGGACTTGATAGTTGGTGCAGATGTCATAAGAGATCTTCTTATAATCAAGATAAAAGGAGGCAAATTCCCATCCATCAAACAGGCAGATCTGAATAAAGTCAAAGTCGGACAAAAAATTTTTACGTTAGGAAGTCCTCTGGGATTGGAAAACACGTTGTCAGATGGTATTATTAGTAAATTCGGATATTATCAACAATTCAACAGAACATATATTCAAATCACGGCCCCAATATCTCATGGCAGTAGTGGTGGTGCAGTTATAAATACTCAGGGTGAACTTATTGGGATTAGTTCAGGAGGAGATAAAAGAGGTCAAAGCATAAATTTTGCTATTCCGATAGATGAACTTAAGAGTGTAAATTTAATACCCATAAACGATAAACGTTCTCTAATCTTGCTAAACTTGTATTATAGGGGGATAAATGCTAATGATGCTGGCGAATACCATAAATCAATTGGGATTTTTAAGGAATTTACTAAAATTGATTCAAGTTGTGCGCCTATATATTATAATTTAAGCCTAGCATTTGGGAAAATTGAAGACCTCGACAGTGCCATCAAATATTTAGAATTGACAATTAGAAAAGATTCCCAATTTGTACTGGCATATAATCAATTGGGTTATGTATATACATTGTTAGGGGACTATACTAAAGCAGAAAAGTTATACAGTAAAGCCGTACAATTGAATCCCCAATTCGCTGGTGCTAATAAAAATTTAGGTACGATCTATATTCATAAAAAAGAATATGATAAAGCAATACTGTATTGTCAAGCAGCATTATAACCGAATAAATTTGATGATGAAACTTATAGTAATTTAGCGCTTATATTTAAGTATAAAAAAGAATTCGATAAGGCAATAAACTATCTAAATATTGCTCTAGAGATTGACCCAAATTCTGCTTTATTATATAATAACTTGGCTAATATATACTTCGAAAAAGGTGACTATTTCAAAACTATTGATTGTGGTCTAAATGCTACAAAATTAAACGGTAATTTTCTTAAAGCGTTTGTCACTTTAGGGAAAGCATATTTAGAAGTAGAAGATTATGATAATGTCATCAATTCTTACAATCGCGTAATTCAATTACGTAAAAGGTCGGTTGAAGAAGGGAAGATAAAAAGTAAGGTGAATAGGATCAGCTATACCACATCTGATCTTACTCAAACTTATTTTGGATTGGGAAGTGCGTACTATTTTAAAAATGACTTAAATAAAGCAATTTATTATTTCGATGAGTGCTTAAAAATTGATTCAAATACAGCAGCAGCATATCTTGGTTTGTCATTAGTTTATAGGGGGAAAAAGGACACTAGCAAAGTTTTAAATTCATTAAGTAAAGCAGTGCATATTGATACAAGTTTGTGGCAATTTTATTTTGATATTGGTGAAATTTATTTAAATCAAGTTAAATACAAACAAGCAATTGAAAATTACACAAATTATTTAGACCACGACAGTACCAATTCCAAAGTCTTATATAAAATAAGTTTATCCTATTACAATGAAAATAATCTCGATTCATCAAAAAGATTTTTGGAAAAATTATTATTAATTGATTCTACATTTTCCGATGGATATAATTTAATAGGAGCAATTTATCTTAAAAATAAAAACTTTAACCTAGCAGAGGAATATTTTTTGAAAGCAATCAAATACAACTCTCAAGACGACGGTTTTTATTTTAATCTCGGAAAAGTGTATTTAGATATGGGTAAAAAAGAAGAAGCAATCCCATATATACAAGAGTCAGCTAAATTAGACTATAAACCTGCGAGGGATTGGCTTGAAAAAAATAAATAAATTATTGATATACTAACGATTCTAATACTATTTAGAGCTTAATCATTGACATGAATAATAAGAATTACAGATAACTCTCCTCACTTCCCCATTTTTCCTTATATTTACACCTCACAGAGATAAATTACGGTTACAATGACGACTGACATTCGAGAACTGCCTAAAGCATACAACCCCGCAGATGTGGAAGAAAAGTGGTACAGCTATTGGCTTTAGCAGAATTTTTAGGTGAGAGATGGTGCTTACGAAGATTTACTTGATAGTTTTGAGCAAGTTGGAATAGAAATGCGAGGCGAAATTGATGATTATTTTTCGAGGTTCAAGTAAAAACTAAAACTTATTGTTTAAAATTTTCCCATTCACCCTCAAGTCTGTCTTCGTCAAGAAATTTTTCAAGCATAATTAAAGAATGTTGCTGCTTTATACAATCTTCAAATCTGCGGGTAAAAAGTATTCGTTCCTCTTTTGAAATTAGCCATTCTGATTCCCAAAAACGTTTTACTTCAGTGTTTATATCACACAAATCCAAAATGAAATTAGTAGTAGTAATAAAAGAAGTTCTTTTGGTTTCTCTATGAACTGCCACTATAGAAAAATGATACAAGGATTTTATTTCATAATAAAATACCTTATAGAAGTAATTATTCCCAGAAAAACTCAATTGCATATTATACTCTTTTCATAATGATTAAAATATGGTCTTCATCATAAATCTCACTAATAAATTTATAAAGTTTTCATTTAAGTATTTACTTTAAAACATAATTTAACAATTCAGCAATTCACGCCTCAACATTCAAATAATTAGTTTTGTACCCCAAAGGGAACAATTAATTTTCAATCATTCAACCATTCAATCAATCATCAATTCACTCGACCCCCACTTCCTCATTTTTCCTTATATTTGCACCTCACAGAGATAAATTACAGTTACAATGACGACTAACATTCAAGAACTGTCCAAAGCATACAACCCCGCAGAAGTGGAAGAAAAGTGGTACGTAAACTAGCTTAAGCAGAATTTTTAGGTGATAGATGTTGAGGAAAATATTAGAGAAGGCGGGAACTTGATTATCTCTCCGACAATCTTCCATTCACATACTTGTGTAAGATGCTTGAGATGAAAGCCTGATACGGCAATCCCTCCTTAATTGCTTTCTTTTGTAATTCTTCTAAATCACGTCTTGAAATATTAACATGAATTCGAAGATTCTTTTCAATTGTATTTCGGGCAGCATTTCTAAGACGGTTTATAGTCTTTTTACTCTTAATCGATTTCCATTCTCCTTTATTAAAAGAATCGAGGATTGCTTTTTCTTCTTTATCTAATTTATTTTTTATCATTTCTACTCCTCAAGTATTTCTTGGTTGCTTTTTAAATTTTGCGAAAAGTAAATTATTATTAAGTGAAAATTTATGAACATTCCTATAAAAATATATTGCTTATAAATGCTTTTACACCTATATTTGTACTACGTTACCCCCGCAGGATGAGAAAGTCCTGTGTTTAGCCCCTCAATTGCAGAGGGGCTTCTTTATTTCTGAGAAAGAGAGATATAATTTTGAGTGATAAAAAACAAAGAGTAATATTTTACATAGATGGCTTTAACTTCTATTTTGGTCTAAAAAGTAGAAACTGGAAAAAGTATTACTGGTTGGATTTAGTCAGGTTTTGTGAGCAATTTATAAGACCACACCAGGAACTTGTTAGAGTTAATTATTTCTCAGCCATTCAGAAATCCAGGGGAAAACAGGATCGCCAAGACCTATTTCTTTCTGCTAACAAGCTAAATCCAAAATTTCATCTCTTTCTCGGTAAGTTTTTAGAAAAAATCATTGAACATAATGGTCAGAAAATTAAAACATTCGAAGAAAAAGAAACTGATGTGCATATCGC
The DNA here is from genome assembly GCA_001803045.1 of Ignavibacteria bacterium RIFOXYB12_FULL_35_14. Classification (GTDB taxonomy): domain Bacteria; phylum Bacteroidota; class Ignavibacteria; order Ignavibacteriales; family Ignavibacteriaceae; genus XYD12-FULL-36-8. The sequence continues at coordinate 8,625 of MHAR01000091.1, read as the reverse complement.
AGTTCAAATGATTAGAGATATAGTACTAGATCAATGTGACATTTCTATATTAATTTCTGCAGACAGCGATTTAATCCCACCAATTGATTTCATTAACGAAATTAAACCAAAACATAAAATTTTTGTTTATTTCCCTCCTTCCAGATTTTCCTATGACCTTAAACAAAAAGCGACTAATTATATTACTCTCCACAACCACGAGCTAAAGTTTAAATCCTCTTTGTTTCCCGATGAAATAACTTTACCAAACGGATATGTCCTAAAAAAACCAGAGAAATGGCAATGATATTTGACATACAGGTATCGTTATTTAAGTGTTTTATTATTTTGTAAATCGGGTACAATTAAACAATTAGCATTCCTCATCCCCCACTTCCCCATTTTTCCTTATATTTGCACCTCACAGAGATAAATTACGGTTACAATGACGACTAACATTCAAGAATTGCCCAAAGCATACAACCCCGCAGATGTAGAAGAAAAGTGGTACGTAAACTGGCTTAAGCACAACATTTTTCACTCGGAAATAGATAAAAACAAAAAACCTTATACAATTGTTATTCCTCCGCCGAACATTACCGGCAGCTTAACAATGGGTCACATCCTAAACAACACAATCCAGGATATTTTCATCCGCACAAAACGGATGCAAGGATTTAATGCATGCTGGGTTCCGGGAACAGATCACGCCTCGATTGCTACGGAATCTAAAGTCGTGAAGATGCTGAAGGATAATAAAATAAATAAGTATGAAATCGGTCGCGAGGAATTTCTAAAGCATTGCTGGGAATGGAAAGAAAAATACGGCGGAATAATTATTCAGCAATTAAAAAAGCTTGGCGTTAGCTGTGACTGGCAGAGAGAACGCTTCACGATGGATGATCATTACTACAAAAAAGTTATTGAAGCGTTTGTTCATCTTTACAATGACGGCAAAATATACCGCGGCTTCAGAATGGTGAATTGGGATCCCGCAAATAAATCTGCAATCTCAGATGAAGAAGTAATTTACAAAACCGTAAACGGAAAGCTTTGGTATTTCAAGTATCCGGTGAAAGACAGCAGCGAGTTCATTACTGTTGCAACTACTCGACCCGAGACAATGCTTGGTGATACTGGAGTTGCAGTCAATCCAAATGATGAAAGATTTAAAAAGTTCATCGGGAAAAAAGTTGTGCTTCCAATTGTTGGAAGAGAAATTCCAGTTTTTTCTGATGAATATGTTGATATGGAATTTGGAACGGGCGCAGTGAAGGTTACTCCTGCTCATGACGTGAATGACTATGACATGGGTCAGCGTCATAAACTTGAGATTGTTAATATCTTAAATGACGATGCAAGCTTAAATGAAAATGTTCCAAAAGAATTTGTTGGTCTCGATAGATTTGAAGCGAGAAAAAAAGTTGTTGCAAGGTTTGAAGAGCTTGAACTTCTTGCAAAGGTTGAAAATTATCAGAACAAAGTTGGTTACTCTGAGCGTGGTAATGTTCCGATAGAACCATATCTTTCCGAACAATGGTTTATGAGCATGTCCGCCGAAGGCGGATCCGCCTCAGGCGGAGCAGGGTTGGCAGAGCCGGCACTTCAAGTTGTTAAAGATGGAAAAGTAAATTATCATCCCGATCATTGGGTAAAAACGTATGAACACTGGATGACAAACATTAAAGATTGGTGCATCTCGCGGCAACTTTGGTGGGGACACAGAATTCCCGTTTGGTATTGCGTGGGTGATGACCATTGCAAACTTGAATGTAAGGAACCGATTGTATCGATGGATCCTCTAGAAAAATGTCCGCATTGTGGTTCAAAGAATTTAAAACAGGACGAGGATGTTCTTGATACATGGGCATCAAGCTGGCTTTGGGCGCATGATGTTTTTGTGAATGATGAAGAACAAAATTATTACTATCCAACCGATTTGCTCGTAACCGCTCCCGATATAATTTTCTTCTGGGTTGCAAGAATGATTATGGCGGGAATGTACTTCAAGAAAGATATTCCATTTAAAGATGTTTATTTCACAAGTGTGATTCGCGATGTTCAGGGAAGGAAGATGAGCAAGTCGCTTGGCAACTCGCCTGATCCGCTCGATGTTATCTGCGACTACGGTGCAGATGCTTTGAGGTTTACAGTAATTTACCTTGCGCCGCTTGGACAGGATGTTCTCTTCTCAACCGACAAATGTGAACTCGGCAGAAACTTCTCCAACAAAATTTGGAATGCCGGAAGATTTTTGTTGATGAACGCTCAAACAGTTCCTCTCAATGAAAAGTTAATTGATAAGCACATAGATTTTTCAGATAGATGGATCAACTCACGCTTCCATGAAACACTTTCAGCACTAAATAAAGCGATGGATAAGTTTGAAGTAAATAATGCTTCAAAGATCATTTATACATATGTATGGAATGATTTCTGCGATTGGTACATAGAGCTTGCAAAGAATAGATTGTACTCGGATAGTGAAGAAGTTAAGTCGGTGGTTCTCACCCGAGCAATTAAGATGTTTGAGAATCTTTTGAAGATTGTTCATCCGTTCATGCCATTCATCACGGAAGAGTTATGGCAGAGAATTTATGAACGAAAAGAAGGTGAAAGCATTTCAACTTCTGAATATCCAAAGTTTGATGAAATGCTGGTAAATACTGAAGCAGAAAAGGAAATGGAATTTGTTCAGGATATTATCACTGCAATCCGTAATGTTCGAGGTGAGATGAATATTCCTCCATCGAAATTTGTTAAAGCGTTTATCAAATCAACATCGGTAAAAGATTATCAGCTTGATTACATTAAGAAATTGGCAAAAGTTGAAGAAGTTCAAGTTTCAGAAGCGATTACAAAACCTAAAGCGAGTGCTTCAACAATAATTAAAAATTGTGAGATTTATGTTCCCCTTGAAGGATTGATAGATTTAGATGTTGAGAAGAATCGACTGCAGAAAGAAATCTCACGGCTTGAAGGTTTGTTAGTTGGAATTGATAAAAAATTATCCAACGAAAAATTTGTAAGCAATGCTGTACCGGAAGTTGTTGAGAAGGAGAGGATGAAGAAGAAGGATGTTGAAGCAAATTTGCTGAAGGTGAGAGAGATATTTAATAATCTGAAGTAGGATCTTTCATTCTTCGTCAAGCTCAGAATGACAGTAATCTCGATGTCATGTTGAGTTTGTCGAAACATGACCCTTTATTTATGAAAGAATATTTTGTCTATATCCTCGAATGTTCAGACCACAGTTACTACACGGGTGTTACAAACAACTTGGAGAAAAGATTAGCAGAGCATCAATCCGGTATACATAAGGGTTATACCTCGAGTCGTCTGCCTGTTCAATTGGTTTACTCAACTAGTTTTAATGACATTAATGAAGCAATTAGATTTGAAAAACAAGTAAAAGGTTGGAGCAGAAAAAAGAAAGAAGCTTTGATGAGAGGAGACTTTGATGCTCTTGTACTATTATCTAAAAGTAAAACGAAAAATAATACTGCTATCAGTCATTCTTCGACAAGCTCAGACTGACATTTGTAACATGTCACACTGAGCCATGAGCTTGACGAATGGTCGAAGTGTGACAAATAAATAGAAGGAGAAAACCGTGTACTACAAACTATCTGACTTCATTTTCGATTGGAATTACGAATCTGAATCAACTATAAAAGTTTTATCTAACCTAACAGATGAATCGCTTAACAAAAAAGTCCATGAGAAAGTTAGAACTGCCGGAAGACTTGCCTGGCATATTACAACATCAATTGGTGAGATGGTGCATAGAACAGGATTAACATTCGAAACCGTTGATGAACAAGTTCCAATTCCAGCAAGTGTATCTGAGATCGTTAAATCATACAAGCAAGCATCTGAAAATATGATCGCAGAGATAAAATCAAAATGGAATGATGAAACTCTGATGAAAGAAGATGACATGTACGGCGAAACATGGGCAAAAGGAAAAACTTTAGGAATCCTTACCACTCATCAAATTCATCATCGTGCACAGCTTACTGTTGTTATGAGATTGCTGGGATTAAAAGTCCCCGGAATTTATGGTCCTTCCAACGAGGAATGGGCTGCTTATGGGATGCCGGCACAAGAGTAAAATATATTAAGTGAATCAATAGCAAGTAGATGTTACTGGTTTGTACCCATCTGCGTATATCTGTTTACCTGTCAGCCCCTGGCTGAATCTGTGTCATCAGTGCCTGCCACTATGTTATGCTATTAACTGAAACGAAATCTAATAATTATACTTAAACCACTTAACAACTTCAGACCATTTTGGTTTTTTGCCGGTAATTAGAATTCCCACGCGATAAATCTTCCCGGCGAGAATAAAAATCAAAACCATCGTGGCAATATTTATAATAATTGATAGGATTAAATGTGCCAAAGGAATATCAACCAGAGTAATTCTTGCCGGCATAACAATCAATGAGGCAAAGGG
>MHAR01000091.1:0-4146 GCA_001803045.1 Ignavibacteria bacterium RIFOXYB12_FULL_35_14 | reverse complement strand
ATAAAATAATTGTACAAGAAAAAAAGCAAATGCCACATGCTTAGCTTCAATGTAAATTCGGGCGGAAGTACGAACCAGGTGGTTGATATTAAAATTATTAAAGGCGAAATCCATATTGCCATTTGCGCGAGTCCGGTAATTGAAGTTCCGATAATTTTCCCGGTCATTAATTCTCTGCTGCTAACTGACGACAAAAGCACCTCAACTATTTTATTGCTTTTTTCCTCGATGACTGATGTCATTGTCATTTGTCCGGTGAATAATAAGCTCATATAGAGTAAAAATGTAAATAGGAATGAGAGTATTGTATTTCCAATTCCCTCTTCCACAATTTCCTTATCTGCTGAAATTCTAAATCCGTTAAAATCAACATTGTTTTTTGCAAACTCAAGCTCTTCAGTTGATAATTGTCTGCCTACGAAAAACATGTCGGTAAGCACTTTGTTTATTGAAGGTTTTATTTTGTTCAACAGCACATTATTGTTAGGGTTTTTAGAATAGTACTCGACCTTTTTATTTTTAAGCGCCTGATCGGAGATGTAAATCAGTCCGGTGATTTTTTCTTCCAAAATTTGTGTTCGAATGTTGCTTAATCTTTGTTCAAGTTTCTGCTTCTCCAGTTTATCAAACATAAATTCAATATTTCCATCTTGATTTTTGGGCATCCTCGACAACTCGTCTTGAACATTATCGAGTACCTTTTGCGATTCTGATGCAACAACTAGAAAAGCATTTTCAACATCGGTATATTGAATAAGGAAGGTTTGTAAACCTAATATTCCAAACATAAACAGAGGAATGAGAAGGGTCATAATAATGAAGGTTCGACTGAACAATCTTACTTTCAGCTCTCGTTTGATAATAGTAAGCGTTCTTCTATTTAACAATGTTCGAATCCTTTCCTGCCAGCGTAATAAAAATTTCGTGAAGAGATATTTCGTTAGCAGCAAACTTGTTTACTCTAACATTATTCTGAACCAAAAGTTTTAACAGCTCTTGCGTTTGAGAAGCCTCCTTAACTCTCACCCCGAATGAATTACCGAAGTTTTCAACTTTCTCGACAAAACCGGCACGGTCAAGAAACGACAGATCGCCCTCAGCCTCAAGCGTAACATTTCTTTGCGCGAACTGAGTTTTTATTTCGCCAAGGGAACCTTTGAGTATTATTTTCCCATGATCAATCATTGCAATATGATCGCTGAGTTTCTCGGCAAAGTCCATTAGGTGTGTAGAAAAGATAATTACTTTTCCTTCTGCTTTCTTTTCGAGAATAATATCTTTAAGTAAATCGGTGTTAATCGGATCCAGACCGGCAAAAGGTTCGTCAAATATTAAAAATTCTGGATCATGAAGCACAGCAGCGATGAATTGAATCTTTTGCTGGTTGCCTTTTGAAAGATCTTCAACCTTGGAATTTTTTCTATCGGCAATATCAAATCTTTTTAAATATTCGTACGCTTTCTTTTCGACATCTTTGCCGGTTTTGCCTTTCAGTTCTGCAAGAAAAAGCAGTGTATCCAGAACCTTCATCTTTTTGTAAAGTCCTCTCTCTTCGGGTAGATAACCAACTTTATTCTTAAACTCTTGACCTATCTTTGTTCCCCGTAAAATTACTTCTCCGTTGTCGGGAACATAGATATTCATCATCATTCTAATAGTTGTGGTTTTACCCGCACCATTTCTACCAATTAATCCGAATACTGAACCTTCGGGCACTGTAAACGAAGCATGATCAACAGCCCGTATTCCGTTAAAATTTTTAGAAAGATTTTTCACTTCAAGTGCGTACATAAAAATTTTACTTTAATTGCTTTTTTTGGTTCAAAAAGAATGGAGTATTATTAATACTAAAAATAATATTCTTTTATAGAAGAAAATCGTTTAAATGACAAAGCGAAATTAGGATAATTCTAATTAAAAAGAATTATAAATTTTGATATAACGATATGCTGCCTAGACCAAGTTCCGTCCATAATCTGCCCAACATGTCTTTATCACCGTTAATAATCCCTTCGCGTGTAATTCTTTGTGGTATCTTAAATAGTACAGATATCCGGTCATAAATAATTCCGCATGATTCTTGATCGAGACGTTTTAGTAAGTGGAATAAAGTAATTAAATCTTTTTGACGTGCTTCAGAAAGTAAATTAACTAATTCCTTTGTATTGCTGTTTTCAAAATCCAGCTTATATAAAGATGCTTTAAATGTTGTCGAGGCTTCATTGGAGAAAGGTGTGCCGAGACCTTTTGAAATTTGTGATAAACATGTTGTTCCGGCAGGAAGAAGAGACTTGTTGTTATTATGTTCCATCAAAATCCAGCCCGATTTAACTTGGAGCATTGTTGAAGAATCATCACTCACAGATAAATAATACATACAGCCAAGATCGGTTAACACGGCTGAGGGAGTATTGATTGAAAATAATTTTGGGGCAATCCATGTTCTTGCACTGATTTTTCCCCTTGAAAGAACAAGTCTGTATTCGGATGATTTTGTTTCGTTGATTTCAATTTCTGATTCGGGTTCAACATCTATTTCGCCAGCCACTCCAACTTTCAACCGAACTCTTGATTCGGAATCTGTATAAAGTTTCTCTCCGATTTTTATTATTCCTTGATCAGTTAATACCTTAGATTCAATAACCGGATATCCGGAAACTTTTTCCACATACCAGAATGAGGCTGGTGGATGATCGAAAATCATAAATGCTAAGATCACTCCTAATGCAATAACAGATATAATTCCTGCTATAACTAATAATTTATTGTTCTCAATTTCGTTTGCTTTCAGCATCAAGCTGCTTTTTAAATGATGAGCTTCGGAACTTATCCTTGAGGAAGCGGGAAATATTCTGGGAACGATCTTTTGGGCACGGTTGTTTTTTTCTCTTTCTTTATGAACTCTTTCCCAAATCCTTTTATTTTGACGAACAATTTTTTTCTTTGCGCTGGCTGCGTCGCTGATGGAAATCATATTATCAAGAACTTTAGTACAGCTTTTACAACAGTTAAGATGCTCGTGAATTTCTGCACGAACTTCATCAAGAAGAATCCCTTTTGAATAATCATTTAGATAATATTTTACTTCGGCGCAGTTCATTCAGTATTAACAGCGGCTGGTTTTAATTTTGATTGTCGAGAATTCGTTTAACGAGGTTATGCAGTTCGATTTTTTTCTCTTCTGCCATTTGTTTAAGTTCCTTTTCATGACTTATCATAGTATGGAAATAGAATTTTCTCTTTAATTCATTATCGGAATTACCGGTTGAAATAAAATCACAAGAATCGAAGCCCAGGTCTTTGCATTTAAGTTGATAGTTCATCATTTGACGCCCTCTTTATAAAGAAACTAATTATGAAAAATAGATAAGTTAAAACCCAGCATTAGATGCGATAATCTCGTTGTAAATAGATTAATAATTTTCAAGATAACGCTTATAATGCTTCAATTATTATGCACCTTAAAAAACCACTAATATGCTTCAAATTATAAATTTGCGATGTGTTGGTATAGGATTTTGTAAAATAACGAGGCAATTCACTTGAAAAGTATTTTAATAATCTTTAATTATGAATAGAACTTCGAAAGGATTATTTATGGAAAACAGAAAAACACAAAAAGTAGCAGCCGCATTTGTATTCGGAGCCGTTGTCGGTGGCGTTTTAGCTTTATTGTATTCACCCAAGAGCGGTAAAGAAACGAGACAAGACATCTCCAAGGAAATTAATAATTATATAAAAAAAGCTGACTATGCAAAAAGTAAGATTATAGAAAAAGCAAAAAAGCTTTCTAATGATATGGTTGGTCAAACCGAGAGAATTTACTCTGAGGTTAGAAGCTTTAAAGAAGGAAAATACTCCGGGACAGCTGAGAAAATAGAAAGTGAAATTACCCGCCTTCGTACAGCCATTAAAGCTGCAGTTGATTCTTATAAAGATACAAGGAAAGCCAGAAGATTTTTTCCTGATGAAGACAAATATTACTTCACTGATTTTAATGATTATCTTTTCCAAGATGATGAAGATGAATCTCTTCCTAAATTCGAGGGAATGAAGAAGCGGAATAAATAACACCTAAATTTCTAAAACGAATATGGAGCAAAAAAAATATTTGATTCACACATTATTTTACGAACATTTTTTTCT
>MHAR01000090.1 GCA_001803045.1 Ignavibacteria bacterium RIFOXYB12_FULL_35_14 | reverse complement strand
ATCGACAAGCTCAGACTGACAATCGACAAGCTCAGACTGACAATCGACAAGCTCAGACTGACAATCGACAAGCTCAGACTGACAATCGACAGGCTCGGACTGACAATCGACAGGCTCGGACTGACAATCGACAGGCTCGGACTGACAATCGACAGGCTCGGACTGACAATCGACAGGCTCGGACTGACAATCGACAAGCTCGAACTGACAATTATGCAATAACATCGCGGTGGTTTATATACAGTTACGAAGATTCATTATTCAATCTTAAGCTCTCCCCAATTGCAGGCTACGGCATTTCATCAACAGGAAAATATTCCGGGCACACAAGATGGGTAGGTGCATCGGTATTTGCGACTTATTCTGATTGGTTTGGATTGAACTTTAATATAAGAGATAAAGGTGAGTTCGGCGGGAACGTTGATAGAAACAAATACTTTTCTCCTTTATCCGGTGCATGGTACAAAGGCGCTCCAAACGGAATTGAGTACAGCGATCTGAGAGGAGGAATAAATTTTAATTGGGATTGGGGAAGCATTTCGCTAATTAAAGAAAACATTCAATGGGGTCATGGTAAATTCGGTCAGTTAATTCTATCAGCTAAACCGCCGTCTTACCCGCATATAAGATTCTCAATTAAGCCAACTGAATGGCTTCGATTCACCTACATTCATGGGTGGTTAAACTCATTAGTTAAAGATTCTGCTAACTTTTATTATACATATCCGGGCACTATAAGTCAGCAGCTTGTCGAAAGCTACATACCAAAATACATCGCGGCAAATCTTATTACAGTCTCCCCTCTCAATTGGTTAGATGTTTCTGCCGGTAATGCAATTATTTATTCCGGTGATTTAAGACCCGAGTTTTTTATTCCTTTTATGTTCTACAAATTCCTTGATCATAATACGGGAAGAGGAAATGTAAATGACGGAAACGGAATGATGTATTTTGATGTATCGGTAAGATATCCTGCGAACTTTCAGTTTTATTCCACAGCATTTATTGATGTGACGGAGGTCAGGAATATTCTATCAAATGATTTTAAGAATACATGGGTTGGTTTTACTGTTGGCGGTAAATCAGTTAATGCACTAATTGATAATCTGGATATTACAATTGAGTACACAAGGTTAAATCCTTGGGTATATGAGCACAAGGATGAAGTGACAACTTACAAGCATATTAAATATTATTTAGGTCACTGGCTTGGGCAAAATGCCGATCAGTTAAGATTACAATTTGATTATCAGCTTTTACGGGGATTAAAGTTTAAAGCATTTGCAGAACGAATAAGAAAAGGCGGATTGAATGAAATTTACTTCGCTTATAAAGAATATGACACAAAGATTTTTCCTTTTCTTTATTCACCACTACGAAAGGAAAATAGAATTGGGCTTGATATAACTTATGAATATATGCATGATCTTTTTTTACGCGGAACTTTTACTTATTCAGATATTGATGATACAGACATTATAAGAACTCAGCAATTTTTATTGGGAAAGAAAAGTTCGTTCTCGCTTAGTCTATATTATGGTTTATAATTTCTGGGGCCTGAACATTTCCATATAAAGCAGTAAAAAATTTAAGAGCATATCCATTTAAAAGTTGCTATCAACTTTACTTCATTTAAGCAGCAGAGCTTATTCTTACAACCCATAATAAATCGAAAATGCAAATTCCTTTATTTGCTTATCGTTAAACGAACCATCGGTTTGTAAACTGGAAATCTCTGTCAATTTAAAACTAACTTATAGATTGGTACAACTAAATGGGGCAGATCACTATAATTTCAACGAATTTAATTAATTCATAAAGAATTAAAATATAAAAACCTCATACAGGGGTTAGCCAAAATGTCATTTATAGAAACGCTTTTAAATAAAAAGAATAATAAGGCTCATATAAAATTTTTAGTTGTTTCAACAAGTTTTCTGGCATTGGTCTCTTTTGGAATATATACATTATTCTCTGAGAAATATGAAACGATATTAACAAATGCTCAAGTAGAAAAGGAACAATTAGTGGTTGCTCAGTTAACTAAGCTAATAGATATCGGTTTTAGCAGCGAAAAGAAAAATATTTATAATGAGTGTATTGAAAAATCCGTAAGTGATGCCGGACTTTCTTATCTGCTGATTACAAATGATAAAGATTCAGTTTTAACGGAAATTAATTATAGTGGTTTAAGTAAAAAAGATTCGACCGAATTAACTGAGCAAGAGTCTAAGTATAACTCAAACGATATTTTTCAATTAGAAAAAACTTTTATAGCGAGTAATTCTCAAGAATTTAAACTTTTTTGTGTATTCTCCAGAAGCGATTTGAATTTAAAAATTCAAAAATCTAAAACGGAAGTAGGAATAATAAGTCTCTTCATTTTCACAATTAGTATTTTAGTTCTATTTGCAGCAAGTCTTATCATAATGCTTCCTCTCCAAAAAATTTCAAATTATGTAGTTAAGATATCCTCGGGTAATTTAACCGAACGAGTTGACAATAAAAATAAAAATGAATTTAGTAAGATATTATCATCGGTAAACGCTCTTGCGGAAAGTCTGCAAAAGAAAAATAGTCAAGTTGAGAAATTAAATAAAGAGCTTAAACTTCAAATTAGGGATAAGAATGCAGAATTAAATTATGAGATAAATCAAAAAGCACAAGCTGAAACACGATTAAAACAAAGCGAAGAACAGTTTAAACTCCTATTTGAAATGGCACCGATTGGAATGGTGATTAGTTCTATTCGTGGAAAAATATTAAAAGTGAATGTTGCCTTGCTTACAACATTAGGGTATACTGAAAAGGAAATTTTAGAAAAGAACATCAAAGATTTAATATATTTAGAAGATCAGGCAACAGATGATATGATTCGCGAGAAGTTAATTCAAGGTATTCAAGAGAGCGCTTATCATGAAAAAAGAATGATTAAAAAAGGCGGTCATGTAATTTTTGTAATAGTTGAAGCTGTGATTGTAAAGGATGAAGAAGGAAAACCATCTCATATCATTGAACAAGTTATTGATCCTTATTTCAAATATAGAAAAGAAATTTCTAACTTTATATAAGTTGAACTCTACCTACCCCCTGTTATGTAAAAAGTCAAGATCGAACATAATTTTTCTTACAAACTATTTGCCTATAAATAAAACAACCTGTTATCAAAAGTAATCGGTTTTTGACGTGCTGCAAGATCTCACAAATATTTTTTAAGTATTGCCGTATTCTTTACAGAGCAAAAAACAATTAAATCTTTAAAGGTAGTGGGCAACGGTCAACATAAATTATTTATTCATTTATAGGTCTTCTTCTATTAAGCCACTAAAGCAAAACAGTATCTCGTATTATTTTTCCAAACAAACCTTATCCTGTTGAGCAGTTTTTTTGCTATCATAATTATGGTTTCTTGTTTACTCATTTTTTTAATCAGCTCTGAATTATTTTAACATTATAGGTTATCACTACAATCCATAATAAATTGAGAATAAAAATTCCTTTATCTTATCATCTATAAATGACCCGTCGGTTTGTAAACTGGATATCTCTGTCAATTTACATTCAATTTATGCATCGGTACAACCATGTGGGGCACATAGGCGTCAACCCAACATCCATTTTTTCTTAGAATTAGTACAATTTATCTGATTTATCTAACAAAATAAGGGTCACTATATATCATCCCTTACGGGATTTTGTTTGCTTTTTTTGTTCATTTATCTATAAATATGTCATCCCTCCGGGACTATCCCGTTAGGGATTAAATATTTCTAGCACAAAGTAAAACGGTATAGTTAGAATCCCTTTAGGGATGATATAGACGAATCAAATGCATTAAAGAAAAATTAGTTAAGATCGAATAAAAGTTAAAATAATTTCCTAATTATGTCTTTTTGCTTTTGAGATAAAGTTGTAATCTTGAGGAATCAAACAATTAAGTTGACGCTTATTTACATGGGGCAGGTCATTACAGCATGACCATTACAAGGTAACTAACTATAAAAATGAAAAAAATATATTTTGAAATAAGCACGTTATAGTGCGAAATATCTTGTACACTATTTCATTAACAAAAGGAGTGAAAAATGAAAAAGACAGTCTTCTTTCTAGTTCTCGTTGGTTTAGTTGTAATATGTCAACTAAACTATGCTCAATTTAAAGATTGGGGAACCAAATTCGGTTTTCGTGGAAGTATTTTATTTCCAGAAAATGACTTTGCTAATTTAGGATTCAGTGGAAGCGATAACACTAGCTTTGATTGGTTCAAAGCTTCTTGGCTTGGTGAAGCTTTCTTTGCTTATGAATTGACAAAAGCATTAGAAATGGCAATAAATGGTGGTTACGGTAAATATGCTGGTAAGGCATATGGTGGTAGCACAAATGTTATAAGCTATGGAGAATATGAAACTACAATCATTCCGATTTATTTAAGATTCAGAGTCAGCCCTTTTGAAATTAAAGGATGGAATCCTTACTTCTACTTTGGCGGTGGCGTTATGAATTTTAATGTTGATACTAAACCAAATATTGTTTCAAAAAATCCGCCTCAAGATAATGGCTGGGTTGCAATCATTCCTGCCGGTATCGGTGCAGAATTTGCACTTTCTGACAGAGTACTTCTAGATTTTGGTTTAGGAGGTGCACTTTCTTCTAGTTATGATTTAGATGCCTTCAAAGCTCGTTCAAACAGTACATGGGATTCATATGTTAATGCATCATTGGGTTTAACCTTTACTGGTGAAAACTGCGAAGCTGACAAAGATATGGATGGACTTGGAAAATGTGACGAAGAAAAAATCGGAACAGATCCAAATAATCCTGATACAGACGGCGATGGATTAAATGATGGGGAAGAGGTTCTCCAATTTAATTCTAATCCATTAGAGATAGATACCGATCTTGACGGATTGAGCGATTATGATGAGGTTATGGAAACTAAAACAAATGTATTGGTTTCTGATAGCGATAGTGATGAGCTAAAGGATGGTGAAGAAATTTTTAAGTATAAAACAAATCCGTTAGAAACCGATACGGATAAAGATGGATTAAATGATGGAGATGAAATTAACAAATACAAAACCGATCCGTTAAAAGCTGATACTGATGGCGATGGATTGAATGATGGTCAAGAAGTAAATGAATATAAGACTGATCCATTGATGGCTGATACTGATTATGACGGATTGAAAGACGGCGAAGAAGTTAATAACTTTAAGACAGATCCACTTAAGAAAGATACCGATGGCGGTACAGTTGAAGACGGCACTGAAATCAGACGTGGAACAGATCCGCTTGATCCTACAGATGATGTGGTAAAGATAGGCGTTCTTATTGTTCTTGAAGGTATTACTTTTGAAACCAATAAATCTGATATCACTCCTGAATCGGAAAAGGTTCTAATGGGCGCTCTTAAGACATTACAGACACACTCTGACATCGAAGTTGAAATAAGTGGTCATACTGATAATGTTGGCAGCAATATTTCAAATCAGAAACTTTCACAGCGCAGAGCTGAAGCTGTTAAAGCATGGCTTGTTACAAAAGGAATCTCTGCTGGTAGAATATCTGCTGTTGGTCATGGTGAAGAGAGTCCAAGAGTTGCAAATGATACATCTGAAAACAAGAGGTTAAACAGAAGAATAGAATTCAAGCGAATTAAGTAATTTTACCCTGATCTGATTATTGAACATTTTCATACCCAACGGGGTTTGGTTTGCCAGCCCTTCGGGGATGAGAAAAATCATAGCTTTATGAATTGATTGTTAAAAGCAGTGGTGTCCAAAATAAATTTGCAAATAAAAAATTATTTAGAATAATTAAAATATTCTAATGTTTTTAGACAATAATGGAACTCATCCCAACCCTTCTCTTTGTAAGAGAAGGGCTGATTAAATCTTATGTCTTAATGTTAATATTCTGTCATAACATAGTCATATGTCGTTTTATTGACAATAAGTCTCTCTCTTTTTAAGAGAGAGACTAGAGTGAGTTCAATTTATTTTGGACAGATATGATTAAAAGAGGGCTTTTCAACAATGGTTAATTTTAACTAGGGTTCAATTTACACACCTTATGCAAAACGGAGAGATGATATCTTTTATAAAGAATAAAGATGTCATCTCTTTTTAACTTTATTTTGTTTGTAATACCAGTAAATCAGCTAAAATATTATCCACATTATTTAAGAATTAATTAATGGCGAGTCTTAAGAATAAAATAGTTTTTATAACAGGCGCTTCTTCGGGAATTGGTAAAGCTTGTGCAGAAATATTTGCAAGTAAAGGCACAAATTTGATTTTATGTGCCCGCCGAATTGATAGACTAAATGAATTGAGAAAAACCCTTATAAAAAAATACAAAGTAAAAGTACTCATCCTACAGCTTGATGTAAGAAAATCACATGACGTTAAAAAAGTTATTGGTTCATTACCAACACAATGGAAACAAATCGATATACTGATTAATAATGCAGGCCTTGCCCGCGGATTTAGTAAAGTCCACGAAGCCGATATCACGCACTGGGAAGAAATGATTGATACAAATGTGAAAGGGCTATTGTATGTAACACGAGCTATCCTTTCGCAAATGGTAGAAAGAAAACGCGGGCATGTAATAAATATTGGTTCCACCGCCGGACATGAAGTAAATGTGATGGGGAATGTTTACTGCGCAACCAAATTTGCGGTCAAAGCTCTAACTCAAAGTATACGCGTGGATGTTCTTGATAAAAATATTAAGGTTACTTCAGTCGATCCTGGAATGGTATTAACCGAATTTGCTAAAGTAAGATTTTCGGGTGATGAGAATCGCTCAAATGAAGTTTATGAGGGTGTTACTCCGTTATCTCCTAAAGATGTTGCAGAGGCAGTGCTCTTCAGTGCCAATCGTCCGAAAAATGTAAATATAAATGAGATCGTTTTGACACCGATTTGCCAAGCATCATCAACACAAATTTATAGAAATAAAGCTTGAGTAAATTTTATTTAGTCATGTTATGCAAGATACTGAATGGGCAGTTTAAACAAACACTTTTACGTAAAGTGTGTTACTAAAATCTAATAAGTGAATTTATGAAAACAATAATTTTACTTCTTTTATTTTTATTCTTCATTTCAAGTACAGCGGCTCAAATTGTTTACGAACCCTTATATAAAACCGTTTACCCATTCATGGAAAGATTAAGCCATAGAGGAATAATAGAGCTAAATGATTTGATTAAACCCCTATCAAAAAAATATATAGCTGATAAGTTATTAGAAGCAAAAAGTAAAGTTGAAATGCTTACTGACCTTGAGAAAGAAGAGCTTGAATTTTTTGAGAAGGATTATTTTTTAGAGATTGAAGGATTTGCTGAAAAAAATATAGATAAGAAATATTTAAGCTATTTTGAAGGTGATGAAGCCGAACGTTTTCGTTTTTTTTCCTACAGTGATAAAACATTTAAGCTCAATGCTAACCCTATTTTGGGCTTTAAGCTAAAATATCCTGAAAAAGAAAGAATATTGCATACATGGATGGGAATCTCCACTTATGGTTATCTTCTAAATAATATTGGGATAAGTCTTCATTTCCAAACTAATAATGAAAAAGGAAATAAATTAGATATCAAAAAGGAATTTACACCTGAAACCGGGATTATTCCTGAGGTTAGTGATTATGGAAGAGATATTTCCTATACTGAAGTTACATCTTCCATATCTGCTGATTGGGGATGGGGAAATGTAGTAATTGCAAAAGATTACATCGAATACGGTTATGCAAAATTCGGAAACCTCGTTCTTTCAAATAAAGCTCCATCTTTTCCCTATATACGTATTGACTTAAAACCAGTTGATTGGTTTAAGTTTACTTATTTTCATGCATGGCTTTCGTCAACTGTGATTGACTCAGCTAAACTTATCGAATATAAGAGAGATATCTTTAGGGATAAATATATGGCTTGGCAGTCTCTCACCGTTACACCATTAAAAGGGCTGGATATTTCTATCGGTGAGTCCGTCGTATACAGCGACAAGATTGAATTTCTATATTTAATGCCTGTCATGGTTTATTATCTGGCAGATGAATATATCAGCAATAGAGAAAATAAACCGGGAGATGCAAATCAGCAGATATTTCTTTCCATAAGTTCAAAAGATCATTTAATAAATACACATTTTTATGGAACTCTTTTTATAGATGAGTTGACGATTGGAGGATTAAACGCCTCTTTAGCTATTAACCCAACTTACGGAGGCGCTACCACAAGAAGGCAGAGAACACAGCTTGGATTCACTTTAGGACTATCTGTCACTGATATACCAATTGATAATTTAACTTTGAATGGTGAGTACACAAAGCTCTACCCTTTTGTATATGGGCATCATGACCCTGCACAGACTTATAGGAATTCAGATTACTTGATGGGGCATTGGATGGGTCATAATTCTGACCTCATCTATTTAGATTTAAATTATAGATTCTTAAGAGGATTAGAAGCAAATCTTTGGGGAGCTTACATCAGGCAAGGGAGTCAGAGTTATAGCAGACAATACACCCAACCTGAACCCGACTTTTTATTTGGCTTACGGAATAACTATAATTATTTTGGTTTGGATTTGAAATATGAATTAATACATGAATTAAGCTTTGAAACCAGTTTTAAATTAACCAATATATCTAATGAGCAAAAGGACGGTTTATTTATGAATGAACAGATAAGGGAATACTCGTTCTTGATTCATTACGGATTATAATTTGGACCTTTAAAGAATATGATTGTATGGTTTTTTTAATACATTTAATGCTTTAAGAGTAGGTTGTCAGATCTAAATTATTCAACCATTTTCTAACGGACCTGATAAAAATTGTTAGTAATTCGTCATCTATGCCTCCTACTGCATTGATTCCAATTATCATACTTGTTCTATCCAATCTACTCTAACTCTGTACCAGATTCTTTAAGTATCAGAAGTTGACCACTAAACATTTCACTTACAGTACCAATAGTTGCATAAACAATCTTGTTCATGGACTGATTTTTTGTTATAGAAACAACGAAATTTTCTTTGACAGGTTACGCTGAATGACTGGATAATTAACGCATCTATCGTGATTATTCCTTTTGTTTAGTGGTTACCAATAAGGTGTACATAGTGTATTCTTGCAGAGTTGTAGCGGATGTAAAAATTATTTAAGGTATAGCGTATGGTGTAAATAAAATATAGAGTCGAATTTTAATAATAATATCATGAATTGTAATTATCGTAACACGTCTCTTACAACTGCAGCCTGTCACAATCTAGGAGTTTGACTGGGAACTAGATTTTAGTAAAAAGGGATTAATAGAATGTATATTATCCTCTTTAAATGCACCATTGTAGCTATAATTTCATCAATTGTGAGTTTAAAGAATAACTCACAATTTGCAACAGAAATAATTAATTTTTATTACTTTCCTAGTGGGTTTACGTAGCATAAGAAGAACAATAATTATTATTTAAACCAAGGAATTGTAAAATGAAAGAATCAATATTAATAATTCTAATAATAATATTAGCCCAGACACATATATCCGCGCAGGTTGTAACTGCTGTTGCACCCCTTAAACCCGGTAACAAGTGGATTTACTATTCAAAAATCCTATTTCAGAGAGATATAAAAAAGTATGAAGTCACGGACACAATGAAAATAATAAACGACATTCAATTTTTTTTAATTTTTAATACACCTTATAATGATGTGACTTATATGACCTTATTGAATAATGAATTTTATGCAAGGTATGATGAATCAATGCCGGATTCGCTATATAAGTACTTTAAAATAAATCCAAAAATAGGAGATGAATGGGAACAGAATTTAGCATTAGAGGGGGCAACCTTATATAGTACTATAATTGATACTTTTTCTGCACAAGTGTTCAATATAAGTACATTAATTTTTGTAGTTGACCGTACTGATAGTGGTGTAGTTGGTAGCCGGGAATACTGGACTGAAGAATTCGGCATGCTTAACGGATTATACGAGCAAGCCGAGGATATTCTCAAGGGTTGTGTAATAGAGGGAGTAGTTTACGGTGATACCACAACTGTTGGTATTAGCGATGAAGAAAAACTGCCAACTGAATTCGTTTTACATCAAAACTACCCTAATCCATTTAATTCATCAACAACAATAAGTTTTAAACTTAAAAGCTCAGAAAGCATTTCACTTATTATTTATGATGTGATGGGTAATGAAATAAAGAGAGTGATTGATAATGAATGGTTTAATTATGGTTCACATAAAATTGTCTGGGATGGTAATAACAATTCAAATCAACCTGTTTTAAGCGGGGTTTATTATTACCGGCTTATAAACGGTTCGGTAAAAGTAACCCACTCAATGATTTTAATAAAATAAAAACTTTAAAAGGAAATTATCATGAAAAAGTTATTAACATTTTTTGTTTTTATCTTCATCTTAACTTCACGATATATATTTGCACAAATAGATAAAGATTGAAGTATTACACGACCAGCCGGTGAGTCAATTGATTTAACTTACGAAGGTGGTATTTATCTAACTGCACAAGGTGAATTTAAAGTACTTGTTGTTTTTATTCGGTTCAAGGATGATGTGTCACCTCATCCATATTGGCCTGCTGGTCAACCTCCTTACAACTATAACACATTTCAATTACGTAAATTTTAAGAAAGAATTGGTTGGGCTCTCAACGAATAATAAAACATATCAGAACTCACGCCGGAAACAATAACAGAATCGGTTTACAAAAAGAAAAATCTTAACATAGAATAGATTAACGTAATAAGGTTGTCATGATACTCCGCATCATGACAACAGGGATAAAATAAAAAGCGGTCCGAAGACCACCTTAATAAAAGACCTCATCCTTAGTGGGTGACTAAAAAGTAATTCATCAATTATAAAATCTGTGAAAACCTATCCGCCTTTGGAGGATCATTAAACATCAGTGTCATCAGTGCCTGCCGCTGTGTAGTTCTATTTACTAAAAAATATTACTTTTTAGTCAGCCTTAATCCTTCTCTGAGTCTAAATCACTTTGTCAGTATCATCTTCTTCGTTGAAGAAAATTTATCAGTAGTAAGTTTATAATAATACACCCCTGAAGATAAACCGCTTGCTTCTCCGCCAGAGGCGGCTCCGCCATTGGTAGAAAACTCAACCGAATGCCAGCCTGCTTCTTTCCATTCATTAACAAGCGTTGTAACCTCATTTCCAAGTACATCGTATACTTTCAAAGTTTGCCAACTGCCGACTAAGGACTGCCAACTGATAATTGTGCTTGGGTTAAACGGATTGGGGAAGTTCTGTCTTAATTCAAATGAATTGACTAAAAATTGATCATCAATTCCTGTTGGCTGAACTACATTAATAATTTTGTTAGCAGCAAAATTCCATTGGTCTCCGTTGTTTGAACCATTAAAATTAACACTGTTTCCGTTAGCAAATAGCGTCTGCGTCCCAGACGTTGCTGGGGCTGTGAAGGTAAACTGAAAAGATACTTGTCCTCCAGAGGAAGATTTGGGTGAAACATGAGTTAATTCTCCGGATGCTTTTCTTAAATCGCCGGCAATTGGAAGCAAGTTACCGTCTGAAGCGGCGATATTGGTACCACCTGCAACTAAAGGTCCTCCTTGTATTGTTAGCGTATAAGTTGCCGATTGTCCAACTGCAAGCGTATCAGGCCCTGTAATTGCCACCAAAACATTAACTGATGGTATTTCGCTATGACATGTACAACCAAATCCGTTCTTTTGGGTTTTGCCGACAATTCCACCTGATTCAGCATAAATAATTATTGTTGAAACTATGATGAAAAATGCCGCTACATTAATAACATTTTTCCTTTGAAAACTAACAAACATTTTTGACCTCCTAAAGGTATTTAAAATTTTTTACCGATAATTGAAATTGTTTTAGTCGGAGCGTAATTCCATGAATCACCAGTCTTTTTCCCATTCATGTTAACGCTGTTACCACTGGCATAGAGACTTTGCGTACCGGCAATTTGAGGTGAGGAATAGGAAAATTGAAATGTGACTTTTCCTGAAGAAGAATATTTTGGAGAAGTGTGCGTTAGCTCTCCCTTTAGTATTTTTAAGTCATTTGAAACAGGATATAATTCTCCATCGGAAGCAGCAATATTAGTTCCTGCCGCCTTTATAGAATTACTAGAGATTGTAACGTTATACACTGCAGTTTGACTAACTTGTAACGTATCCGGACCCGAGATGGAAACTAAAACATCGCTTGAGGGAACTTCATTATGACAAGTACAACCTTTCCGATTCTTTTGAGTTCTTCCAACCACACCTTCTTCTTTGGCATAAATAATTAAGGTGGATACAATAATCAGAAATGCAAAAATATTTATAACGACTTTTCTACGAGATTGAGCAAACATTCTTTCTCTATTTTATTATCTGTATAGTTACTTTCAAGGGAAATAAGTGACACAATTAGCAGAAAATTTTTAAGATGAACTAAATTATTATGAATACATCAATTATTACTTAATTGATAATGGTAAGTAAAAATATGATCAAATAGTTTTTCCTTTCCTTCCAAACATCGGAAAGGTTATTTATGATTATGAGTTGATAAGAAAGAGGAAATTCGATCCCGATTTAATTAAGTTTAGATTTGATTATACTGTGGATGATTGAGAGTGGTTTGGTAGACTATCATTTAGCAAATTCATTATTCGGATTTCAGCTCGTCTTTACTTGTTTGAAATGCATTTGGTTCCCAGTCTAAACCCTCACAAGGCAAAAACTCTTGTGTGGGATGTGTATCATGTTTCATACAAAGCACTGCCGATTTATCAAAATGCATACAAGTAGAACATAAAGTTGATTCAATAATTTCTTTATTTTTTTCTTCAAACAATCTATAATGAATGATTGCAGGATGAACTATCACCCCGTATATAGCAAATAAGCTAAGCACCCACCAAAACTGAAAGTCCAAATAACCTTGAAGAAGCCAAACCAAAGGAATGGTTATTGCCGTTCGCATAATAGTCCAAAATACAATTTCGCCCAATCTATTTCCTAAATGTTTTTTAATTTTTTCGAAAGATATAATTCCTTTTATTAATAATAAAGAACATTTTAATAATCCGGTTAGGATAATTTAAAAAAAGTTAAAAAGGCAGATTATTCTTTTGGGATTTGGAAAATCAACAGATGTGAATTAAAAATTTTATAGTTATATTTGCTGGCAATTTGAGAGTATTGCGTTCTTTAACAAGACTTTCAAAATGATTTTGTTAAATACCGGATGGAAAATTTAGTACAATATTTCGGTTACTATTAAAAAAGTGAGCGTGGGTGGGATCGAACCACCGACCCTTTGCTTAAAAGGCAAATGCTCTACCACTGAGCTACACGCCCTCAATTTTTTGAGCACAAATATAGAAATTTGAGGTTTTAATTCAAATAAATTGTGAAATTAGTACAATAAAACTAAGTTAAGATATGTCTAAAAATTCAAAAATTTTAGTCTGTGATGATGATGAAACCCTAAGCTATCTTCTGAAGGAACAGCTTCTTGAAGAGGGTTTCTCGGTTGATACCGTTTATGACGGTAAATACGCTATAGAAGCAATTAAACGTAAAAATTATGATATGCTTCTTCTTGATTTGAATATGCAGGAAGTTCCCGGAGAAGAAGTTCTAAAGTTTGTAAATGATTATAACCCGTCTTTAATTGTTGTTATCCTCACAGCACAAAATGAAATTCGCAAAGCTATAGATTGCATAAAAATGGGTGCCTATGATTACATTACTAAACCTTACGATTTTGACGAATTGCTGGTGACAATAAATAATGCGGCAGATCATAAATCTCTTTTAGTTAAGAATACTGTTCTCACAGATATTGTAAATAAAAAACTTCCTCATAACATTGTAGGCGATAGCCCGCAGCTTCAAAGAATTATTAATCTTGCCAGTAAAGCCGCTATGTCCGATTCAAACATTCTTATTGAAGGAGAAACCGGTACCGGTAAAGAGCTTTTTGCCGAATATATCCATAAACATTCCACCCGTGCAGACAAACCATTTGTTGTAATCAACTGTGCCTCGCTTCCCGATCAATTAATTGAAAGCGAACTTTTCGGACATGAGCGCGGAGCCTTTACAGATGCAAAAAATACAAAACAAGGTTTAGTAGAGATAGCCAATGGCGGCACTTTATTCTTAGATGAAATTGGTGAAATGAGCTTATCGCTTCAACCCAAACTTTTACGCTTTCTTGAGAATGGTGAATACAGAAGGATCGGTGGAGTTGCAAATCTCAATTCTAATGTTAGAGTAATTGGGGCAACGAACAGAAATCTTTTAGAAGAAGCTGATAATAAAAATTTTAGACGTGATTTACTCTTCCGCTTGAATGTTATAACGCTAACAATTCCTCCGCTAAGAGATCGAAGAGATGATATACCGGTACTTGCTAAATTTTTTCTTGAAGCAAAATCACCAATAAGATCGCCAAAAAATCTTTCGCCAAAATCCGAATTGACTCTTCTGAATTATAATTTTCCCGGCAATGTCCGCGAGCTTGAACACACAATTGAGCGGGCAATAATTTTCTCGGAAGGCGAACTAATTGAACCGGACGACCTCAATCTTCCTGTAAGTGCAACCGCAAGGGCATCACAGCCGCTAATGAATGAAGAGAATATTCGCATAGCTGAAATACTTAGTATGGACGAGATGGAAAAGCATCATATCGCAAAAATTCTTAAACTTAACAAGTGGGATAGAACTCAGACAGCTAACCAGCTTGGCATCAGTCCTAAAACACTTTATACAAAAATTAAAAAATACGAGATCAGGCAAGACTAACGAAATGCTGAATAAAATAATTTCTAACTTTGCTCTCTCGGAGCTTTTAGAAGTTGAAGGCAATTCTCTGGCTATTGCTGATAAGGACGGAAATATTCTATGGTTCAACAAAAGTTTCAAAGAAAATTCTGGTTTTGCAAAAATTAAAGGCAAATCCTTTTATGATCTTTTCATAATAAAAGATGAAGATGATCTGAGGATTTTAGAAAAAAACAAACCTCTCAATATTACTTTACCCGCACATCAAAACTTAAGCGTCTATCCCTTAGTTAAAAAGAATAAACCCGAAGGTTATTTTATAAGAATTTATTCACCTCAAACAAAGCGAACTCTAAACGAAAAACACGAAAACATTATTCAAAAAAATGTTGAATTTCAGAAAGAGCTGCACGATATTCTCAGCCTGCTTGTAAAAGAAAACTCTTTAACTGTGCTATGTAAAGAAATATTGACGAGAGGCGAAAAAATAACAGAGAGCAATTCAGGGCTAATAGTCTTTTGTGAAGAAGATACGAGATATGAAATACTTTTTAATGACACGAACAATCAAATACAAAACAAACCAGACGTAGAAAAAGAATTGAAAGCAAGTTTTTCTTTTATTACTAAGTGGTTAATGGTAAATAAAAAACCCTTAACAATTACATCTGCACCAAATAGTATTGGCTTTAACTTAGCTCACGTTTTGCAATGCAACTATATATTAATTTCACCATGTTTTATTCAAAATAAATTATTAGCTGCGGTTATTCTTGGTAAAAAAGAAAATAAATTTTCGCATCATGAGATGGGTAACATAGAACAATTATCCTCTCTGCTCGCCTTCATAATAAGCGGCATAAAAGCACGTGACCTAAATACTGAAATTGAAAAAAAACTTTTGCAGGGACAAAGGCTTGAAACCATCGGAAAATTGTCCAGCGGTATGGCTCACGATTTCAACAACTTGCTGTCAAGCATTTTCGGAAGTTTAACCCTACTGAAGAAGCGCGTCCCTCAAACAGATAATATTACTCGAATGATTGATAACATAGAGAATTGTGCCGTGAGGGCAAGAGATCTAACAAAAGGATTATTATCTTTCGGGAAGCCTACCCTTAAACAAAAGGAGTTAATAAAACCCAACCTACTTATCACTGAACTTTCCAAAGTAGTCAATCAAACATTTTCCAAAGAACTTACTTTTGAAAGCGTCACTGAAGAAAAAATAAGCGATATTTTAGGAAACCCAACTGAAATTTACCAGATACTATTAAACTTATGTGTTAATGCTAAGGAAGCTATTATTGGTGCGGGAAAAATAACTTTGTCAGCTAAAAATGTTTTTGTTGATGCTAAAAACATTTCAAATTTTCCATGGCTTGATAAGGGTAAATACGTTTGTTTCTCCGTCACTGACACCGGAGAAGGAATATCGGAAGAAAATATCCGCAAAATTTTTGATCCATACTTCTCCACAAAGAAAAAGGATACAGGATCGGGTTTAGGATTATATGTTACTTACGGAATTATCAAAGCTCACAAAGGACACGTTGATGTTACAAGTAAATTAAATGAGGGAACAACGATTAACGTATACATTCCGGCTTATGAACCAATCTCTCATGAAATAACGGCAGAGCCTTCTGAAAAAATAATTTTATTGGCCGATGATGAAATTATGCTGAGAGATTTGCTCGCTGAGCTTTTAGAATCCAGTGGATTTAATGTGATCAGGGTTACCTCCGGTACCGAGGTATTAAGAGTGTTAACTGAAGAAATGAAGGTGGATTTACTTATTATTGATTACAATATGCCAGGTATGAATGGATTGGATTGCGTAGAACAAGTGCGAAAACTTAATTACAAAATACCAATTATTTTATCAACAGGCAGTTTGTCCGTAGAATCGAGCCCTGATGTTAAAAAAGTGGGGGTTACAAGCTTAGTCACAAAACCCTATGAGTTCGATACTATGCTATCCACTATCCGCAAGTTTATCTGAGAAATTTTCCGCAGAATCCTTTTCAACCTCTACCATCCTTACATTTTTTGCATACTCTGAAGTCTGTGGTTTTTTTATTGCATTAAGCTGATTAAGAATGTTAGTAATCTCATTAATTGCTGTTTCAATATAATTCAACCGATTTAAGATTGCTTCTTTAGAAATCTGTTCTTTATTTAATTCTCTCTTAATCGCCGCAGAAGAAAGGCTCATCAATGTTAGCGGCTGTTTAATTTTATGATTAGTGGTTACAACGGTAGCCGCATAGGTGCTTCTTTTTTCAGCTTCAATAACTTGCTTATGTGCTTCTGCCAATCTCAAAGCTGAATTTATTCTTGCTAACATTTCTACTTTTTCAAATGGCTTCTTGATGTAATCCAATGCTCCGGCATCTAATCCCTCTTTAGCATCATCAGCACCGGATTTAGCTGTAACAATTATTATTGGAATGTCTGCTGTACCGGGATCTTGTTTAAGAATTTTACAAACTTCTATACCTGTCATTTCAGGCATCATAACATCTAAAAGAATAAGATCGGGCATATCGTTTGTTGCCTTGGCAATACCGGTTTTTCCGTCGTAAGCTGTTACTACTTCATAACCTTCATTTTCGAGCCGATCTTGAAGCATAAATACATTTTCAGGTAAGTCATCTATAACCAATATTCGTTTCATATTATGTTGCCCTTATCTTTGAAAATAATTTTTCAATTTTGAATGAAATAACCCCTGCATTGACAGGTTTAGTTATATAATCATCAAATCCATTTTTAAGGATGATCTGCCGATCTTCCAGCATAGCGCGTGCCGTGACTGCAAAAACCGGTACATGCCTCCAATTTGAGTTTTCGCGTATTTTTTTTATGGTCTGAAAACCATCCATCTCCGGCATCATGATATCAAGTAAAATAAGATCGGGTAAATTTTTTTCTAAGATGTTAAGGCATTCAAGTCCGTTTTTAGCAACAAAAGTTGTGCAATTGCACGATTGAACGATTTCATTGATTGTGAACAAAGTGTCAGGGTCATCATCAACAATTAAAACTTCTCCGAGCAATTCTTTGCGGTTTTTTTTTTCATCTAAAGAAACATTCCGAATCTGGTCACTCAGAATTTCTATCTCTTCCAAAGGCTGTTTTCCTGCGGTATCTTCAACATAGTATGAAAGTTCATCCATTCTTATCCTATCTCTAACAATTTTTAGAACATCGTGAGGATGACCTTTAGATTTTACCGTAATGTCTTCAACAATATGCCGAAGCGAATTTTTTTCTTCATCATTTAAATCTTTTGCTGTGCTGATAATTATCGGTATGTGTTTGGTTTCTTTATAATTTCTTAGTTCATGCGTCAGTGTAATTCCATCTATTCCGGGCATAAGTAAATCAAGAACAATTAGATCGGGCTGAATATCAACTATCTTATTAAACGCAAACTGACTATCTTTAATAAAATGAACGGTAACCCCATCATTATGCAATACTCGCTTGAATCTCTCAAATTCTAATTCATCATCATCAACCAAAATAATTTTTTCTATTTTTTTTCTAGCGTAATTCTCTAGTTTGTTAAATGCTGAAAGTAGCTCATTGTGTGATATTGGCTTTACGAAATATTCGAAAGCTCCAAGCCCGTAACCAAGATTTTTATCGCCAATAATGGAAACTAAAATAACCGGTATATTCTTAGTTGCAGGATTCTCTTTCAATTCTTTAAGAACGGTCCAGCCATCTTTGTTAGGCAATAGCAAATCTAAAGTTATTGCAAACGGCTGCAGTTCTTTTGCAAGATTAACACCGCTTGCACCATTATCGGCATAAACAACTTTGTAGCCCCTTGATTCCAAGTATTGCCCAATAGTAATTCTAATATCGGCATCATCATCAATTACCAGGATTGGATTTTTTCTATTCTTCCTCAAGGTTTCAACATTAACGGATTGTTTTTGTCGCTCTTTTTCTGATGAAACTTTAAAAGGAATTATGAATGAGAAAACCGAACCCTTGTTAAGCTGACTTTCAACGCTTAACGAACCGTTAAGCATCTCTGCAATTTTTTTACAGATTGATAATCCTAAACCTGTGCCGCTGTATTTTCGCGCGGCAGTTCCATCTATCTGCCTGAATTCTTCAAAAATTATTTTCTGATCTTCAATCGATATTCCTATTCCCGAATCAACAACATCAAATCTTAATTGATTTTCACCCAAATCATCCACATGAAGCTCAACAAATCCCCGCTCAGTAAACTTAATTGCGTTGCCCAGTAAGTTGATTAAAACTTGAGTTACTTTTCCTCTGTCGGTAGCAATGAAAACATTTGTGTTTGCTTTCCTAACAATCTTAAGTTCTAAATGCTTTTTTACAACTAATGGCCTTATTGAAGCTTCCAGATCAAGAATTATATCCTCGAGCAGAACGTCATCGTGTTTAAGATCCATTTTCCCCGCCTCGATTTTGGACAGATCTAAAATATCATTTATCAAACTCATTAAACGTTTACCGCTGCGATGAACAATTTCCAACCGTTCTTTAGTTTTGGGGTTTAATAACGTTGATTCATCGAGTATTAGCTCTGTTAATCCAAGTACAGAATTCATTGGAGTTCGCAGCTCATGAGACATACTTGCCAGGAATTGGGATTTTAGCTTTGTAGATTCCTCAGCTCTCAATTTTTGAACTTCAAGTTCGCGTGCTTTATCCCTGAGCTGATCGTGTAATTTTATTAATGATTCGTTTTGCTGCTTTACCTGTTGATTCTGTTTTTGATATTCTTCATTCAAAAGCTTCAACTCAACAACAAGATTTTCAAGCTGCACAAATGCAAAAGCATTTGTTAAGCCAATCGCAAGCTGTTCTTGAATCTTTGATAGGTAATTCTTTACTGCCTGAGATGGACTATCCAAACCGCCAAGTTCCAGAAGTGCAATTACCTCGTTGTTATAAATAATTGGAATCAACAGCATGTGCTTGATTTCAAGAGAGATAATTCCCGATGAAACTGTCGGAAAATTCTTTTCAAAATTAAGCTCGAGCATTTCACGATTCTTAATTGCTGAATCGAAAAACTCATAATCTTCCGCGGCGGTTTTTCCTTTAATACCATACGAACGAATCAGCGTAATGGAACTGCCTTTTACTGCATAGATTGCACCGACGGCAAATCCACACGTTTTAATAATTTTATTCAATGCCGCATCTGCAATTTCCTTTAAAGAAGCATTTCTATTGATGAGAGCAATAAAATCGGAATAGTCCGTAATTGCTCGATCATGTTTATCTAGCTCGTCAAGCATGTTGTTAAAGGCCGAAGCTAATTGTCCGATTTCATCATTTGATTTAATTTCGATTTTATTTTTGAAGTTTCCCTGTTTTGTAAGTTCAGTTGCATTACTTAACAAATGAAGCTGACTTCTAATTTTTTGCGTAAACATGAAAGTCAAAATGAGTGAAAGTAATACACCTGCTATTCCAACTGTGATTAAAATATACTTAATGCTAGATCGTAAATCTGCCGCTTCATTCAGTGTTGAGAATATTAGGAATTTGAGGTTTTGATTTTCATTTATATTAGACGAAATATTGCAAAGTGTTGATATGATATCAGCTTGACCTGAATCTTCAGAATAAACATTAAATTTTTCTCGCCGGGATAAATTATTATAGGCTTTATTCAGAAAGTAAATGTACTGCTGATTAGCCGACTGATTTGATACCTGCAGTGTTGAGTTGCCTGTTATGATTACAACTTGAGCATTTATTTTTTGAGCAATGGAATTAAGGAACTCATCCGTAAGCAAACGACCATAATAAACCGAAGTTCCATCCGGAAATGTATGGCTTTTAATTACTGCCGATGGATTATTGCTGATGAATTCTTCAAGCGACGAGAACTTTTGCGAGAGATTTACTCCCGCTTTTACAACTGAGCGTGAATAGATTTTTACGTTTTTTGAATCTTGTTCCAGGATAAAATCAATGCTGGTAGATTTTAATCTTTCCCCAGAAAATAATTCTGTTCTTGATAATTGATTAAAATCATCTTCTGTGTTCTGAAAAGTTTCATTGTATGCAAAAATAAAATCATTGGAGGATTTAAGTAGATATTTGGATTGTTGACTGGTAAGAACATTATACATTATGGAATAGAAAGCAAAGGAGGCGCTTCCTATAATTAATACTACAACAAAAAAGTTAATAAAAAGTATTCGGTAGCTTATTTTCATTACTAATCATCTCGCTGCAGAACCTTACGAATTGTTATTAGTAATTCATCTAAATCATATGGTTTACTAATAAAATCACTCGCACCAAGCCTTGCCGAATCGATAGCACTCTTCACATCGGCATATGCTGTTAATACTACAACTTTCACATCAAATTTATTTTCCGAGATTTCTTTTAAAACCTCATAACCGTCTTTTTCGGGCAGTACTAAATCCAGAAGTATAAGATCAACCGAATTGGTTTTCAGATAATCATATACTTCTGTACCTCTTAAAAGAAAATCTGCTTCGTAACCAACTTCAGCCAGCTCTTCCTTTAAAGTTGTGCATACTCCTAAATCGTCATCAACAATTAAAATTGATTCCATAAACAGGCTCTAATTCCCGTTACCAAATTGTTGATTGAATTGATACATTTTTAATTTTTCTCTCTGTTTTAAAACTTCATCACGAACAGGAGTAGTAGAGCTTGTGCCGGCTAAGCGATCTTTCAATGCTGGAACAAGTTCTGCTTTAAGAAGAATTACAAGTTCTTTTTTACTTAACCGAACCTCATCTGAACCAAAGATATACCTAAGTCCTAATACATACCACGGAAGATCTTTAAGAATCGGGACACCTGAACGTATTTTTACCTCATCATTTACAAATAATCCACCTATCACAGTTTCTTCACCATTAAGCATAATAACTTCCGTAGAAGCTTGGGTTTTATTGATTATAGTATTAGATGGATCGGGCACGAAGGTGCTTCTTTCGGCAATAATTTTTAAGAGGGTATAGTCCACACCCTCTTCATTGATTACATAAGGTGTTACATTAATGATTGTACCGGTTGAGAAAAAATTCTCGATAACGTTTCCCGCAAAATCTTTTTGCTTAATAGATATATCCGAACCAACCTGAATTCTTCCCGGGCGACCATCTCGAACAACTATCGTAGGACTTGCAATTACTTCTCCTATATTTTCAGTTTCAAAAAACTTAAATATTGCCGTGGCTTCACCGAAGAAATTACCTATATTAAAATCGCCGGCTACGCCCAGATCAAAAGTTGGTTCTTGCAAAGTGCTTGTTCCTTGACTTTGAGTCTTGGTTTTATCTACACCTAAAAGTCCGCCTATGTCTAATCCCTTCTTTTCAAAAATTAGTTTCCAATCTACCCCACGTTTCCGCGCCTCATTAACATCCATTTCAAAGAATACAGCTGAAATTTTTACTTCTCGCGAATCAACAGAGACATAATTTTCGGCTGTTCTATTATCTATTTTCTCGCCCCTCTTTTTAATAATGACTACATCTTCTTTTTCTTCATACATTAATCCACGATACTGAACCAAAACAACCAATGCCTTTTCATATTGCATGTTCTCGATTTCTAACCCGATTGGTTCCGAGCTTTGGTAGGTTGATACTATCCTTTTTCCTCTCAAGCTCTCGCTAACCTTGCTTAGGAGATCAACTGCTTGGTCAAATGGCAGATTTGCGGACATAGTAACTAACTCATCTGGATTTATATAACCCTTGAATTGCCTTTCAAGGTATTGCTGAGATAATCCAGTTACAGTGACAAACGAAAACAACACCAATGATAATATTACTGTTTTCATAATTTCTACTCTCATTTATTTTTCTTATTTGCTTCTTCTTTTTCCAAAAACAACTCTACTTTTTCGATTACACCGCCCCTGTTAATAATAAACTTCACCTTATTATTTTTATAATCGATGCTGGTCAAATACCCAAGGTAAACTGGTTCACCTTCCCACAGTAAGAATGTACTGCCAGTTGCGTCCGCTAGAAATGCACCTTCAGGTACAAGTGCCAGAAGTTTTGCACCCTGAATATCAAGTAGACCTTCGGTATTTAAAGGAATTTCGTTTCTAAGTAATGGATAGAATGCATCATACAAAGGGCGCGCTGATAGGTTGTTTTCTACAAACTCTGCTGTGGCAAAACGATTATCGTTCGAAAAATAAACATGAACAACGAACGCAAAAGCAACAAGGAATTTCGGACCTTCCTCTTTTTCATTTTTAACAAGACTTCCTAGAGTGATCGATGTAATTTTCTTAAGCTCTTTGCTTTGTTCAATTCCATAAATGAATTTGTATAGATCGTTGTAAGGGGCTATACCTTTAACTTTATACTCGTAGTAATAAAAATCTCGCTCTTGTTTTTGTTCTCCATATTCAACATCAATCTTTGTATCTTCAGTTAGTAAATTAGTTAACCGAGTTACGAAATCATAAAATTTTATGGAAGATAGATTTTGTGGAATATTAAATTTTCTAGCTGCAAGTACTGAATCGAGAACTACAGATCTTTGGTAAAGATCTTCATATTGAAGAGTTAATTGCTCTGTGTTATAATCATTTGCCTTTAATTCTCTTAGTTTTTCTTCTTTAGCGGACAATTCACCGCGTTGTAAAATTAAAATATATACTCCACCGGCTATCAAAATAAATAACAACAGCCCTGCAAGAGCAAACGTATTTTTTAGTTTCCTGTTCATTGTGTCACTTTGGGAAATTGTGATAGATTAAAATTTAGGTTAAAACGATAAGCGTTTTTCTCACGAATCGATTCGAAATAAATTCCTTTCAATTCCGAACCATCGATTGAGTATGCAAATTCTGTTGGCGATAGCTTTGATAATGTGAAACCTTCCAGAGCTATGTTATTCCCATCTGCACCTGCCTTTGTAAGCCAAATATTTTGTTTAGCTCCAAAGAAATCAGAAAAATGTTCTGTTACTTTTGACCAAACACCAGTTCCAACGGATGCAGAATCTAATATTGCCTGAGTTTGACCAAATCCGCTTATCTTGCTTTCAAGGGCTGCAATACGCCCAAGTATTTCCTGATTCTGCCTAAGCAATACCGTTTGCTGTGCAATTTCTTTTTCTAATTCATTAACCTTTTTATTGTTCATCAGTATCTGAAGTGTTAAAAAGAAAGTTGCTCCAAATAATAATGGAAGAATAGCATAACCGTGCCATGCAAACTGAAATACCTTCTGTTCTTCTTTAACATATCTTGGTAAAAGGTTTATACTCTCCGAGTGTTTTTGTACTTGATCGTCGAAGTATTCATTTGCTATAGCCAGCATTATGCTGTATGCAGAAATTGAGGTTTGAGCTTCGGTGCTCAATAATGAATAATCTATCTCATCAAATTCTAATCTAGAAACATTGGCTTCGGGAAAGGTACCATAAAAAGAAAGAATTAAATTTTCAGAATCATCTTCACCGCAAACAATTATATTATCAAGTGATGTTATACCGCCATTATCCATTTCAAGTAAAATTTTGGAGAAGTAAACATCGTAAGTGTGTAGGTTTGTGGTACCAATATCAAGCGTTGTACCAATGTGCTTTAATTTTCTTCCTTGTAAAAAGATAAGCTTGCTATACTCTTTACCGATATATACAATAAGAGATTGATCATCGGGGAAAAATTTCTTTTTCTTAGCAACATAATTTGCAAGTGATATTTCAGCACTTTTAATTGTTGGTATTTTGTAAAACTTTTTACCGTTATATCCGGCAAGAGAGTTTATCAATTTAACACAGCTTATTTCTCCGTTAAGAAAAACAGCCAGAGAAGATTTATCAGCAAGTTCAACAAACGCTAATTCATCTTTGCTTACTGTTATGTTCTTGGTTTCATAAATATCTCTAATAAGCTCTTGAGTGAATTTTGATGATTTGCCTAATTTACTTCCCTCATAAACATGGTAATGAAGCACTGGTTCGGTAAGAATCGGAATAAATACGCTGTTATTCAGATTAATTCCTTTGAGAGATGTACTTATTAATGCTAAACCAGAAGTGCTAACCACTTCTACATCAGTAATAGGAGATGCTTTATCCAAATCTTCAAAAGAAAGATCGTCAGTATCAACTCTAAGATTTGTAATACCTTCGGTTACCACAACGGGAGGTTGAATCACATT
This sequence comes from Ignavibacteria bacterium RIFOXYB12_FULL_35_14, assembly GCA_001803045.1. GTDB lineage: Bacteria > Bacteroidota > Ignavibacteria > Ignavibacteriales > Ignavibacteriaceae > XYD12-FULL-36-8. The sequence continues at coordinate 45,651 of MHAR01000090.1, read as the reverse complement.
ATACGAACCAGTTATGAGGACTCTAATTTTTTCTTTTTCTTTTTCTACGACAGCAATTTTTGTGTCATTGCCTTCGCAAAATACACATACAATAGGTTTCATTAGATAGCCGATAAAAGTTGTTGAATTCTTGTTTTATTATTGGCATATGCAATGGCATTTTCCAATGATATTTTTTTATTCAGATATAATCGCCTCAAATCTTGTTCCATTGTCAACATACCCATTGGGCCGCCTTGATTTATCATAAGGTAAATTTCACTTGTGGTATTGTTCTTAATTGCGGCTTTTACACTGGGGGTAACTACCAATACTTCCTTTGCTAAGACTAATTTACCATCTACACCCGGAAGCAATTTTTGTGAGACTATGGACACTAAAACATCAGCCAATCTATGTCTTACTCTCTCCTGTTCATGAGGATTAACCTCAGCAACAATTCTATCAATTGATTCAACCGCAGATGAAGTATGGAGAGTTGAGAACACTTTATGCCCCGTATCGGTAACTTCAAGTGCTGCTAAAATTGTTTCGGGATCTCTCATTTCACCAATTACTATAATATCCGGATCCTGTCTCATCGCTTGAATAACACCATCTTTAAAAGAGATGACATCTCTGCCAACTTCTCTGTGTTTAATTATACATTTGTTCGAACGATGTACATATTCTATAGGCGAAGCAATAACAATAACATGTGCCGGATCGCACTTATTATGCTCATCAATTATCGCATCAAGCGTAGTCGATTTACCCGAACCGGTAATTCCTGTTATTAACGATAAGCCAAACTTGATGTAGCTATGGCTCATTACTCTTACAACGTTTGGATGAAAGCCAAGTGAGTCGAGAGGCCTTATATTCAAATTGATTGCACGCATGTTTAGGGCAAGAGTATCAAGCTCAAAGTATGCATCTGCTCTGAAACGAATGTTTAACTTTTTCCTTTCGTAATAGCATGAGTAACTGAAATCAAGATTTTTGGCGACCGATATATATTTCTTTTGGTTGGCATTTAATAAATTGATGATGATCATTGTAGATTCATCTTCGGTAAAACGAGGCAGGTCCATTGCTCTTTCTTTAATTCCATAAATCCTAAACCATATATACCCCTCGTTGCCATGCCCACCGATTTCAATGTCAGAGGCATCTCGCTCAATCATATTAATTAATAAATGATCAAAGTACTCTTTCAATAGTACTTTGCTCTCGGTTGGAAGCTTCACACTGTTTTCGAAAAGATATAGAACTTTATCAGGACCTCTCAGGTCGCCCGGAATGCTTTCAGTAAATTCCGAAAGAACTCTTTTTACTTCTTCTACAGGAATTGCTTTCCTTTTCGAAGGAACTTGATCTAGAGCTTGGACTGCCACACTATTGCCTTTAATTTTGTTTTTAAGTATCTGTGCCGTAGGATTCAAATCAAATTTTATGCAAGTAAATTCCAGTCAGTGATATAAATTTATTGCGAAATCGAAAGCAATTCTTAGTAATTATTACCTTAGTAAAAGGGATACTACTCGTCGGTAGTTGAAGCAAGTACCTCTTCTATCGAGGAAAGACCCAACATTACTTTTTCTATTCCAGAGTCTCTTAATGATTTTGAACCGTCTTTTTTAGCTTGAATTCTTATCTTCTCTTCATCGACTTCAATACCTGAGCGCACGATGATTTGTCGTATTTCTTTTGTGAAATAAAGTGCTTCGTGTATCGCCATTCTACCTTTGTAACCAGTTCCATGACATTTATCACATCCTTTTGCTGCAAAGATTGTATGCTTTTTTAATTCATTAATATCTATACCAGCAGCTGACAATAAATCCTCATCCAGTTTAGTAACCTTTGTTTTACAAGCTTCGCATAATTTGCGAACTAACCTTTGTGCCATTATGATGTTTATTGCATACGCAATTAAAAACGGCTCAATACCCATTTTATACAATCTGGCAACAGCACTTGGTGCATCATTAGTATGTAAAGTTGAAAAGGTCAAGTGACCTGTGTTTGCCAACTTTATAGCAACCTCAGCAGTTTCTTTATCTCTCATCTCACCCACCAAAACAATATCCGGGTCATGACGCAGAATGGACCTAATTGCCTGTTCAAAATCCATCTTGTATCCAATTTTAAGCTGACGGGCACCTTCAATTACATATTCAACGGGATCTTCTACGGTGAGAACGTTTACGCTTGGATCAATTACCTGGTAAAGTGCTGCAACTAATGTGGTACTCTTACCGCTTCCAGTTGGTCCTGTTAGAATAACCATTCCTTGCGGCTGACTGATGGCTTTTACAAAAGCATCTTGAGCATAGCCCGTAAGTCCAAGCTTACTTAAATCTTTAACAACCTTTCGGTCATCAAGAATTCTTATTACTACGCTTTCAAATTTATTTCTTAATTCAGTGCCCACCATTGGAAGAACTGAAACTCTGAATCTTATTATTTGACCGTCAATCTCTCTCTGGATAAAACCGTCTTGTGCTTTTTCTCTTTCAAATCTATCCATTCCTTTTGAACGATCTTTAATAACTGCAACAACTGCTTCGGGAAGGGTGTTTTCCTGGATATGCCATGGTTGAAGATTTCCATCTATACGAATAAGAATTTCGGTTTTATGACCTGCTTTGGGTATAAAGTGGATATCACTGGCATCTTTTCGAACTCCTTCTACCAAGGCACCTTCCACGAGATTTATTAATGCACTCTTATTTATTTCGGCATCAAGTTCTTGCTCATCAAGAGACGCTTCATCGCTTTCAATATCCATTTCCACTGATGAGTCTTCAATTGCTTTTAAGTAAACGTTTTCGACCGGAAGTATTGATTGACTTATTTTATCAAAATCTTTCTTTTTTAGGAAGACTACTTCATATTTCCTGGCATTTAATGCATAAGCTATTTTGGGAATACTTCGATCGGTCGGGTCTATTGCTGCGAGAATTAATTTGTCTCTTAACCTTTCATCATAAGCATAAGGAATTACCTTATGCTCAGCCATCATTTGTTTTAATTGATCGCTGACTTTATCAACCGCTTGTTTTATTGTTTCAATTTTATGTTGTAATGGCTCACCTTCCGGTAATTCAAGTTCGCGGAAAGCATAAAGTATTGCAACTTCTTTAAATATTGTATCATGATCAAAATCAAAATTTTGTACTAATATCTGGGCGAGGTTTCGCTTTATTTTCCCCTTCTCTTCCGATTTAACATTCAGCGACTTTTCGAGAATTTGTGTATCGATTATTCCTTTTTTAAAAAGGAGGTAACCAATTTTATCGGACATGCCCAGATTGGTTTCGATCATCCTATATTTCTTTCAACATTAATTTGATTTGATGCTCCAGGTGTCGGCGGTCTTACTGTAGCCGTTTCTGCAGATACTAATGTCAAGAGAATCATTACAACCATTATTATCATCGCAATTGCTACCTGAATCACTTCAATCAAGTTTTTCAAACGGTAAACAGTTTCACTTTCATAATAATTTGCAAGCTGCAGCGAAGTGTTTTTAACCGTTCCGGTTTCTTCGCCTGAATGCAATCTTGATAGTGCTGTTTCTGTAAAAACTCCGGAAGCTTCGAATGCCTCTGTAAGTCCTGTCCCTTTCTTAAGCATTAATGGAATAGCAACATTTTTTATTCGGTCTTCGAAATATTTATTACCTGCTGCCTCTGATGCAATTCTAATCGGTTCGATACTCTCAGCCGAACCGCTGTAAAGAGTATAAAATACTCTGCAAAAAACCTCAATTAATGTTTTGTGTATGAGCGAACCCATTACAGGCAATTTCAACATCATCCGCCCAAGAATTATTCCTCCCTTTTTAGTTTTCGACATTTGCCAAAGAACAATCGGTGGTATTGCGGCTAATCCCATGATAATTAAAATATAACTTGTAAGAAAATCACTCATCTTTAGGGTAAACGCTGTCATTGGCGGAAGCTCGATTCCAAATTTTACGAATAGTTTAGCTGTTTCCGGAAAGATGTATCCAACATAAAACACAACCGCTAAGAATAAGACAAATATTGTAACTGCTGGAGTTATTAAAGCACTTCTTAAACTCTTTTTGAATTCCTGTCGTCTCTCTAAAAATTTAGCAGTGGCTTTATAAATTTCAGACATGTTACCGCTTTTAGAAGCCAGTCCAAGCATGTAAGCAGTGAACTTTCCGAAAACATTTTGATACTTCAAGAATGTTGCCTCACTATCAGCACCCTTTTTTAGATCATTATTAATTTCCTTTAATGTATCCTTAAGAGTTTTGTTCTGAGTATCATTTATCAGAAGCGATAATATTTCGCCATAAGCAAGTTTCTGTTCCAAGAGTTCTGCACTGATTTTGACAAAAGTTACTATTTCAGCCGTTGGTGGTTTTCTTTGAAAGTCAATTAATTTACGATTGACGGACAGAACTTTAAAACCCAATCTAGTTAAAGCATCATCTACCTCTTTTTTTGAATATGCTTTTTGTTCGCCCCTAATTGGTTTATCTGTACCTTTCCTGGCTTTGTAGAGATAGGTTACCTTACGCTCAATTGCTTTTATTTTCAAATGATTTTTCTCGGCAAGACGTTGAATTTTTTTCTTCCCCTCACCATAAGAGGAAACCGATAGTGAACCGCTTATTGCCTGTCCGTCTTGCTTTTCTGCTGTAAATTTGACTTCAATCATTTTTCACCTTTAAAAAGTAGAGGGGCTGAAAATACAAACTGTTTTTCGGCCCTAAAAGATTATTAAACTGGTTTAAATTTAATTTTCTAACAATCATTTGATTAGTTAGTTTTTGCCACTGTTACAGCAAAGGGCACTACTGTTGCTGTATGGTTTATCTTACTTCCGTTAGTCGCTAACTCAGTTCCATATCCTTGGATTGTAACTGACTGTGCATTTACGGTCAGCACATAATTTCCGTTTGCAGTTGTATCTAATTCTTCAGGAAGTGTCCAGCCTGTGAATGCGTTTCCACCGCCGCCCTGTGAGGTTGGTTTTTTGTAGAACTGCTGCGCCATTGCACCCAAGTGATTTAAATCAGAAACTACTCCGTCTCTGTTTGCAGATACAGCGTTAGCACTAAACAAAGTAATACCAATTGCTATTGCGATACCCACTACGATAACGCCAAGCACAATTAAGAGAAGCTGCTGTTGACCCATTGTAGATTTCCTATATTTTCTTATTGATTACCAGTTATTGGTGGATTTAAATTTTATCCATTCTATGAATTAGCAAATTACTGCCAACTGATACTATCTGCGTAAACTATTGTCTTAACTTGCATTTCATCATCTCTGCTAACAACTTCAGTGCCAGTTGTAATTACCCCATCTTATCATCATTGATTTTATTATTGGTGTAAAAGTTATTCACTATGACTCGAATCCGTGCTAGAATCTACCAGCCGGTATATGATTTACCTCTTCTGCCAAATACTTTTGATTTCTTTTCCTACCCTCTCCGAATAAAAAAACCGATAACTAGCAGCTTAGGGTCTATCGGTCTTGTTTTTCAATTGCAAATTTGACTACAATCATTTTTCACCTTTAAAAAGTAAAAAGGCTGATAATACAAACTTGTTTTACCAGCCCTTAAGAATTTATTAAATTAAATTTAATTTAATTTTCCAACTATCATGTGATTAGTTAGTTTTTACCACTGTTATTGAGGACGGTCCCACTGTGGCTGTGTGGTTTATCTTGCTTCCGTTAGGCGCTAGTTCAGTTCCGTATCCTTCAATTGTAAGTGACTGTGCATTTACTGTCAGTACATAATTTCCGTTTGCAGTTGTATCTAATTCTGCAGGAAGCGTCCAGCCAGTGAATGTGTTTCCGCCGCCTCCCATTGAAGTTGGTTTCTTGTAGTACTGTTGCCCCATTGCACCTAAGTTATTCAAATCAGAAACTACTCCGTCTCTGTTTGAAGAAACTGCGTTAGCATTAAACAAGTTGATACCCACAACTACTGCGATACCTACTACGATAACGCCGAGCACGATTAAAAGAAGCTGCTGTTGACCCATTTTAGATCTCCTATTTTAGTTTATTGTTAGTTATAAGATGGATTAAAATTTTATCCATTCTGTTAATTAGTGAATTACTTCTATTTGATAGTTATCCGAGTAAACTGTCGTTTTAACCTGTATTGAATCGCTCCCGGTTACCACTTCAGTTCCTGTTGCAATTATCACCACTTCATCTTTATTAATTGCATCAATAACGTATGAGCCATTAACCGTGTTTTGTAATTGAGGAGGAATTTGCCAGCCAATAAATGACTTACCTCCTCCGCCAAATTCTCTTGCTCTTTTGTAATAGCCAATTGCTTGTGCTGCCATATCAATCGTTTCATTTGTTAGTATATCCCGTTTTGAGGATATCGCATGAGCCCTGAACAAGCTTATGCCTATAGCTACTGCTATTGCAATAACTACGATCCCAAGAAGAATTAATAATAATTGCTGCTGACCCAAGTTTCATTCTATACATTATTTCTGAAAACATTCGTAAAGAGTCCAGAAAAAAATGTGCCACCGGAAATAATTGTGATTTTAATTCTGATTGATAGATTTTTATAAAAGAACTAAACCTTTGAAACTTTTACAAGTAATATGTTCGATGCGGTTCGAAATTACCGAATACACCTTTTGTGATAAGGATGTAAGGTTTACCTATGGGCGAATCTCGGAAAGTTTTACTCAAAACTTAACTTTTTCAAAGTAAATTTTACAATTTCAATGAATGCTTAAGTAATAATGTTACATATGAGATTTGTTGTATTTAAAAATCGCAGCCGTAAAATGTGTATGCGAAAATTTTATGCCTGTCCCTATGGGAGCTAATTTGATGGAAAACACCTATGAGTAAATTTTCTACCATTTAGGCTAATTTAATCTGAAACAGCTCCGATATTTTTTTACAAGGCGAATCTACTGGCTTTATTATTGTTTTGATAAATTAAAAAGATTTTGACTGTGATATTAAATGAACAAAAATATCTTCAAATTAAATGGATGTACGTTCCATTAATATTCTTATATCTGATTATAGTCTTTATAACTGCTTGGCTCTCAGACGATGCATATATTACCTTCCGAAGCATAGATAATTTTATAAATGGTTTCGGCTTAACATGGAATATTGGTGAAAGAGTTCAAGCTTACACTCATCCGCTTTGGATGTTTCTTATCTCAGGACTTTATGTTTTAACAAATGAATTTTATTTTACAAGCATTACTATTTCAATTGGTATTTCACTATTAGCTTTTTTTCTTCTCCTGGAAAAGATTTCTATCGCTCCGCTTAATTCAATAATTGCAGCCTTAATATTGGTATTCTCAAAAGCATTTGTTGATTATTCTACTTCAGGATTAGAAAATCCGCTCGCACACTTACTCATTGTGTTATTTTTTATAGTTTATTTCCGTAGCGCAGATGGCAAGAAGAAATTATTCCTGCTTTCATTTCTTTTTTGTCTTGCAGTCCTAAACAGATTGGATATTCTCATAATTTTTTTGCCTGCTTTAGTAATTATCTATTTAAAAGAAAAGGATAAGCTTAAAAATCTTTCAATTATCCTAATAGGTTTTTCTCCCTTACTTCTCTGGGAATTGTTTTCGCTCTTTTATTATGGATTTTTTTTCCCCAATACGGCTTACGCAAAACTAAATACCGGTATAAGCCAAATTGAATTGTTACGACAAGGATTGCTTTATCTACTCGATTCTCTTTATTTAGACCCACTGACCATTCTTGTCATGATTACCGGAATAATTATCTCCCTTATCCTAAAAAACAAAAAATTATTACCACTAACTGCAGGAATAATATTTTATATTGTTTACATCATAAATATCGGCGGTGATTTTATGAGTGGTAGATTTCTTTCCGTTCCGTTGCTTTGTGCAGTGATTATATTTTCAAAAATAGAAATCAAATCTATTAAGCTAGCGATAGTATCTGCAGTTATAATTATTGGATTGGGTTTGCTCTCTCCCCGGCCAAATTTATTTAGCACACAACAATATAGTTTAGGTCCGAAAATAATTCATGCGTTTAGATTTGGTCCAATGATAAGCGGAATGAATGAAGGTATAACCGATGAACGATTTTGGTATTACGAAAACACGGGTCTGTTAAATAATCTCTCTGAAAATAAAGTTGAACAACATCCATGGATTAAGCATGCTTATGCAGTCAAAGAAGTAAAGAATAATTTTGTTGTAAAACCAACTATTGGAATGTTTGGCTTTTATGCTGAGAATAATGTGCATATCATAGATCAATATGCATTAACTGAACCACTACTTGCAAGACTTCCCTCAACTGAATATTGGCTAATAGGAAAGGACAAACCAAGGAATGAAAAATTTTGGAGAATCGGACATTTTGCCCGTAAGATTCCGGAAGGATATCTGGAAACACTAAAGACTGGAGATAATAAAATAGCTCATCCAAGTTTGGCAAAATATTATGAGAGACTATCTATTATAATTAAAGGTGATTTGTGGGAGTTAAATCGCCTAAAAGAAATTTGGAATTTTAATGTTGGAAAGTACGATTATCTAATTGATGATTACACTAAAACCCTTTAACAAAATCACCATAAGGGAATCTATAAAATCTCAAACAATAAGCGCCAAATGACAAATAAATTACAAATTCACAAAACCAAATTTACAAAAAAATACCCGCCAGGGAGGGGTTTTGTTTCGGTCATCTGAATTTTGGTTATTGGAGATTATTTGAGATTTGCTTTTTGTGATTTGGAGTTTTTAGATCCTCCCTTTAAATAAACTAGAGTATTATCTTATCTTAATATGCAATTCTCTTAATTGCTCTTCACTTACATTTGAAGGCGAATCATCCATAAGCGATATAGCACTGGCAGTTTTGGGAAAAGCTATAACCTCTCTGATTGAGCTTTCCCCTACAAATATCATTACCATCCTGTCGAACCCAAAAGCTATTCCTCCATGAGGCGGCGCACCATATTTGAACGCTTTTGTTAAAAAACCAAATTTATGTTCGGCTTCCTCATGACTAATTCCTAATGCTTTAAACATTTTGGCTTGTAAAGATGCATTATGAATTCTGATGCTTCCACCGGCAATTTCACTTCCATTAAGTACAAGATCGTATGCACGGGCTTTAACTTTTTCCGGATGCGAATCCATAAGCTTGACATCTTCGAGTCTTGGTGAAGTAAATGGATGATGCATTGCATAAAAACGCTTGGACTCTTCATCCCACTCGAATAGCGGGAAGTCAGTAACCCAAAGTAATTTTGGCGGTGAATCAGCTTTAATTAAATCGAGTCGTCTTGCCATTTCCAATCTTAGCAGACCCATTATGTTGAGTGTTTTTATTCTGCTTCCAGTAAGAATAAAAATCAAATCTCCTGGTTTGGCATTAATACTCATGATGAGATTTTGTTTTTCCTCATCGGTTAAAAATTTTGCGATAGGTGCTTCAAGCTCACCGCCATCTTTCACTCTCATCCAAATTAAACCGCCTGCGCCGAGTTTCTTAACAAAATCCGTTAGCACATCAAGCTGATTTCTTGTGTAGTCTCCGCAGCCATTAGCTAAAAGTCCTGTAATGATTCCGCCGGCATCAATTTGCTCTTTGAAGACCTTAAATGTGGTGCTTGCAAATACTTTATTAAGAGTAGTTAGTGAAAGGTTAAATCGTAAATCCGGTTTATCGCTGCCGTATTTTTCCATTGCTTCATCAAAAGAAAACATTGGAAGAGGAAGCTGCAAATCCAAATTCCAAATTTCTTTGTACAATAACTTCATTAGACCTTCAACCATTTGGAAAATATCTTCCTGATCTACAAAAGACATTTCAACATCAATCTGTGTGAACTCCGGTTGCCTGTCTGCACGCAGATCTTCATCCCTAAAACATTTTACAATCTGGAAATAACGATCAAAGCCCGAAATCATAAGCAATTGTTTATACGTTTGCGGAGATTGCGGCAGCGCGTAAAACTTACCTTTGTGAATTCTGCTTGGCACAAGATAATCTCTTGCACCTTCGGGCGTGCTTTTCATTAGCACAGGAGTTTCTATTTCAACAAAATTATTTTCATCAAAATATTTCCTGGTTATCTGATACATTTTGTGCCGAAGCAAAAGATTTTTTTGAACAGATGCTCTTCTTAAGTCGAGGTATCTATATTTCAATCTGATATCTTCGTTTGTATCAATCTTATCTTTTATCGGGAATGGTGTTGTCTTTGCTTCATTTAGAATAACAAGCTTCTTCGCCATTACATCAATATGGCCTGTTGGTAAAGAAGGATTGTCTGTTTCCGGCGGTCTTTTTCTTACGCTGCCTTCGATGGAAATGACATATTCACTTCTTAAATCTTTAGCAAAATTATGAGCCTCTTCACTAAAGTTTGGTTCAAAAACAACTTGAGTGATTCCATAACGATCGCGTAAATCGATAAAAATTAATCCGCCAAGATCCCTTCTCGTATCAACCCATCCGTTAAGAACAACTGATTGCCCAATGTTACTTTCTCTAAGTTCGCCGCAAGTATGAGTTCTTTTATTAAATTGCATTTCATTCGTTGTCATGGTAATTAAACACTGTTTTTGAGGGCTAAAAATAATTAAATAAGATAGGGCAAACAAATATCAGGTAATTTAGTATGTGGCTAAAGACAAAGTCATTAAGCTATTATTTAAATCAGTTTACTAGGGAGTCTGTTGCATAACTCGAATTTGTCACCCCGAACTTGTTTCGGGGTCTCATTATAGTAAAAATTTAGATGCTGAAATAAATTCAGCATGACATTTAAAACTTATGCAACACTCCCTAGGGTCAATTGTTATAAAAAGAAAAACATTTTCTATTGCAGTCTGGTTTAGCTGACTGAGGCAATGAAAAAGATAAAAACGACTTTAGCCGCATTTAACACACTTTAATAAATCCAGTTTCTAAAGAATGAACCCAATCGTGCAGAGAAATTGAGTTTTTAGTACCACGACTTAACCTAATAATTGTTAAATTTATAGTATGAATACCGTAGAACTCATCCGCAAAAAAAGAAACGGCTTACCGCTCACAAAAAGCGAGATACATTTTTTAATCAATTCTTATCAAAATAAAAAAATTCCCGACTACCAATTCTCCGCTTTCCTAATGGCAGTTTATTTCAGAGGAATGAATGAAACAGAACAATCAGCTTTAACTGATGCGATGATCAACTCGGGTAAAATTGTTGATCTCAGAAAAATTAAAGGTGTAAAAGTCGACAAACATTCAACCGGAGGAGTTGGAGATAAAACTTCTATGATAATCGCCCCAATTGCCGCTGCAGCAGGAGTGAAAGTTCCTATGATTTCAGGAAGAGGGCTTGGACATTCCGGGGGAACGTTGGATAAGTTAGACTCTATTCCAGGTTTCAGAACAGATTTATCTTTATCTCAATTCAAAAATATTTTAAAGAAATGCGGAGCTGTTTTAATCGGGCAAACCAAGGAAATTGCACCTGCAGATAAATTAATTTATGCTCTTCGTGATGTAACTGCAACTGTTGAATCAATCCCGCTCATTACCGGAAGTATAATGAGCAAGAAAATTGCGGAAGGAATTGATGGACTCGTATTAGATGTGAAAACCGGAAGCGGTGCCTTCATGTCCGACGAAAAAGATGCCGCTAAACTTGCTGAGTCTTTGATAAGAACAGCAAAATCTTTTGATAAAAAAGTAATTGCTTTTATCACGGACATGAACCAGCCGCTTGGCAATTACATTGGTAATTGGTTTGAGGTTCATGAATCAATAAAAGTACTGCAGGGTGAAAATGTTGAAGATCTTTTAGAATTAAGCTTAACTTTATCGGGAGCAATGATCTATCTGGGAAACAAAGCGGGTTCAATTGAAGAAGGAAAAAAAATATCGTTTGAATTAATAAAGAACGGTAAAGCTTTTGAAAAGTTTATTGAAATAGTTAAGAATCAAGGCGGAGATTTGAAGTATATACACAATCCTGATTTGTATCCAAAATCCAAATTTTCAAAAAAAATATTTTCTCCAAAGACAGGACATTTATCTGTCATAAATAATTACGATATTGGTATGTCTGCTTTGGAATTGGGTGCCGGAAGAAGAACGAAAGAGGATAAAATCGATCCTAAAGCGGGTATTATTTTTTATTCAAAAATTGGCAGCAAAATTAACAAAGGCGATGTTATAGCAGAAGTTTTCACTGATAATAAAGCTAAGTTGGAGATAGCACGGGATAAGATTCTTAATTCTTTAACTTTTTCACATACAAAAACGAAGAAACTCAAAATCATTAAAAAAATTATAAACTAAAAAGGAGAAACATTATGGCTGCAAATAAGGAAATAATTAGTAATTTGATTAAAAGTTACTGGATGGAAATTGAAACAGTAATAAATTACATATCAAATTCCGTTAATCTTGATGGGGTTAGAGCAGAAGAAATAAAAAAATCTCTGAGCGTAGATATATTAGAAGAGATTGCTCACGCTCAATCGTTGGCCAAGCGAATTAAAGAGTTGGGTGGAAGTGTTCCCGGTTCAATGGAACTTAAAGCAGAACAGAAATACTTACAAACTTTAAAAGATACTACAGATGTGGTATCCGTAATTGAAGGTGTAATTCAAGCCGAGGATGGTGCTGTAAAGCAATACAATAAATTAATAAAACTATGTGAGGGTAAAGATTACGTGACTCAAGATTTATGTATACGACTTCTTGGAATGGAAGAGTCTCACAGAATTGAATTTAAAGGTTTCTTAAAAGAATACAAAAAATAGGAGGTAAAAAATGTTATTTATAATTGCTATACTCGCTGTTGTTGCTGCAAGCATAGTTTATTTTAATGCTAAGAGGAGGGCAAATAAACAAGAGTCTTCATTAGCGTTAGTTGCTTTAGCTGTGGCAGCATTCATTGTCTTAGTGCAATGCTGGACTATAATTCCTGCGGGGCATACTGGCGTTATAGATTTTCTGGGAAATGTTAGCGATGAGACTTTGAAACCCGGAGTTAACCTGGTCAATCCCATGGCAAACATTGAGAAGATGAGTATCAAAACACAGGAAATGAGAGAATTGATGTCAGTTCCATCTAAAGAAGGATTAAGCGTTGATCTGGAAATAAGCTTGCTTTTCAGGTTGAATTCTGAGATGGCAAATCAAATTTATAAAACCGTGGGGCCAAATTATGTCGATATTATTTTAGTCCCGCAGTTTCGTTCTGTTGTAAGAGGTGTAACAGCGCGTTACGAAGCAAAAGCTCTTTACACCGCTTCCCGTGAAAAGTTAGCCGAAGAGATCTTAAGCGAATTAGAAAAATTAGTTGGTCCAAGAGGCATAACTGTAGAGCAGGCTCCTTTAAGACAAATTAAACTTCCAGACCGCTTAACAAAATCCATCGAGGAGAAATTACAAGCCGAACAGGAGAGCCAGAGAATGGCATTCATACTGCTAAAAGAAGCACAGGAAGCAGACAGAAAGAGAATTGAAGCAAAAGGAATTTCCGATTTCCAGAATATTGTTGCAAAAGGCATAAGCGACCAGCTGCTGAAATGGAAAGGTATTGAAGCGACAGAAAAGTTAGCAAATTCTCCAAATACAAAGGTTATCGTTATAGGATCGGGAAAAGATGGTTTGCCGTTGATACTGGGTGGGAATTAAAAACTTTCGCTCTTTTTGAACTGTTGCGAATTAAGAGTTTGTCAAAGAATTAGTATTTAATGGACAAATATGGAAAAGATACTGTTTCTACTTTTGCTTTTCCCTGCTGTTGTGGTCATTCAGTACATAAGATTTAAATTGACTCGTTGGGAAAAATTTGCGGAAGATTTTGAATCTGAGAAAAGACTAGAATTAAAACCAATTTATGGATTTTGGTCTGAATTTCGTTATTCTCCTAAAAGTTATCCATTGGGTAATAAGCTCCTAAAACTAGGTATAACAAATTTTGGTTTATATCTTCAATATAATTTAAAGTATGAGCCAATAAAATTTTATAAACCGGTCATGATTCCTTGGAGTTACATTACCATAAGTAAGACGAAAGAATCTAAAAGTAAAGGTGGAGATGAATATATAATTCGAAAAAATGAAAAATATCTTGGAAGTGTTTTTTTACAAAGTCCAATTTCAGAACAGAATAAAGGAATTAGACATCAGAATGAATTACATAAACGATAAATAAGCCCAGTGGGCAGATGATTAATCCGCAACATTGCCATGAGTCTTGACGGTTATATCGAGAGAAAAGAAAATAAAGCGAGATATTCGAGAACGGTTTAGTCGTAAAATTGTATAGAAGCTTATTACATACCATAATCTTATTTGTTGTTTTTATTTTTGAGTTGAATGCTGGGGAAATTCATGTAGTACATAATAAAAGTCAAGCTGATCTGAAAATGTATGTTACGGATTATTCAAATCAAGCAGATTTATTAGTTTATGTTGCCAAGTACTCTAGTGAAGCAAAAAATAAAGACGAAATCTGGCACTACGTTAAATATCCCAATCAAGCTGATGTGAAGATTATTTTTGTTAAGTATCCCAATGAGGCAGACTTAAAAGTTCATTTCGTAAAATATAAAAACCAAGCCGGTTGGAAGGTATCTCACGAATGGAATGGGCGCATCAGATGAATTCTATTTATTTAGATGCTTTTTAACTAGTTCACTAACTTCATACAAATATTTATTGCTAACACCTTGAGAGGGTTGTGCAATTATTAAATACAATGTCTTACCTAATTCCGCGTACCAAATTTTCCTATTATCAATTTCATCATAAAGTATAAATCCTTTGTCTACTAATCTTTCCCAATGCATCTTGTATTTCAAACTATAAAATATGACTACTCTAGGAACATGTGTTTTGATACGATTTCTTAAACCAATTATTCTTCTTGGTATATAATATGATTCGTACGTATCTCTATCCTTTAACTCTTTAATCCCAGTATTTGAATATTGCCATGTCGTTGTACTGTATGAAGGCAGTGGTAAAAGTTCTATCAAGCAATGATCTGAATTCTTTTGTCCTAATTTATCTTTCTGATAATCCTTAATGTCATCGATTGTAAAATTACTTTTACCATTTGCATAGAATAATATTTTTATTAAACTTCCCCAAGTACGTTGATATTTTGGATTATCACTAAAAAGTTCAGTATAATGTTTTATGCCTATTTCGAGATGTGATTCCCTAACATTATCAGTTTCCAGTTCACCTCTGTCTTTCCAAACATCAAAAAATTTTTTAATCTTTTTTCTTTCCTTTGGTGCACCCGGTTCCATTCCAACAAACCATATTGGAGATTTGTAATTACCATATCCATAGAATTTCTCAATAAAATTAATTAGAATGTTTTTGTTAAATGGTTGCATGACAAACTCCAATGATTTATTTGAAATTTTTAATTATTGAACTATAAGTTTATTTTATCTTTATAACCCATAATTGAGTTAACAGAATTTTCTAGTTGTATGAACTCAGCTTTTTTAGCTCTTATTTCTTTAAGAATTACTTCTTTTTGTTTATTAGTTCTTTTCTTTTTAACGAATAAGTTATAAAAGAGATACACTAAAATTGGCGCAATTAAAACCGTAAAAAGAAGCAGCGGTGTTATAATGTTATAGGCAGACTGCTTTTCTTGATATGAATAATCACCAATAATACTGAAAATAATGATACCAATTATGACATTTACTAAACAGCCCCATCCATAGAATTTTTCAATTTTAACACCTTTTTGAACTTCATTAATTCTTGCTATTGCAAAATGCCAAAAAGAATTTCCAGTAACTATGTTACCTAAAATATCTGTACAATTATTTTTTATATCGAGTAGTATTTTTTTCCCCCGTTCTATTTGATAATCACGCTTTTCAAAATCTATATTACTACCGTAAATATAAGAACAATACTGATCCATAAGTTTCTGATTGCAATTAGGTAATGTTTCAACTGTTTCTTTTATACCATCGAAAGCAGTTTTCAACAACGACTCTCGAAGTTGAATTCTTTCGGTTTCTGCAAGAGCAGCACCGATTAAAGCACCTGCAAGCATCCCTGCACCACTGGATTTTCCTCTACTACCCATAAGCTGCAAACCACCTCCCATTAAAGTTCCTTGTACAGCAGATTTAATAGAAGAGACACTTTCTAATTGGACACCAAGATCTTTCATGGTAATAGTATATTTTGATAAAACCTCATCGAACTTCTTAAAGGATTCTTTTCTAATTTCTTCTGAAATACTTTCCGAAGTTTTTGCTTTAACATCTCCCCTTTGCGTATTCTTCCGAATGGTATCAGAAAAATATTGAGCGACTCTCTCGACAAACGCATTTGAGTATTTATAAAAATCAGAAAGGAATTCTTCTAAAGGAATATTTTTAATGAGATGAGAAGATAGATTTTCAGCAGTTTTTTCGTTTAGGATTTCAAATTGTTCTAATATCTGTTTCCCCGCCATCAAAAATGGTGTGGAATATAAAATTGAACTGGAGATTATTATATCCATCCCTTTTTCATACAAATTTTCTTGAGTTGAATGAAACTCTTCTTTCTCTTTTGTGTGAGTACTCAAGTCTTGTATTTTATTCAACTCATCAGCATTTATCCGCTCCTCAAAAGTTTTATTAAACTCGGATCTAGCTGAAACCTTAGCCCCGCACTTATCACAAAATTTATGTTCTTCACGTAATTCGTTACCACAATTACTGCAAAATTTTGCCATACAAAATCTCCTCCATTATGAAATAAGTTCCATAATTAAGTGGGGTAACACTAAAAATAGTGCTATCTCATAAGGTTAAATTTTTTGAATCTAGATTTTTCCTTTCTAAAATTAAAACTAATATTTTCGTAAAGCAAAAATTAAAAGGTTGTTATGATTGCATTACCCCAACCCGGAAAATTATTTACTTGTTTATAATAATTATTAATTTCGTTTATGCCCACTTTCGCAGATACAGCAATAAAATATTTCACAAAATTAAAGGCACCAGCTCAACTTCCATCTGGAGTGCAAATCTTAAATCCCTATGAAAATGAAAGTGTTAAATCTGCCGTAAAGGAATTCTACCAAATATTTTATGATGATGAACGAAAAAGAATTTTCGTCTTAGGAATAAACCCGGGAAGATTTGGTGGTGGATTAACAGGAGTATCTTTTACCGATCCTGTTGCACTTAGAAAACATTGCGGGATTGATAACCAACTCGGAAACAAAGCAGAGCTATCCAGTAAATTTGTTTACGAGGTAATCAATCACTTTGGCGGAGTGAAGAAATTCTTCTCATACTTCTTTCTATCAGCAATATATCCGCTTGCATTAATTAAAGATGGAAAGAACTACAATTACTACGACGACAAAAAATTATTTTCATCTATTAAACCTCATCTAAAAACTTCGTTGAAGAAACAAATAGAATTTGGAGCTGACCGAAGAATTGTTATCTGCCTTGGAAAAAAGAATGCGGAATATTTAAAAATCTTGAATGATGAACTTATGCTGTTTGATAAAATTGAAACATTAGATCACCCACGATTCATTATGCAGTACAGAAAGAAGAAAATTGACTCGTACATTTCGCAGTACATTACTGCATTTGATAGGTCGATAAATCATGAGTAATCAGACACTCGTGCTTTCATCAGCGCAATTACAAAATCAATCTCATCCTGATTTATTGTGTGAGCCATTCCTTTATAAATTCTCTTTGTAACATTTGCTCCAAGTTTTATAAAAACTTCCTCTGTTTCATCAACACGTTTCAGCGGAATGTGCGGATCAACATCACTGCAGCCAAGAAAAACTTCTGTCCCTTGCAGATTACCGAAATAGTTTTGGGGCACTACTTTATCACCAATCAATCCGCCGCTTAAACCAAAAACTCCGCCAAATTTTTGGGGATTACGTGCAACATATTCCAAACTCAAGCAAGCTCCTTGAGAAAATCCGAGCAGATAAATTTGTTCGGTTGTAAATCCTTTTTGTAAAACCATCTCAACAATAGAATCAATAACCGCCAAACCCGATGTAAGTCCGGGTTCATTCTGTTCAATTGAAGTGAGAAAGCTGAGGGGATACCAGCTGTTATTTTTTGCCTGCGGTGCTATGTATGCGATATCAGGCAGGTCAATTTCATAAGCAAGCGATAAAATATCATGAGCTGAAGCACCTCTTCCATGTATCATAATCATTGCTGCTTTTGCCTCGTCGAGTATAGTTCCGTAATGAACAATGTGCTGATTTTGATGCGGACCTGTTACATCTTTATAATTTTTTGAAATACTATTTAAATCAAGCGTATTCATTATCGACCTAATTTTGTCTTACATAGTTTTTGGTTTTAAGCGGTAATAATATTTGCTCAATTAATTTTCTTTTGGGTTCATGCCATGCTGGAAGTTTCAGAGTTGTTCCGAGATTTTCAAAACTTTCATCAATCATAAACCCCGGTTGGTCGGTTGCAATTTCGAATAGAATTCCTCCGGGTTCACGGAAATAAATTGAGTGGAAATAATTTCTATCAACAACTTCAGTTGGGTAAAATCCGTGGTCTAAAATTCTTTTTCTCCAGTTAAGCTGTTCCTCGTCATTTGCCGTTCGCCAGGCGATGTGATGAACTGTTCCTGCACCTCCAACAGCTCTTGGAGCCTTTGCATCTTCAATTATATCAACAAATGATTGACTTTCATTTTCTCCCAAGGAATATCTCCTAATGTTACCGCTGGTGGAAATAAGCTTAGCTCCCAAGGTTCCCAATGACAAATCTTCCGTTGGCTTTGAGTCTCTCAAATAAAATGTTGTACCAAAAAACTTTCTGATTGAATGTTCGGCGGGTATTTCGCCGTTAAACCACCCCATAGTTGAATCAACATTCGGATCGGCAACAATTTCTATTTTCATTCCATCGGGATCGAGAAGACTTATAAATTCATACCCGAATTTGCTTTTAGGTCCATCGAAGTCTATTCCAAGATTCGCAAATCTTTCCATCCAATACTGTAATGAATTTGAGGGTGCGCTAAATGAAACTACAGTTATTTCACCGGCTCCTCGCTTACCTCTTCTTGCATCCGGGAAAGGGAAAAAAGTGAGAACTGTTCCTGGAGTTCCAACTTCATCGGCATAGTACAAATGATAAACATCGGGTGCGTCAAAGTTCACTGTCTTTTTAATGAATCGCATTCCAAGTATTTGAGCGTAAAAATCATAATTATTTTGCGGATCACTCGCCATAACTGTAATATGATGTATTCCGTTAATTGCATTTTCCATTTGGTTTTTTCCTATCCTCGCATTTTATCGAGCAGGTCATTTAAAGTCTTGGCTTCGCTCGCACTTAATTTATTAAATATTTGATCCGCCTCATCATCAAGCTTATCGATGTCTTTCAACAGTTTCAGACCTTTCTTTGTAATCACCACCTCAACCCTTCTTCTGTCTTCAGGACAAATTTCCCTATCGACCAACTCTTTTTGTTTTAATCTTTCAACGAGTCGTGATGCATCAGACATTTTATCGAGCATTCTTTCCTTAAGAAGATTTACAGATGCAGGATTCGGATATTGCCCGCGGAGTATTCTTAGAATATTATATTGTGCGGCAGTAATTCCACATTTTTTTAAGAATGCTGCATGGTGATTAATAAGCCAGCCGTGAGTATAAAGTATATTCACTGCCAGCTTGTGATATTCATTCCTAAATGTTTTTTGCTTTATTTCTTCTTCCAGCTTCATTTACGATTTTTTAACAAGTTGTAAATCAATTACGAGCTCAACTTCTTTGCCAACTACAAGCGAACCGGCTTCTATGGCTTTATCCCACTTCAAATTATAATCGAACCTATCGATTTCTCCGGTAACTTTAAATCCGGCTTTTGTGTTCCCCCATGGATCTTTTACAGTTCCATTATACTTAACATCAAGCTCAATTTGCTTTGTTACATCGCGGATAGTAAAATCGCCAATGAGCTTATAATTTTTATCATCAACTTTCTTCATGGACTTGCCCTTGAATACCATTTGAGGATACTTTTCTGCATTGAAGAAGTCATCCGAACGAAGATGATTATCTCTCTTGTCGTTATCTGTGAAAATACTGCTCGTATTTATTGTGAAATCAATATTAGCAGTAGTAAGATCATCGCCCCTTGTAGTAATTGTTGCATCGTAATCCTTAAAGAAACCATCTACATCGGAAATGACTAAATAGGTAACACTGAAACCAACTTTGGAGTGAGATTTGTCTACTATCCAGGTTGTTTGTGAAAATAATGATGTTGATACTAGAACCAACATGACTGCAAGAAATTTAAGATTGCGCATTTTACGCTCCTTTATTTTGTTTTTGATTTTTATTAGTTAATTATAATTTGTTGACGTGACAAATATATGTTATAACTTCTAATGTTGCAACATATGTTATTATGCACTAGTTCCATTTGTAAAAAAATCTTTTAAGGTTTTGATTTTGAGTTAAAATGAACAATTTTACTGTTGTTTCTAGTTCATTATGTAATCCTTTGATTATTTTATTTCTAAGAAAGTTGGGCTTTATGACACAGCTAAACATCGAAATTAAAGCAAGGTCAAATAAACAAGATTTGATTAGAGAAATTCTCAAGGCACATAGAGCAGAATTCAAAGGAGTTGATCATCAAATTGATACCTACTTTAATGTTAATTCGGGAAGATTAAAACTGAGAGAAGGAAATATTGAAAATTCTCTGATTCACTATCAAAGAGAAAATAGAGAGGGACCTAAGCAATCGAACGTAACGTTTTACAAGCCGGCAGATAAATCTTCGCTAAAAGAAATCTTAACCAAAGCTTTTGGAGTTTTGATTGTGGTAGATAAATCACGGGAGATATATTTCATTGATAATGTTAAATTTCATATAGATTTAATTCAAGATTTGGGAACATTCGTAGAAATTGAAGCAATAGATTCCGATGGAAGCATAGGAAAAGAAAAACTTATTGAACAATGCAATTATTACCTAAATCTTTTTAAGATTAGGCAAGAAGATTTGATTTCGAATTCATACAGCGATTTGCTGCTGGAAACATCCTAAAGAACTAAGTGACTCACATTACGCAAAATGACAAACCCCCGAGGTTTCAATGAATGGTTTTATGAAAATATTTTCAATTAAGAGCCAAAAGGTAACTTTAAGAATATACTAATTACAAAACCTCGGAGGTTTTAAACCCACACGCGAAAGGTGAGCTAGTAAATACAAAATTGAAAAACCACATTTTTATTTTTATCTGAAAACCTGATAATGGGCATTGAAAAATCTTACAATTCTTGGGCAGAACAATATGACACGAATGAAAATAAAACTCGTGACTTAGATCGAAAAGTTACGACTGAAACCTTATCTAAGTATGATTTTAAAAACGTTTTGGAGTTGGGCTGCGGCACCGGCAAAAATACTGAGTGGCTGATTACAAAGGCAAAATTTATTATTGGACTCGACTTCTCCGAAGAAATGTTAAACAAGGCAAGGAATAAAACCAAAACCGATAAAGTACGATTTCAAAGAGCCGACTTAACAAAGACATGGGAAATAGATAATAATTTTGCCGACTTAATTACATGTAATTTAACATTAGAACATATAAAGAATTTAGATTTCATATTCAATCAAGCCTATCAAAAATTAAAAACAGGCGGTAAGTTTTTCATTTCCGAGCTTCATCCAGTTAAACAATATTCCGGCAGCAAGGCAAGATATGAAACAGCGAATGGAATTGAAGAATTAGAGGTTTATGTTCATCACCTCTCGGACTATCTTAGCTCTGCAAAGAAAAATGACCTTAAGCTCATCGATATAAATGAGTGGTTTGATAATCAGACCGAAAATGAAATTCCAAGACTGATTTCATTCGTGTTTGAAAAATAGAATCCGAATAACCAGATTAATTTTGAACTTCAGCCAATAGTTGAAAATGAACTTATTAAGTTAGTTCCACACAAAGCCGAGGATTGTGGAATTCTTTATCAAGCTGCTTCCGATCCATTGATTTGGGAACAACATCCCGATAGGAATCGTTATGAAAAACCTGTGTTCGAAAAATTCTTCAGAGGTGCAATTGAATCAGGTGGAGCATTTCTTGTCGTGGGGAAAAAGTCAGATGAAGTGATTGGAAGTTCGAGATTCTATGATTTTGATGAAAATAAAAATTCCATTGCAATCGGATATACTTTTCTCGCTAGGAAATATTGGGGAACTACTTACAATAGAGCATTGAAAAACTTGATGCTCAATTATGCTTTTAAGTTTGTTGAAAAAGTAATCTTTCACATTGGGGTTAAGAATATTCGCTCACAAAAAGCTATTGAAAAATTAGGTGCGAAATATATTGGAAAAAAAGAAATCGTATATCCCAGTGAAAATGAGCGTTTAAGCTTCATTTACGAAATGGATAAAAGTACTTGGGTAAGGACTGCTGTGTAAAATTAAAACATACTGTAACTGAAATGTTGTTTCCATTTAACACCTCTTTACTTTATTTTTCAATAAAACAATAACTACTTTTATGGCTCTTAGCTGGAACGAAATTAAAAAACGCTCAATCGAATTTGTAAAAGAATTTGAAGGTGAAGAGCGAGAACACGCTGAAGCAAAAACTTTCTGGGATTCGTTCTTTAATATTTTCGGAATTACACGCCGCCGAATTGCCTCTTTCGAAGAACCCGTCAAGCTGCTTGATAAAGAATATGGCTTCATAGACCTTTTCTGGAAAAGTAATTTAATTGTTGAGCATAAATCTAAAGGCAAAAGTTTAGACAAAGCTTACAGTCAAGCTCTTGCTTATTTCAACGGATTGGATGAAGAAGAACTACCAAAGTATGTTATTGTATCTGACTTCTCACGATTCCGGCTTTACGATATTGAAGGAGATACTTTTCATGAATTCACACTTAACGAATTACCTAAAAACATTCATCGTTTCGGATTCATTCTTGGTTACCAAAAGAAAGTTTATAAAGACGAAGACCCTGTAAATATTAAAGCTGCCGAAATGATGGGCAAACTTCACGATGCTTTGCTTAGCACTGGCTATACTGGTCACAAACTGGAGGTTTTTCTTGTTCGATTGTTATTCTGCCTTTTTGCTGATGATACGGGAATTTTCACTAAAGATCATTTCAACTTTTACATTGAAAAGAAAACTAACGAAGATGGTTCAGATGTTGGAATGCATATCGCCATGATCTTTCAAGTGCTTAATACAGAAGAAAATCTCAGGCTTAATAATCTGGATGAAGATCTTGCGGTATTTCCTTATGTAAATGGGAAACTTTTTGAGGAACAATTTTCTGTTCCCGCTTTTGACAGTGAAATGAGAAAGATTCTCCTTGCATGTGCGGGATTTGACTGGAGCAAAGTATCACCGGCTATTTTCGGCTCGATGTTTCAATCTGTAATGGATAAAGAAAAACGCCGTAACCTTGGAGCACATTATACTTCTGAAAAAAATATCTTAAAAGTTGTAAGAGGTTTGTTTCTTGATGAGCTTTATAAAGAATTTGAAAGTTGCAAAAACAATCTTAGAAAACTGGAAGCATTTCATGAAAAAATTGCCCATCTCAAATTTTTTGATCCTGCCTGCGGTTGTGGAAATTTTCTTGTTATTACTTACCGTGAAATTCGACTTCTTGAAATTGAAGTTCTCAAGCAGATATTAAAGCTCAAAAAAACTCAGCAGCTTGAACTTAACGTCGAATTACTTTCTAAAATAGATGTTGATTGCATGTACGGAATTGAATATGAAGAATTTCCTGCTCGCATCGCTGAAGTTGCCCTCTATTTGAGTGATCATCTTTGTAACACAAAATTATCAGAAGAGTTCGGGCAGTATTACCGCCGATTGCCATTAAAAAAATCTCCCAATATTATCCATAGCAACGCATTAAGGATTGATTGGGCCAAACTGTCATCATCTGGATTTGATTTTATTTTAGGCAATCCACCATTTGTTTCTAAAGCTAATCGAATAAAAGAACAAAACGATGATATGGATTTGGTTTGCAGTTCCATTAAGAATTACGGTTTGTTGGATTATGTTTGTTCTTGGTACGTTAAAACTTCTCAATATTTAAATGATACCCAACGTAGAGACATGCCATGGCATGTCTCTACAAAAGTGGCGTTTGTTTCTACAAATTCAATTACACAGGGCGAGCAAGTCGGCGTTTTATGGAATTATCTTCTTAAACAAAATATCAAAATTCATTTTGCGCACAGAACTTTTAAATGGAGTAATGAAGCACGAGGACAAGCCGCTGTTTACTGTGTTATTATTGGTTTTTTAAATTACGATGTGAGTGAAAAATTTATCTACGATTATGAAACCCCAAAATCCGAACCGCATTTAATCAAAGCAAAGAATATAAATCCTTACCTAATTGATACTCAGGATCTTATAATTGAAAATAGAAACGAACCGATTTCGCATGTTCCTTCAATTTCATTTGGAAGCATGCCGAATGATGATGGTAATTTTCTATTTACAGATGAGGAAAAAGAAGAGTTCCTCAAAAGAGAACCAAAAGCAAAGAAATATGTTAAACCTCTAATTAGCGCTAAGGAATATCTTAAGGGTGAAACAAGGTGGTGCCTTTGGTTAGAAGATGTCTCTCCGACTGAAATTAGAGCATTACCAGAAATTGCAATGAGAGTTGAAAACGTTAAGAAATATCGTTTGAGCAGCAAAAGGGAAACTACTGTTAAATTAGCTGAGATTCCTTACCTTTTTGGAGAGATAAGACAACCAAAATCTAATTTCATTTTTATTCCATTAACTTCATCTGAGAATAGAAAATACATCCCAATGTCTTTCTTTAGTAAAGATAATATTGTTAACAACACATGCAGTGTAATTGAAAAAGCTAATTATTACCACTTCGGAATTCTAACTTCCCTTATGCACAACTCATGGATGAGACAAGTTTGCGGAAGATTAAAAAGTGACTATAGATACTCAAACAAATTAGTTTACAACAACTTCCCCTTTCCACAAAATCCAAGTGAAAAGCAAATTACACGGATTGAAAAAGCAGTTAAAGAAATGCTTTCTGTTAGAGAAAAACACTTTGCAAAAGGAGCAACTCTCGCCGATTTGTATGACCCGGTTGCAATGCCTAAAGATTTAACTAATGCACACAAAGAAATTAACGATGCGGTTGATCAATGCTACCGCAAAGAAATATTTACAACAGAATTACAGCGGCTTGAATATCTTTTTGAGTTGTATAAGCAATACACATCACCGCTTAACTTTGCAGAACCGAAAAAGAAATGGCGAGATAAATAATAGACAAAAACCTATTTTGGGACTAATAATATTGTGGAAACTTAAAGACAGTATATGAAATAAAAGAACTTGAGACTTAAATTGTGGTTACTGTTCTATCTATGATGCTCCATAAAACTATCCTCCGTTTCTAACTCCTTCTCAAAAATTACTTTGCTTAACTCACTACGGAGCAGTTCTAGTTCGTGGAGAAAATCACTTTTAAAGTGTTCGTACTTTTCTTTATAATCCAAATAAAGTTTTTTATAATACTCAATACCGTTTGACAAATTAGATTGAAAAGTTTGATAATACTTAATCTGCTTTTCGGAAATTTGTGTTCCGCTCTCCGCAATTAATTTTTTCAGATATTCAATATAAAGTTTCAATTCTTTCAGAAAAAAATTAGGGCGCTCATTTGCACTAAGAAAATTTTTCCTACCGTAAATATGATCTACCATTTCCCGAAGGGATAATATTTTATCAAAATATGCCATATTCGGTCCAGGGCAAACAGAAACTCCTTTGCTGTTACCTTTTATCTCCAAATTATTTTTCAGCATAGCAGAATTTCCCAAACCAACGCAGAGACATGCCTTATCAACAACTTTATCAAACTCCCGATTATAATCTGCTTCACTTAAATTCTTGCTTTCTAATTCTTTTATTTTCAGATACTGATATTGACGCGAAGCAGAACAGATAGGATCTTCCGTAAACTCAGTATTAAAAGTAAGAAATTTTTTCGGACAAGAACTTCCCGGTCTTCCTTTATCGATTAATTCCTGTTTCTCTAAATCCTGCGAATTGTTTTTTACACTATTAAACGGCACACCTAAAGGAGAAATATCGCTCAAATAAAGATCAGATTCCTTTGCATTGCGCAGAAGTTCCATTGTTTGAGGATCAATATTTACAACCTCAGGAACCAGTAAAAACGGTGTCCCCCAGCCAACCGAATCAAGCTGATAATAATTCAAAAGGAAGTCCTGTTCTTTAGAAGTTCCTATGCCTCCTTGTGCGGTGATTTTTATATTAAACGGCGAGGATGGATAATAACGGTTTTTATTTCTTAATGCCCCGATATAAATTTCATGCGTAGTGTTGATCAATTCATCCCGTTTGTTCTTAAACTCCTCGAGAATAGGTCCCATCAAAAAACCATCGGTTGCAAAAAGATGTCCGCCGCAATTAAGTCCAGACTCAATCCTATATTCAGAAACCCACAAACCTTTCTTGGCTAAAAATTTTCCTTGAATAATTGCAGATCTGTAATCACTCACTTTTAAGGTAATTTTCTTACGGAGAAATCCGTTGACGTCAGGATAAAAATCATCAAATTTTTCAAGATAGCCGTAGAGTCTCGGATTCATTCCCGCAGACAATACAAGGGATGAATTCAACTTACTATTTGCAAATCCTCTCAAAGCAGCGTGTGCATCATTAAACTCGACGGGAAGTTTTTCATCTCCGCTGTAATTTTCCGAATCAACCTTTGTCATGATGTTTACATCGATACTGCCGGCACGAATATTATCATGAATCCATTTTTGTATATCCTTTTTAACCGCGCTTCCGCTTTCGATTAACTCATAAAATTTTTTCTTAATCTCCGAAACATCGGGCAGCATTTCGATGTATTTATGAATCTCTTCGCCTTTTTCATGGATAGAATTTTTTACTTCCGCAAATTTCTCGCTCACAAGTTGATCAATTAAGTTGAGATAATTTGTAATCCGCTCAGCTCTATAATCTTTCACCTTTTCAGAAATAACAGAATATGGAATACCGATTTTCCGGCTGTAATACTCCCTCATCTTTTCAATCAAACCATCGTCAACAATTGAAATAACGGAAGAAATTCCGTAAGGTGCTACTTTAACCGGTGTGTCGATTGTAAACCCAAGCCCCATAACTGGGATGTGAAACTTGTGCATCAAATCTATAGTCCTTTGATATAAATATTAATTTGGATAATAAACTAATACATTAATTTGAAATAATTGCAATAAAGTAGAAAGAAATTTGATACAAATAATCATACCCATGAAATTCTTCCTAAAAATTTTTTAATTCTATTATTCACAAAAGCCGCATTTTCAAATGGCGCTATGTGTCCTGCCCCGGGTACAATTTCAAACTGCGAACCTGGAATTTGTTCTGCCATCAGCTCCATAACATCGGGAGGAGTTAAGTGGTCGTCTTCTCCGCATAAAAGTAATGTTGGAATTTTTATCTTAGACAGATGAGAAGTGGTGTCTGTTCTTCCTGCCATAGCAAGGATACATCCTTTTACTCCAAGCGCATTCGAGCTTAGCGACTTTTTTAATACAAGAGAATATTCTTCGTTTGAATCGGTTATTGATTTAAAGGCAAAACAAAGCGGAACAAAATCATTTACAAACTGTTTCACTCCAAAGGTATTTATTTTCTTTATTCCCTCTGCTCTTTTTATTTTACCTTCATCGGAATCTGCCGAGGAACGCGTATCACACAAAATCAATCCACTGTAGTTTGATTCATTTCTTTCAACCGCACGTAGAGAAATATATCCTCCCATTGAGAACGAACACAATATTGGCTTATCAAGCTCCAACTCGCTTACTATTGTTTCCAGATCGTCAACAAATGATTCTATGGTATATTGTCCATCACCAATGGGGGATTGGCCCAACCCTCTGATGTCATAAGCAACACAATAATAAATTGATTTCAGCTCATCAATTTGCTTATCCCACATTGTATGATCATAAGGAAACCCATGCACGAAAACTATTGGTTTGTTATTGAGATTACCTTCTGTAAAGATTGAAAGATCGGTTCTGCTTATCTCCATAATTCCTTCAGTAAGTTATTAATCCAGATTTTAACATAAAGATTTTAGAGAATAATTGGAAATACATTTTTTCTTTATAATTGCATAACATAACGCGAAGATAAGTGCAAACATAAATTATAAGCTTAATATCTATCCGGTATGGTAATAAGCCCAAGCCAATTCATGTTGGATTGTTACAAAGGTTAAGAAAAAATTGATAGGGTTTTGGAATTAACATCGAAAAATTGGAATGATCCAAGAAAATATTCGGGTGTTTTTTGGTTAAAGGTAGGAACAACAATTTCAAAGTAATTAATCTTAGTATTCTAATTCATGAATACGTTGACGTACCATGAAAGGATAAATGGTTAGTCTTTTACATGCTATAAACAATAAATCTCAATATTTATGAACGTAGGTACTTAGTAACTATAGTAAGCGCCTCAAGTTTAAGGCTTATTACTTTATTATCAATCAGTATATTTTTCATGATAAAGCTCTTTTATATACTATTAAAATGGTTTATCAAACAGAATTCTCTGTAAAAGGATAAAAAATATGGCGCTCATAAGGAAATGAAAACGAGTATATCATGTGGCTAAAGCCGAATAGTAATTCAGGCTTTTAAAACAGTTCACTAAAGGGAGTGTTGCGTAACTCGAATTTGTCACCCCGAACTTGTTTCGGGGTCTTATTATAGTAAAAATTTAGATGCTGAAATTAATTCAGCATGACATTTAAAACTTATGCAACACTCCCTAAAGTGAACTGCAATTATAATCTTTAATATAATTTTTCTATTGGAGGGTGACTAAAAAGTAATTATTCAGTTAAAAAATCTCCGAAAATCATTTAAACTCAGCATCATCAGTGCCTGTCACCATGTGGCCTGCCACCATGTGGCCTGCCACCATGTGGTTCCATTTATTGATAAATATTACTTTTTGGTCACCCTCATAAAGGAAGTAATGATAAATATTTGGCATTAGCCACATTGTTGTGAATCTTAGAATACATAGTTTGTTCATTCTCATTCAACAAAATATTTTTTAAGTTTGAACAACTTCAAATTATTGTAATGAATTATAATGAAAATTGCCATTCTTTCTTCCGAAGCAGTTCCATTTGCAAAGACAGGGGGACTCGCAGATGTTGCCGGCTCTCTTCCTAAAGCACTTAGTGAACTGGGATGTGAAGTCAAACTATTTCTTCCAAAATATTCCTACATTGATGAAAGCAAGTTCGGTTTACGGTACAATTGGAGCGTAGGTGAAATGCTTATTCGGATTTCCGGACACCTGCGATCGGTTCATCTTCTTCAAACTACTTTGAATAGTTCAAATGTTGAAGTAAACTTTATTGATTGCCCTCATTATTTTCACCGTGGACTTATTTATACTAATGATCACGATGAAGACGAAAGATTCATTCTTTTCAGCAAAGGTGTGATAGAAGCACTTCAGCGTTTAAAATGGGCACCTGACGTTATTCACTGCAACGATTGGCAAACCGGACTTGTACCGCTTTTTATAAAGGATAATTACAATTGGGATAGAATGTTTGATCACACAGCATCACTATTTACAATTCATAACATCGGATATCAGGGAAGATTCTCCAAGTCAACTCTTTTAAGCGCTGAGATACGCAGTAATTTATTTTATCCCGGCGGACCTGTTGAGTTTGAAGACACAGTTTCTTTCATAAAAACGGGAATTTTTTTTTCCGATATGATTAATACTGTAAGCAAAACCTATGCATCTGAAATTCTAACTCCCGAATACGGCGCAGGACTCCACAGTGTGCTATCAAAAAGGAAAGATGATCTTTTCGGAATTCTTAACGGCGTTGATTACACTACATGGAATCCCGCAACAGACAAACATCTTCCGTTCCGGTATTCGAAGGAAAATTTACTCGGCAAGCATAAGAATAAAAAATTTTTATTAGAACATTTTGGTATTCCATTTAATGAAAATGTTCCCTTAATTGGAATAGTATCCAGAATGGTTAATCAAAAGGGCTTTGATATTTTTGCCGGTGCATTGCAGGATTTAATGCAGCTTGATGCTCAATGGGTAATTCTTGGAAGCGGTGAGGATAGATATGAAGAAATGTTCAGGCACATCTCTCATATCCTTCCTGACAAAGTATCAACATACATTGGCTTTAATAACGAACTCTCTCATTTAATTGAAGCAGCTTCAGATATTTTTCTAATGCCATCAAGGTATGAACCTTGTGGATTGAACCAAATCTACAGTATGAAATATGGAACAGTGCCGGTTGTTAGAAAAACCGGAGGGCTTGCAGACACAGTTCAAGATTGGGATGAGCTGAATTATCATGGTTATGAAACAGGTAACGGATTTTCTTTTAATGATTACACAAGCTATGCATTGTTTTTAACTGTGCAGCGAGCAGTAAACGCGTTTCATCATAAAGATGCCTGGAAAAAAATCCAGCTTAATGGAATGAACAGGGATTACTCGTGGCGAAACTCTGCTAAAGAATATATTTCTCTCTACGAAAAAGCAATTAAGAAAAGAAGATAGGAAACATAAGTGAGACTCACTTTAAAAGTGAGTCTCACCTATCAAAACTAAACTGCAGCCTCTTTCGGCTTATAAATCATTGCCGCTGCAACCCCAAAGACAATGCTTTGGACAAAACCGATTATGAACCATAAAAGCGCTAGAGAATACGGCATTGGGAACATCGCATAACCTTGATATGACATTACTAAACTATAAAACAAACCGATATAGACTCCGTATTTTACTCCTTCAATTATGCCTTTATTCTCATACCCTTTAACAAAAATAAATGTGAAGAAAAACGCCCAAACAAGATCGGTAAGCCAGACAATCCACATTTTGCTCTGCATTTCTTCCACGGGCCGGAATATCTGCTTAACTCCCTCTTCGGCATATGTAGAGCTAAGAATCACTCCATGTATTAGATAATTGGTGATTTCAAGAAGAACAAACACGACGACAAACGCAGTAAGAAATTTTTTTGTGTTCATGTGAACCTCTTATATTATTGAAAAAAGTGAATTAGAAAATACCCACGCCGAATAAACTAAGTATTGCAAGCTATATAAGCAAGATTTTTCTTGGGAAAACTTATTCTGATGATTTAAGCGTGTGAAATAAATCACGAAAAAGATTGCGAACGTTAAAATTTACAAGCAATACTCCAATTGAAATTATAATTCCACTCAAAATCATCATAAAAGTTATTTCTTCTTTAAGCAGAATCCATGCAGCAAAAACAGTGACAAAAGGTTCAGAGTAAAGAAAGGCACCAACTTTCACCGAATCCATTTCTTTTAGAGCTTGAGCCCACAGCACATATGCAATTCCCGAGCAGAATATTCCCAAAAATAAAATTGCAATCCATCCTTTAGACGATAATACAATTACTGATTGAACTGCCTTAGCGTGAATTGAGAATGGCGAGATTATTATTGCCATCATCACAAAAAGAAACAGAACTGTAAGCAGCGGAGAGTAACTTAAGGATATTTTTTTATTTACTGCAGAGTAAATGCTCCAGGTAAATGCGCTTGCAAGAATCAGGAAATCACCCTGGTTAGAAAGGAAATCAATTGATGAAAAATCTCCTTTACTCATAAGCGTTAACAAACCAAAGAACGCAAGAAGAATTCCGAAGATTCGAATTGGTGAAAGAGATTCTTTGAAGACAACAAAACCGACAATTGCCATAAAGATCGGCGCTGTTCCGATTATCCAACCAGTATTTGCCGCAGTAGTATACTGCATTCCGGTTACTTGTATCCAAAGATGAAATGCTGCAATTAGTGCAAGAATGAAAATGCTGCCATGATTCTTCCAGCTTATGGTAAACTTTTTATTTGAATAAACTGCGAGTACAACTAAAAATATTGAAGCGAGAATTAACCGTAAGAATATGATTGACAGCGGAGCAATTTCTTCAAGAGCAATTTTAGTAGCAATGAATGAGACTCCCCAAACCACAACTGCTGCAAGCGGTTTCCAATAGAAGAGCAGTTTAGCTTTCACTTAGACTTTTTGGTTTTGCGTGCCGATGTGTATCTCTTCAAATCATAGTGAATCTCTTTTCCCGGCATTTTGAGCTTAACAATTTCTACGTGAGATTCCGTATAGAATTTTGTAGCAAGCGTATCATGATATTCCGAAAATACGACAACTCTTTTTATACCGGCAGCTATCATTGCTTTAGCACATGTTGTGCAAGACATGTTGGTTATGTATGCGGTTGATCCTTTAAGATTCACTCCATGGGTCACAGCTTGAGTTAATGCGTTTATCTCGGCATGATTTGTTCTTACACAATGATTGTCAACAATTAGGCATCCTTCATCTTCACAATGAGGTAAGCCAGGCAATGAACCGTTATACCCAGTTGCAAGCACAAATTTATCTTTTACAATCACACATCCACAATGCATTCTCGGACAAGTAGATCTTTCCGATGCAAGCATTGCAAGCTTAAGAAAATATTCATCCCACGATGGACGTTTTTTAGTTTTGATTTTCATTTGGGTACTTAAAATCCTTTTAACAAAATTGATTTGAGGTGAGCAAAGTTATTAAAAAGTTTGTTAAGATGAGTAAGAGTTTCAATTACTAAGATTAAATTAATAGGAACGGTTTAAATAAAATTTCATAGTGTTTCTTTGAGTCTTGGTGTCTTTGTGGCAACTACGACTTATCCTTAATTTAGAAATAAAGATTAAGAATTAGCCGCTAAGGCACGAAGAAACTAAGGTCAGCTATAAAATTATCTATCATTTTCGTCACTTTAAAACATAAGCAACTTTTTATGCTTTCACTCATCTCACTAACAAAAATTTGAAAGGATTATTTATGAGCTACTATTTTAATAAAACTGTTACGGGCAACTTTGATGAAGTCATTCTCAAGGTAACCGATGAGCTTAAGAAAGAAGGATTCGGGGTGCTCACCGAGATTGATGTGAAAGAAACATTAAAGAAAAAGCTTGATGTTGATTTTAAGAAATACAAAATCCTCGGTGCTTGTAATCCACCTTTTGCTTACGAGGCATTAAAGTCTGAGGATAAAATTGGAACCATGCTTCCCTGCAATGTTATCGTAATCGAGCAGGCACCAGGAAAAATTGAGGTTGCTGCCGTAGATCCAATTGCATCAATGCAAGCTGTTTCAAATCCAAATCTTGGTAAGGTTGCAAGCGAAGTTCAAAGCAAGCTTAGAAAAGTTGTTGACAGTTTGTAAGTACATGCAGTTAAGATATGCCAGATTTGAGATTTCGTATACGCAACAGAAATCTGGCATATCTACATTTGGAAATCTGGCATAGCTATAAACTAAATAAAACATGATATCGGCTCAACATCCGCCATAGTTCTTAAACCTGGCTTAGCATTTATAACAATTGGAATAGCATTCATTGTGATAGCACAAGTTGCAATATCTCCATTCACTCCGTTTTTAATTGTCATATCAATCGGAGGTAAACCATCAATAATTATTCTGTCTCTCGGAGATTCCTCGCCAATTGTTGCACGAAACAAAAGTTTTATTTTCTCTTCATTATTTTTAATTCCAAGTCCCGTTTGCTGAACACCAAGTGCATTACCTTTTGCAATTTTCATTTTTCCTGCCGAAACATTTTTAGCTGCAACTACCGGTTCAATTATATCTTGTGTCTTGTCGAGTTTCCATCCAAGTTTTGATGCGATAAGATGGACTGATTCCGTAAGTCCAACATGCCTAAGCGTTCCATCTTTAACTTTTTTATTAAACTCATTCTTCGTTATTCCCGCTCCTATTTTTTGCTGAAAAGGTACTCTGCGGTACTTTGCATTTTGAATTCGCTCGACGGTAATATTGTTTACCTCTTTGCAAACAGCAGTAACAGCCATTGGAAGAAAATCCATTAGAAATCCAGGATTAACTCCGGTGGAAAGAACGGATACTTTCTTTTTCTTCGCTGCAAGGTCTATTTCTTTAGCAATTTGTGGATTAGTTAACCACGGATAAACAAGCTCTTCGCATGTGGATACTACATTTTTACCATGAAAGATTACTTGAAGAATTTGAGGCTTAATTGTTTTCAAACTTGAAGCAGTTGTTAAAACCACAATTCCGGCATGGGAGTTTTTAAGCACCTTATTCGCATCGGAAGAAACTCTAACTCTGAGTTTTTTATTTAATCCCGCAACCGTCCCAAGGTCTTTACCTACTTTTCGTGGATCAATATCAATTGCCCCGACTATCGTGAAAATTTTTCTTTCTAAAAGATATCTGGTGATTTGTAAGCCGATTGGTCCCAGACCGTATTGAACTACTTTAATCTGTTTTGGATTCATGTAAGCCCCTTCATAAAGGTGAATTTGTGTTGTTCAAAAATGCAAAAAAATGATGTGCTGCACAATTGTTATAATAAAATTTTAGTGCAGTTTGAGCATTTTAGCAAAGGTTTTCGGCAATTCAATTCTTTAACAATAGGAAAGTGTGTCACAATCCAAAGTATTTAATTACAGCCTTCATAATATCATTTCTAACTTCAGATTTCGATATTGTCTCGAATGGAAAGCCAAAGACAACAACATTATAACTTCCTTTGTAACTAACTCCAGCACTAAATTGATTTTCTTTGTATCTAAGAATTGTCTCTGCACCATTGGTTGGAGCAATGGCATCAGGTGCTTCAACAGCATAAATGGAATCATTTAATTCAGAACTAAACTTAATGCTAAATATGTTTTTTAAGAACGATGATCTTGTCGGGAATATTTCTCCCGTTTTTGCCGCATGATCTGTCACCAGATTAAAATGTAAAGTGTTTTTTGCGAACTGAATGCTTAAACTATCGTTACTTGAAAAAAGATCAGAACCAACATAAGCACCTGAAACGAATAAGCTTTTTCCTTTCTCTAAAAAATCTACTAGCTGCTTTTGAAGCTGAGTCGGAATTGCTTCGAACTGAATCCCATTTACAGAATCCGCAAAAGGTTTTTGCCAGTTTGTTTTCTTTTCTTCACCAAGAATTAGATCAATCATTTTATATTTTTTTAGATCAACTTTACCCTCCATTACTGATTCGTCGCTACACGATACAAAAGAATAACCGGAATTCTTAATTGATTGTCCGTGAATGTATGGAAAATCAAAAGTGTTGCCGGCTATAATTTTAGTTTCATAATCGGCATGACTTGCACCATGACCGGGTGCATCATTTGAAACATACGATGAATTAGGATTGAAATCATATTGGGTTCCAGTAAAATTTATATCATACTTATCCGGAACACCTGCATCAATAAAATTTGCAAAGCCGATGAATGAAGTGTCCTCAACTATTGCGGGTGGAGCAATTCTATCAAAACCATTAACAATCATAATTGGGCTTTTCCCGTTCTCCATTCTACAAATGGAAAGAATTTCGGAAGGAAGACTTTCACCACCATCGTTAACAGCCGTTACTTTAAAGCTATAAATCTTTCCTTTTTCAATTTCTTTTACAAAAGAATTCTCTTCAACCGAAATTCCATTATCAAATCCACCGCCATTAATTCTTGTGTAAACAATATATTTATTTGGTAATGCAGTTGGCTCTAAAGGATCGGATTGCGGTTGCCACTTCAGAATTACATTGCCTTTTTTATCGAACTCTGTAAAGAAATGTGTTACAGGCAGCGGCTGAACAATAAAATCGACATTGTGCTGTACGGATAAAAATCTTAGCATGCCTTTGTAAATCGCCCTCGATACATCAAACCGGAAGCGAGAATCAAGAACGTATTTCATATCAAGAAAATTCTGATGAGAAAGCAGCTCAAGCAGGAGCGATGGAAAATTTGGACGGACAGATTCGCTGTAGCGAGCATCAAGCAATTGGCGCCTATTCCAAATCAAATCATATTTTGTTCTAACGTCATCAACTATCTGAGTTTGAACAAGGTCTGCCAGGTCTCTGTTAGCAAGCCGTGACATTCCATCCGGAAAAACATACTGTGTATCGCTTGAAGTAAGACTGTAAATTGACAATGTTCCAATCGCTGTATCGCTTCGCGAAATTCCAGCATCAGTATGAAAAGCAAGCGATAGATCGATTGGGATTCCTAAACCCTTAAAACCCCGATTTTTATTTGGTCCATTGGGATTACCATATAAATAATTTCCGTATTCTGCACGGCTTTGGTAATCGTCATTGTAATCATTTTCATTTTGGTTAAGACTGTAAACGAGTGTATCAGGCATTCCTGCATATTGAAGCCAATATCGAGCGCCTTCAGCAAACTTTGGTCTGCCGCTTGTAGTTCCATTCCGTTCAACTATTCCCATTCCACCGCCAAATCTAACTGCATCTGAAGAAACTATCATTCCTAATTCTTTACTCTTATTTGACAGAACAACTTTTCCGCTTTTAGGATTATAACCCTTTTCAAATTTAAACTTGCCGAGATAGATCCAAGTACTGCCGCCAATCTGCTGATTAACTTCAAATTCGGTTTGACCACCAGAATGATAAACTGTGTAACGCGCATCCGAAACATTTTCAGAAGAATGTCTGTAGGATATATAAATTGCATACTCACCTGTTTGAGGAATTTCTGGAATCCACTCGCATTGTGCATCACCTGTAAGATTCGAATAGGTAAACAAGCTGCTGCCAAGTTTAAATGGATTTTCATTTTCTTTATACGGAGGTTCACCAATTCCAAAGGCAGGTTCATTCTCTTTTTGCCAGACTAATCTTTCTCCATCGCGAACTATGAATCTCGATTTTGTTATCAGATTAGTAGGAGAATCATTGTCAACAATAACTTCATTTGTCTGAACATCCCTTTCTCGCGGAATAAAAACGTTTGCACCTGCATTTTCCAGCATAGGAATAAGATATGGAATTGTGAATGACATCGGAATCAAATCCTCTACACTTTGAAATAATCTTGGACGCTGCCATTCCCATCTCTCAAGCTTTAAATTGTGGTACCAGCCATGACTATGCCAAAGTAAAATGTTTTTGCCGGCAAGCCCTTTCGATGAATTATTTTTAGAATTGACATTCCTAACTACTGGATCTGGTCTTTTAAATCTGCTCGATGGAATTCTGCTCTGATCATATTCAGCATATCCGCTTCTAAAATAATTGGGAATAAGCTGTTCAATGGGATAGCCCAACGCTTTTATCTGCATTTTATAATCTTCATAACCGGAACCAAATTCATCACGGAATTCTTCATATAACATTTCAACTGTTTCGTTCCTAAAAGGAACATAAGAAAATTCCTTGCTGAGATTTATTTCTAAAAGTCGATTCATTCGATCAGCATTTATAGATTCTATTTTAGCTGAAGGCGGAAAGATAACCGGCAGAGACTTAGCTACATGCTCAAATTTTACTTCCAAAACTTCTTCTGTCATTTCCGAAATATCTTCAAGCTTCTCCTCTTCTTGCTCCTTATCTTGCTCTTTAATAACATCTTTAGAAGAACATCCAACAATTCCAATTAATAAGATTAAAAAGAATAAATGTGTTTTGATAAGTGCTTTATTCATATTTTATAGTTTAATGATTTGATGATCTTTGTTTGTTCATTTTCTAATGTGTACAACTACCGCACCGATTCCGGCAATAATCATTCCCAAGCCTTCTTTCCAGGTTATCGGTTCACCAATAAATATCCATGCAAGAACCGCGATTTGAATAAGCATCGTACTGTTGATTATACTTGATTCCATAGCTCTTAATGAACGAAGCGTTGAATTCCAGAGTGTAAAAGCAAAAGCGGTATTAACAGCAGAAAGCCATAATAAATAAAACATGTTTTTAAGGTTTATGGAAGGTAAACCTTGCGTAAGTATTCCTATTACAAGAAGCAGCATAGAACCTATTCCCATACTAACAACCGTAACCACCAGTGGAGATAATTTAGCTTCACGGTTAATACCTCTTCCTAGAATTGCAGAGCCTGCATTTGCTGCAACACCGATAAGCATTACAATAATTCCTAAACCTTGATAAGCTGAGAGAAAAACCGGGAAAAAGTAAATCAGGATTCCGGTAATGAACAAAGCAATGCCGGTCCATTGCACCAAACCAGGTTTTTCTGCGAGAAGGTAAATTCCAAGCACCGCTACAATTACAGGTGTAAAATTCAGCAAAAGACTTACCGTAACAGCAGGGAGAAGCGAAAGACCTATAAATTGGGCTCCCTGAGTAATTGTTATAAACATTATACCCAGATAAATTAGTCTAAGCCAATCGCGCTTTTCAATATTTTTTATAGCGCCGATCTTCTTTTTCGTGAAAGTAAAAGGCAGAAGACAAATGAAAGCTATCACATAGCGTAAACCGGCAAATGTTAATGGCGGAATTTCTTCCAGACCCAACTTAATAATTACAAATGATGTTGACCATAGGAATGTAACTAATAACGCCTGCAGCGTTGCTCTCAAGTGAGAAGGGTTTGACATACCGGATTAGATCTTCCATAAAATGGATTAATCTTTTTTTTACATTTCATTTTTAAGCTGCTATTTCATTTGTAATAATATAACTGTCATAGGATAAATTGTTATCATAATAACGAGCCGTCAAAACTGAAAGTAAACTTATTAACTCAATGAATAGCGAATTCAAATGGTTTTGTTTGCAGCAACAGCACTCACATGCCCGCATCTTGGACAAGTAACTTTTGGTCTATTTGTTCCAAAGCCTGCGGGAATTTTTATTTTCATTCCACAGACGCAAGCAAGAAAAGAGTAATTGTTCACCGTCATCATCAAGTCTCCAAGCGTTCTTTTTTGCTGCTTGGTTGATTCTTGAGCAACAGTTGCCTCGCCCGGTATTTTTATTTCAACTTTTTCTGGATTAGTCAATGCAGATGCAGGAATAATCGGGGTTGCTTTTCGTTTTATCTTATCGAAAGCAGTTTGGTAATCAATGAATCCTGCGCCTTGTGAAATGCTTCGCAAAATTCTAATTCGCTCAGAGATAGGAGGATGTGTGCTTGTCAAATCAGCAATCTTCATTCCTTTTTCTTTCAATGGATTCACAATATACATCGGTGCAGTAACTTTGTTTGCACTTCTTAAATCTAACGTTGATTCGGAGATCTTTTCTAAAGCTGAAGCTAATCCCTCAGGATATCTTGTAAAGCGCACTGCAGTTGCATCGGCAAGGTATTCGCGTTTTCTAGAGATCGCAAGATAAAGCAAGCGTGCAAGAATGGGAGCTAAGATTGCAAGTGCAATTGCGGCAATCATAATGATTACTTGCCCCTGCCCGCTGCTCTTTGATGATTTAGAGCTGTACCTTCTGCCTCCACCGGAAATCCACATTCCTCTAAAATATATTTCGGAAATAAGAACTATAGCACCAAGCATAATTCCTGCCAAGGTCATAAATCGTATATCACGGTTGAAGATGTGAGCCGTTTCGTGAGCTACAACTCCCTGAAGCTCGTCTCGATTAAGCTTTGATAAAAGTCCTGCCGTAACAGCAATTGCACTGTTCTCGGGTTTTACTCCTGTTGCGAATGCATTCGGGGCTTCTTCATTAATAATATAAATTTTAGGAATGTTGGGAAGACCCGCAGCAATTTTCATTTCTTCAACAACATTAAAAAGCTGGGGATGAACTTCAGAGGTGACTTCTTTTGCACCACTGATTGCTAAAAGTATATTGCTGCCGAATGCAATGCTGATAATTGAAAGTACCATCCAAATTCCCAAAGCAACAAGAACACCGAATGAACCGCCGCCTTCCGGAATAAAACTGCTTCCAATTGCATAACCCAAAAGCAAAAGCAGTATGCTCATGCCTATGAAAAGCCAGAAGGACTTGCGCTGGTTTGCTCTAATTAATTCCCACATACAACTATTAAAAAATTATTTCATAATAATACAATCGTGTTTCAGCATATTGCTATTTAACTTGAATTAACCCCACGATTTATCGTGGGGATAAGTAAGAAGTGAAATTGAGGCATTAGCCTTAAAAATTAAATTCAGATCCAGTAAATAACTTTTCATATTAAATGTGAATAGGTTCCTTCTTTTAGTTCTCAAGAATGCGTTGAAAAAATTGTTTCATGCCGCCATTAGTTAAAATACTCTGATTGTTCTTCTTACCCCCAATAATATGAATCCATATTTTGATCTACCACACAAGTCATATTTATATCAGGGCTAAAGCCAATTTTGTTTTTAGTTTTACACACCCCACGCTTGCCAGAGGCATCCCTATGGGAGAAGCGTGGGGTTTCTGCAAATTCTTTTTTCTCCTTAGAAACTGATTTTGGGAACGCCTCTTTCACCTTTATCTTCTAATTCAAAAAATGCTTCTTTTGTAAAGTTGAACATTCCCGCAAGAATATTTGAAGGAAACATTTCAATCTTGTTGTTATAGTACAGAACTTGATCGTTATAATTTTGCCTTGAGAACGATATTTTATTTTCTGTCGATGAAAGCTCTTCCTGAAGTGCAAGGAAGTTTTGATTTGCTTTTAAGTCGGGATAATTCTCGACCGCAATGTTAAACTTTGTCATTGCATCAGTTAACTGCCCTTCAGCTTTGGCTTTATCCTGAATGCTTGCAGCAGACATTGCTTGTGCACGGGCATTTGTAATGTTTTGTAAAGTTTCTCTTTCGTGAACCATGTATCCCTTTACAGTTTCCAGCAAGTTGGGTATTAAATCATGCCGGCGTTTAAGCTGAACATCAATCTGCGACCAGGCATTCTTTACTTGATTGCGAAGCCGTATCAATGAATTGTATATTGACATAATAAAGAAAACCAAGAATGCAATAACTGCAAGTACAATTATTAAAGCCATTATGAACCTCCGGAAAGTTTATGTTTAAAAATTTCTCTGAGCAAAGTTAGAACCTTGTTCTCTTCATCTAAGCTGCCGAGTTTTACGACATCATAAAGTTCACCTTTGTTGAACCATAGCCCGTGATGGTTCTTACATCTATCAATTAAGACTTTACTTTCCGATCCAACAAAAACCTTATCCATTTTCTTAAAACAAATCGGACAGCGATACTTCTTTTCAACTGAATTATCATCAACTTTGAATGAGGTTAATAATTCTTCTTTCTCAGATGCTTCCTCAAGCAATAGCTCAAGCTCACCGCCATCGAGCCAAATGCTTTCGCATTCAGTGCAGTAATCTATCTCTATTTCTTCGAGTTCGAGAACTATCATCAGTTCATCGCAAGCAGGGCATTTCATTTTTAATTTATTATTTAATATTTATTACTTGTTACATATTTTACTTTAATGGCTATCGAAATTTAATTTATTATAAACTAAGAAGCACATTTTCTTAAATTAAGGTGAAGCAAAATTTTATTAAGAGGTTGTTAGTTTTAAATAGCCACGACCTTTAGGGTCTGTTGCATAACTCTGGAAATCCATCTCTTTGCAGTTGACTTCAGTCAACTGTTAATGAAAAGAGAACGAGTATTGGCTTTTCCAAAGGAATCCTTCGGATAGCCACAATAATAACTTTGATGTGGTTAAAGCCCCGTATTAGGGGTTCATCTAATCCCCGACATGAATGTCGGGACTATTATATTTGTGAGTTATTTAAATGAATGAAAAATATTTTTGTATGATACACTCTTCCTACATTTCAGTTATTGCTTCGTTTCTGCTTAATACTTCTATTATCTCGCAGAGTTTAGAAGATAGAAATGTCTTCGAAAAATTTATCAGAAGCGAACACTTTGATGAAAGAACTCTAAATCTTCGGTTTGATCCTGAAGTTTCTGTTCACATCAATTCTCCTTCCAAAAATAATTTTGAATCGACCAAGAAAACTTTGCTTATTCTCTATGCTTTGCCAAACGGCAACTCGATTGAATGGACAATTGGTAAAAAACTTGAACCCGGAAACGATTGGCATTTTGATATTCAGCATATTGGTGCACAGACAAGATTTTTGAGAGAACATTACAAAGATGCTAACATCATCATTGCCTACCTTATGACTGACGGGAAAAGCTGGCCAGCGTGGAGAAGGAAAACAGAGAACAATCATTTGGTCATTAAGTCATTGGTAGATTCCCTCATCAATTTATTCAAACCCTATGAAGTTAAACTTGTTTTAAGCGGACACAGCGGAGGCGGAAGTTTCATCTTTGGATTTCTTAACAGCGCAGAGAAAATCCCCAACAATGTTGAACGAATTACCTTTCTTGACAGCAACTATGGGCACGAAGATTCAATTAAACATGGCGATAAAATTTTTGAATGGTTGAGAGAATCAGGAGATCATTATTTAAGTGTGATTGCTTATGATGACAGAGATGTAATGATTAACGGAAAAAATATTGTTAGTCCGACAGGCAGTACTTACTACAAAAGTAAAATGATGAAAGAAAGGTTAGAAAAGGATTTTAAGTTTACAGATGAAAGCGATACATCATTCACTCGTTATACAACACTTAAAAGGAGAGTACAATTTCGCCTAAAAGAAAATCCAAATGTTGAAATTTTCCACACGGTTCTGGTTGAAAGAAACGGATTCATCCAAAGCATTCTCTCCGGAACTGAATATGAAGGAAAGAATTATAAATTCTGGGGTGAAAGAAGTTATGAGGAGTGGATAGTTGAGTAGGGATTAACTCTCTATTCGGCAATTTAATGGAAAATAGTCAAATCAATTACTCAATTCTGAAACTGATGAAACCCTTTTATAAACTATATCTTCAAAGTTCTTAAAGTGTGCTGTCCCACATTCGATTTTTAACTTTTCGCTTCCTCTCAATTCCTGTCCGGCTGATTTTGTCTCGGCAACAAAATAAATTTTCTTTTCACCTTTGAAAACCACTGCCCAGTCAGGTCTGTATTTCCCAATTGGTGTGGCAATCTCAAACCAGTAAGGAAGCTTAAAATAAAATTCAATTTGTTCACTACTCTCGCAGTCTTTTGCA
Organism: Ignavibacteria bacterium RIFOXYB12_FULL_35_14; assembly: GCA_001803045.1. Classification (GTDB taxonomy): domain Bacteria; phylum Bacteroidota; class Ignavibacteria; order Ignavibacteriales; family Ignavibacteriaceae; genus XYD12-FULL-36-8. The sequence continues at coordinate 2,550 of MHAR01000090.1, read as the reverse complement.
AACTGATTTTCTACTCCACTGTCAAGCGGAATGTAATTTTCATAAATTGTCTTTGAACTGTCTTTAACAGTATGCGTAAAATTGTCAAGGTAAATTTCAAAATCGCTGTCGTCAAACAAGGTCATTTCGTAAATCTTATCCCCGATTTTTTCGTATTTAATTCCGTCAATCATCAACTGGTGTAATTCGTCTTTGATTATTGAAACTGCATTGTCCATAAACAACTGTGGATTGAGCAACAACTCTTTTAGTCGTTTTGAATTTTTCATTATTTCTAAAATGGTACTTCGGGTCAATTCTGTTTTACTTTGTATGTAAGACAACATATCGGGAATTTCAAAATCAATTTTATAATCGTCATTTGCACTATCGCTCACTAATTGACCTTCCACGCCTTCATCAGTTAACAAAACTTTTTTCTTGGTTGACCGAATGGTGGGTTTTTTCGTTTCATCCATTTTGCTCACTGCGTTTGCAGCAAGTGTAATGAGTTTTTGTGTATCGTAATTGACGCTGTATTTTGTTTGAAATCTTATCTTCTCCCAAATCTGTAAAAACTTCGGGTCTGCTTCAAAACCTTTTCTGTAATTCACTTTCTTCTTATCATTCTTATTTTTTGTTCTGCCTGAAAAATCAACTCCGCAATCTTCCTGAATTTCTGTCTGCAATGCTTTTGCAAAATCCTCGTATCGTTCATTTGCAACTACCGTCAATCTATTTATGTTGGGATCAAAAATTCTTTGTCCGTCCTGATTTACGGACAAGCGTAGTCCTCTGCCAATTTCCTGCCGCTTTTTTATTTCCGATCTTGTTTCATTCAAAGTGCAAATCTGAAATACATTTGGATTGTCCCAACCCTCACGCAAAGCAGAGTGGCTGAATATGAATTGAAGCGGAACATTCACGTCAAGCAGTTTTTCTTTATCCTGCATTATCAATTTGTATGTATCATCATCTAATTGCGTTTCTCCCCCTGTGTCTTTTACCCTGCCTTTGTTGTCTTGCGAGAAATAACCATTGTGTATATCGTCAACCAGATAAGAAATTAAACCTTTATAAACAGGCTTAGAAATTTCCTTTTGATAAATTTCTTCAAACCATTGTGCAAACTTTCCTTTAATAGGGCTTCCGTTGGAATCATACTCACGATAATTTTTCACTTTGTCAATAAAGAAAAGCGAAAGGACTTTTATTCCTTTCTCTTTGTAGCTCTTTTCTTTTTTCAGATGTTCTTCAACGGTTTTGCTTATCATAAAACGCATTACTTCATCGTTCATTCCGCCTTGCGTTTCACCTTTCTTCAAAACAATTCCGTTGTTAAGTTCAATTTGTTCACTGCCAAAATCAATTTCATAAATTTTCAGCCCGTCGTACTTCTCATTTCTGTTTGACAGCAGAAACAAATCAAGCTTCTTTCCACTTGCAGTAACTGATTTTCTTTTTACTCCATTTTCTGTGGCTGCATCAATTTTAACTTTTGCTTTAATTGCATTTCCAGTTCGAGTGATATTTTCTAATTGGAGAAATGGAGAGTTAAAATCATTTTCGCTTACAACAGAATCAACCTCTATCTGTTTCACTAATCCCAAATCATACGCTTTAACCGGATTGAGAGAGTACATAAGGTTGTAGAGGTTTGTGTGCGTTGCAGAATAGCGAAGCGTGCAAAGCGGATATAAATTTTCAATTGCTCTTTTGCGGATTTCAGTTTCCATATTCTGCGGTTCGTCCACAATCACAATCGGCTTGCAGCTTTGAATAAACTCAACTGGTTTTTTGCCTGTGAGTTTATCGTTTGGCTTGTTTATTATGTTTTCATCTTTCGCAAATGAATCAATATTGATGACTAATACCTGAATAGTATTTGCAGATGCAAAACCTCTCAAATTGGAAACTTTCTTGCTGTCATAAACATCAGAAGTCACCGGCACTTTATCGTAAAGATTTTGAAAATGTTCTTCTGTTATTTCAAGGTTTTTCATTACGCCTTCACGAATGGCAACCGAAGGAACAACGATTACAAGTTTTTTGAAGCCGTAAAGTTTATTCAATTCATAAATGGTGCGGAGATAGACATAAGTTTTTCCTGTGCCCGTTTCCATTTCAACAGAAAAATTCCAGCCGTTATTTATAATTTCATCTTCAGTTGAAATTATTAATCCGTTATTTTTTTGAACCCGCTGAATATTTTCTTTCAACTGGTCGAGGTGGGAAAAATCAATCTTGTTGCCGAAACCGTTTTCAGTAAGCAATGCGCCAGGCTGAGTGATTGAAAATTCAAAGTCACCACTACTCAATTGCTGTCCTTCAAAGATATCAGTTATTGCTTTTACAGCTTCTAATTGAAATCCCTGCTTGCTGTCAAAGTGAAGTTTCATACATCCTTCAATGTTCTTAGTTTCATTTAACTTGAACCTTATTACCTTAGTAACCTGCTGAATTCATAATTATTCAACCTTATTACCTGTTATGTAAAAAATCAAGGCCGTAAGCGATATCCTTTCCCTTAATAATTTGGAAGAAAGAGGCGATAGATCAGACAATCAGTCT
>MHAR01000089.1 GCA_001803045.1 Ignavibacteria bacterium RIFOXYB12_FULL_35_14 | reverse complement strand
TTTGCTGCTTCTGATGTTGTCGTCTTCGTTATCTTGAGTGATTTGCCCATTGACCTGAATTGATCCGTCGCCCAGCTTAGTGTTGAACCACTGGGTTCTGCTCCCTTTGTCCAGTATGATGGCAATTGCTGTTCGAAACTGCCAAATAGGTTCATTCCGCTTTGTGCCTGTAAAGGAATTTGAATTGCCACCATTATGATGGATAAAAATCCAATACACCATTGAAAAAAATTGCTAAGATGAGACATAGCTCCTCCTTGTAATTAGTTGTTAGTTATTGTTGATTATTAGAACTTTAATATTGTGCGCAAAACCATTATTGTGAAAAAAGTTATTTATATCTTTAAGACAGATTTGTTTCGTAATTAGTTTTTGAACTTTAATTCTGTTTTGAGTTAATAAGTCAATTGCTGGTTTAATCGTAAATGGATTAAGGAATGAATTAAATATTTTTAATTCATTTTGGAAGAGATGTTGTAAATTCAAAGTAATGTGTTGATCTTTTGGTGCCAGACCGAATATCACAATTTTGCCTCCCTTACCTGCAAGTTTAATCGCTTGATCTACGGTGTCTTTATTCCCAACACATTCGATTGCTACATCAACCTGGGAGTCGGTTAATTCGTTTATCTTTTCAAAAATTCCTTCCTCAATAGAACTGAAATAATAGTCTGCCCCAAGTTCAATCCCCAACTTTTGTTTATGTGGATCGGGTTCAATTAGTATGATTCTTGAGGCTCCAGCATTTTTCACTAATTGTACCATGAGCAAACCTATCGTTCCTCCGCCTATTATGACCACTGAATTTCCAGGGCTTATTCCTGCATGTTCAATCCCTCTCAAACAGCAAGAGAGAGGTTCAGCAAACGTGGCTATACGTAGATCGAAATCATTTGGAACGCGATAAGCTTGTGAAACAGGGACAATCGAATATTCTGCAAATCCACCGTTTAGTGTCACTCCAAGAGCTTTAAGATTTTCACAAAAATTAATCTTTCCAATTCTGCAGTATCTACAATACCCGCAGTAAATATTTGGATCGACTACTACTTTATTGCCGATATCAAATTTAGCATCCTTACTTCCTTTATCTGTTATTACACCACTGTATTCATGTCCGAGTATAACAGGTAAACTAGAAGAAGCATTACCTTCATATATATGTCTATCGGTACCACACACTCCACAATAAGCGACTTTAATAAGAAGCTCACTTTTCTCTAACGGTCTAAGACAATAGTCTCTTACTGTAATGTTTCTGGTACTACTAAATACTGCGGCAAGCATAATTATTTATCATCTAGGTTTATAAGCTGATGTCGAATTTCTAATAATTAAGTCAACTGGAATAAGAATTTTTTTGTGAATAGATTTTTTGTTTTTAAGAAGATTAACAATTAGTCTAAGCGCTTCTACACCCAATTCAACTTTTGGAACTCTTATTGTAGTCAATGGTGGGTCCAGCATTAAATCTGCTTCAATGTCATCAAAACCAATTACTGAAACATCTTTTGGAATTTTATATCCATTGTCTTTTAAATAGTGCATTACACCAATAGCTTGGGCATCATTACCGGCGAATACAGATGTTACTTCTTTATTATTCGTAAATAATTTTTTTGCCAAATAAAAACCATTTTGCCTATCAGGATAATTCGTATTAGTAAAAATTAGATTGTTCCGTATAGGAATTTTCGCATTTTCTAAAGCTTGCTTATAACCTGATAATCTATCGGATAGACTTGGATGATCAATATCTCCAGAAATGTAGGCAATATTTCTATGCCCAAGATTTATTAAGTGGCTAGTCGCTAACAATCCACCTTGGATATTGTCAATTAATACAAGAGGATAATTATTTCCTGGAGGAATAAAATCAACAAAAACGGTTGGAATATTATAGGCCGATAATCTTGAGATAAGAATACTGGGTATCTTTCCAGCTATTAACAATCCATCAACACTTTTATTTAAAATAAAACGCGGTAATGAATCCTTTTCGTTAAAATCAGGTTTAATACTTGTTAATAATATGTAATAGCCCTCGCCGCGTGCCTCAAACTCAGTTCCCAAAAATATTCTTGTATAGAACGGTTCAGTTCTTAAAAAATGATCATCAGTAAGTATAAAACCGATATTACCTGTTTTACCAGTAACCAAACTTCTTGCTGATTTGGAAGGATGGTAGTTTAAGGATTTAATAGTTTTTTGTACGCGGTTTTTTGTTTCTGCAGAGATGGGTTTAGTCTTGTTAATCACATATGAAACTGTTGCAATCGAAACACCGGCTTTGTTTGCAATATCTTTTATTGTTGGTTTCATTTAAATATGGTTAAACGTTTAACTAAAATTTAATGTATTTAACCACTTAAGTCAAGCTAAACCCAATATATATTTTCTCAATTAATATTATGGATAATTTTCTAGTAACATACTTTTAAGAAGTTAAGCAATCATTCAATCAATTAATTCCGAATAAAAATTATCCCAATCCTTTCAATAAAATAAGTAATCTTTAACATTGATGTCTTTTAGATTTCTTATAAATACTCGGAGTTAGATTTCCGACTGAAGTTGTAATTGAATTAGTTGTAGGTCAAATTAAGTTGCTTTTTGAAAACAGATGATTTTTACATTTTTCATTAAAATAAAAAAATGCGAAAACATATCGCTTTCGCATTCTTATGTGGGCCCAGAAGGACTTGAACCTCCGACCCGCTGATTATGAGTCAGCTGCTCTAACCAACTGAGCTATGGGCCCCAATACTTTTAATTTTTACTTATTGAATTTTAGATGGGCTAATTTTCAGTCAGTTGCTCTAACTCCACCAAAGGCGGACAGGCAACTGAGCTACGAGCCCAATCTACAATTTTTTATTTTCCATAAATTTCGACCCGCTGATTATGAGTTACCTACTCGCCTCCGCCTGAGGCGGATCAGCCTCCGGCTGAAACTGAGCTACGAGCCCGTTTAACGAATGGAAAAATAATACTTATATGGTCTTTTTGCAATAACACTAAAGTATATAATTTTTGCACTACCGCTCATCAAATTTAATTCTTTTTTCTCAGCTAAATTCTATAAGTTTCCGCCAATAATTTTTTACATAAAAATAAAGGTTAGTATAAAAAATGGTTAGAGAAAAACTTTTCTCGCTTTCTATAATTATTATCATCTTAGCTAATACAAACATTTTTGGACAAGATTTGGAACGAAAAGATGTCGACCCTAAGTACAAATGGAATTTAGAGGATCTCTACAAATCAGAAAATGAATGGTTAGAAGATAAAGAAAAAATATCAATGGAGCTCCAAAAGGTCACGGAGTATCAGGGCAAACTTGACAATAGTGCTGACGATCTATACTCTGGACTAAAAACCTATACAAATTTGCTCAAGGATTTTTACAAGTTTATTAGTTATGCAAACCAGCGCAGAGATGAAGATTTAAGAATTTCCGATAATCAAGCATCCGCACAGATTGCTTCTACACTCGGTTCAGAGTTTTCCCAAAAGACTTCTTTTATCAGTCCGGAAATTCTAAAGATAGATCCTCAAATAATTAAGAACTTCTTTAGTCAGAAAAAGGAACTTACAGAGTTCAAAATGTTCATTGAGGATATTCAGAGGTTAAGAGATCATACTCTCTCAGCTGAAGAAGAGAAAATACTTGCAAGCTTTGGGATTACCGCAGAAACACCATCCAATGTTTACGGAATTTTTAATAATGCTGAAATGCCTTTCACAGAAGTAGCTTTATCGACTAATGAAAATGTAAAATTAACTCCAGCTTCATATACTCGTTATCGATCAACTGGAAATAGAGATGACAGAAAGAAAATTTTTGAAAGTTTTTTCAATAATTACGGTAAATTTCAAAATACATTAGGTGCTAACTATTCCGGTAAAATTCAAAATGATTTTGCCTTTGCTAAGAACAAAAAATTTAGTTCAGCGCTTGAATACGCTCTGAGTGCCAATAATATCCCTACATCGGTGTATGAAAATTTGATTGACCAAATCCATAAGAGTCTTCCGACACTACATCGTTTTCTAGAATTAAAAAAGAAAATGCTTGGTATTGATACTCTTCACTATTACGATTTATACACTCCATTGGTAAAAAGATTAGATAAGAGTTACACAATTGAAGAAGGTCAAAAATTAATTTTGTCAGGATTAAATCCGTTAGGAGCAGATTATCTTAAAACTCTTAACACTGCTTTCAGCAATAGATGGATTGATTATTATCCTTCAACCGGGAAAAGAAGCGGAGCTTATTCTAACGGTTCTTCCTATGATGTTCATCCGTATATTCTAACAAATTGGAATGATAACTATGAATCCCTCTCGACTTTAGCTCACGAGCTTGGGCATACAATGCACAGCTACTACTCCAATAAAACTCAGCCGTTTGTTGACGCCGGTTATTCCATCTTTGTTGCAGAGATTGCTTCAACTGTAAACGAAACTCTTTTAAACAATTACTTGGTGAAAACTACAAGAAGTGATGAAGAAAAACTTTCCATTTTAGGTTCATACCTTGAGTTGCTGAGAAATACAATTTTCAGGCAGACTTTATTTGCAGAGTTTGAACTTGAAATGCATAAAATGGTAGAGCACGATGAGCCATTGACCGGTGAGATCATCAGCAATGCTTATTATGAATTAGTTAAAAAATATTACGGTCACAATACTGGAGTTTGCATTGTTGATCCATACATCGCTTACGAGTGGGCTTACATACCTCATTTTATCAATTACGCTTATTATGTATATCAATATTCAACTTCACTCATTTATGGAACTGCAATTGCGCAGAAAATATTTGACGAAGGAAATCCTGCAGTAAATGATTATTATAATCTATTAAAAGGCGGCAATTCTAAATATCCGATCGATTTAATAAAAGATACAGGAATTGATCCGTTATCTCAACAGCCGTTTGAGCTTACCATGAAAAGAATGAATAACGTGATGGATGAAATTGAAAAGCTGCTAAAGTAGATTTACATAGTTTCAATTAATAATAAGCTGTCGAAATCACAAGCACCAAACGCTGAATAATAAGTAAGTTACTCAAGTTAACCGCCTATTAAAAGAAATTTAGTATATGCCACGAATAAACACTAATGTGAGTCTAATATTTTCTATAATGATTCGAGAATATTAGTGTAATTATCCCAGCGGGATGACTATGTCATTGGCGAAAAAATTTTAGCATCAACTTGAGTAAGTTATAAAGATAATATTCAAATATCTAAACTTGATGATGGGGATTTGAATATTGGGATTATCTGGAATTTGTTTTTTAGGATTTGGAATTTACAATCGCGCTTACGCTAAATATTTTTTAATTCTCTCAATTGTGAGCGGAGCTGAACCTTCATAATGATTGTTGATGTTTAAGTAAACATCAATCTTACGTGAAGCGAGATCATTCACCAATTCTGCAACTTTTTTCAATTCTGCGTGCCGATCGATGTAAATTTTATTCCAATTACTTCCACTTATTTTTTCTATCCCCTGCCTATCTTCTCCATGTAATCGAATTACAGCCAGATCTTTTATGAAAGCATTAAAGTTTTTGTACAGGTCGAATATTGAAGGCATATAATATCCTTGAAGAAATACATGATAAATATTTAAGCTGTTCAGAAATTCAAAATATTTTTTTATAAGGTAATTCGGATTTCTAATTTCAATTCCTATAGCAGGAATTTCCTTACGCAAATTTGCATGAAATGCTTGAAACACTTCCATGAAACGATTTAGCGAAGCCATTTTATGTTTGTTAAGATATTCAAACTGAAACATCAAACAGCCGATTTGACCTTTTATCGGTTCGATTAAATCTAAAAACTCCTCGAATAAATTGTTGGAAAGAAAGTGTGGATTCTTTACGAGTTCTTCAGTTTTATTTTTATTATAGAAATGAGTGAGTGTGATTGAGTTTGGAACTTTTATTGTGAACTTAAAATCTTTCGAAACTGATTCTTTATACTCAAGCACTGCAGATTTTTGCGGTAAGGCAATTTTAGTACTTGAAAACAGAGACCAAAACCATTGATCAATCTCAACGGTATCGTAATGTCGGGAATATTCCTCCAAATAATTAATATTTTCATTTTCAGGATAGACAATCCCCTTCCACGAATCATACTTCCAGCTGCAAGTTCCTATTCTAAGTTTTTTATTCATCAGTAATACTTATAGAGATATTGAATAATTCCTATAAGCTTTTCATTATCATCATATTTCTGCTCTTCAATAATATTCTTATTGTCATCATACTTGTAAATGTATCTAAAGTTTAACCTATCATTTTCGTCATAACTACTGGAAGTAGTCTTCATTCCTTCATCATTGTACTCGTTTTCAATTTTATATTCTGAGTTTCCATCCGCGTCGTACCATTCATCGGAAATTAAATTGAGGTTTGAGTCATAATCATACTCATAATATTTCTCGGCTTTTCCTTTCAAGTTATATCGTGTGGATTTAATTTTATTTCCAGCCTTATCATATTCATAAGTATATTTTTTATCGGACTTATTTTGGGCATCATATCTCCAAGCTTCGATTCGAAATCCCTTATCAGAATATTTGTATTCGAATCGATTTTGTGCTCTTCCATTTTTATCAAATATCGTAGTCTCAGTCAAAAATCCTTTTAGATCATACTTTGCAGTTGACAATTTTCCTTTATTAACCAATTTTCCTTTGGAGTCATACTCAAATCTTATCCTATCCACTGCTGATATTTTTAGTTTCTTAATTAATTCTCTTTCCCTTACATCCATAGTTTTAAGCAATGTTGTCGGTTCAATAATCTTTTCTTCCTCTTTTGGCTTTTGTTCGTATCGAGGTGCTTTGCTTGCGGTACATGCTGGAATGAAAAGAATAAAGACTAAGATAAAGAGAAGACTTGTCAGCCTCTGGTTGACTACGATTAAGACGGCGATATAATATTTGAATTGCTTGGGTATCATAAAGATATCATTTGATAAAAGTTTACTTATCGATAAAACAAACTTAAAAAAAAATTTATTTGGATAAAATAAGCGAGAAGTTTGTGTACTAAGATTTGGTTTCGTTCATCAATTTTTTGAAAGCGGTTTGCAGATTTTTTTTCGTTGTCAGTAAATCTTGTGAGATAACTTTTACCTCACCGAGTACAGGCATAAAATTGGTATCGCCATTCCATCTCGGCACTATATGATAATGAATATGATCATCTACCCCGGCACCACTTGCTTTTCCAATATTTACACCGATGTTAAATCCTTCGGGTTTTAAAACTTCCTCAAGAGCTCTTACCGAGAGTTTAAGTTGTTCCATTATCTCCATATTCTCTTCTTTAGTTAATGAAAGCAGATCAGCTTTGTGAGTATAAGGAACAATCATCAAGTGACCGTTATTGTATGGATAGAGATTGAGAATTGTAAACGTAAGCCGACCTTTGATAATGAGAAGATTATCTACATCATCAGCATTTAGATTAGCAGCATTACAAAGAAAACAGCCTGTTTTAGGTACTTTATCTTTGAATGAATCAATATACTGTGAACGCCAGGGTGACCAAAGTTTTTGCATAATAAAAAAAAGCGGAATAAATCCGCCAAATTTAATTTCCTTCCTCTTTTTGCTTTTTATACTCATCAACAATTTTTTGCTCAACTTCTTTCGGCACTTCTTCGTAATAAGCGAACTTAATTTTATGAGCACCACGGCCTGAAGTTAAACTACGGAGATGAGAAGAATATTTATAAAGTTCTGCGAGAGGTACATACGCTTTAATAATTTGGAATTTACCATCTGAGTCCATACCAAGAATTTTACCACGCTTGCTTGAAATATCACCCATAACATCTCCCATATAATCTTCGGGAACCTTCACTTCAAGTATATAGATTGGCTCCAGCAGACATGGTTTTCCTTCCATAAATCCTTTTCGGAAACACTGCGATGCGGCAATTTTAAATGACATTTCATCCGAGTCAACAGTATGATATGTTCCATCGAACAAAGTTACTTTAACATCAACAACTTGATTTCCTGTTAAGACACCCTTTTGCATTGTCTCAATTACTCCTTTTTCAACTGCAGGAATAAATCTTCCAGGCACGACGCCCCCAACAATTGCATTTACGAATTCAAATTCTTTTCCCCTTGGCAGCGGTTCCATTTTAAAATGAACGTGACCGAACTGTCCTCTTCCACCAGATTGCTTCTTATGCTTGTATTCGGCATCGGTGACAACGCTTTTCATTGTCTCTCTGTATGGAATACGCGGTTCAACTAAATCTACTTCAACTCCATATCTTTCTTTTAATCGTTTAACAGCTAAGGAAAGCTGAAGCTCACCTTGTCCTGAAATAATTGTCTGAGAAATTTCGGGATCATACTTAACATTAAATGATGGATCTTCCTCATGAAGAGTATGAAGCCCTGAAGCAATCTTATCCTCATCGCCTTTTGCTTTGGGAATGATGGCGGCTGTTATTACACGATCGGGAAAAGCTATCGGTTTAATTACAACAGAAAAATTTTTTGAAGATAAAGTATTATTAGTGTGTGTATCCTTCAACTTAACAACAGCACCGAAATCACCGGAATGAATTTTAGGCATCTCAGTTCTTTTATTTCCATTTAGAATAGATAGCTGACTCAATCTCTCAAATTTACTGTTTGATTGGTTTATTAAATCTAATCCAGGAACAGCTGTGCCTGAATATACTTTGAATAAAGACAATTCCCCAACATGCTGCTCGGATATAGTTTTAAATATAAAAAGAACAGGTTCACCTTTATCATCTGGTTTAATTACTAAAGGTTTATCGGACCCTTTTAACATTCCCTCTTCAACAACTCTATCAGCGGGGGAAGGAAAATATAAACTAACAAATTCCAGGAAGTTATTTAATCCAACACCTTTCGATGCAGATAAAGCAAATACGGGTGTGAAGTTTCTTTTAATTATCGATTGCTTCAACCCCAATTTCAGTTCATCCTCTGTCAACGAACCATTTTCAAAATACTTGTTCATCAAGTCTTCGGTAGTTTCAGCAACTTTTTCAATCAGTTCTGTTCGATAAGCTTCAGCCTGACTTTTTAAACTATCGGGAACATCTTTTTCGATTACGCTTCTGGTTCCGGGAGCTCCGTAAGTGTATGCTTTCATTTTAATAACATCTACGACAGTATCAAAGTTAATACCCTCATTTGCTGGAAACGTTACGATGATAGCTCCTGACGATAATCGATTTTTTGCCTGCTGTTCTGTTTCTTTGTAATGCGAATGCTCGTTATCAATTTTATTTATTATAATAGCGGATGGAAGACCGTACTCATTTATAAAAGTGCCTGTTGTTTCCGATCCAACCTCAACTCCTTCTGCCGATTTAAGAACCATAACTGCCGTATCGCAGACCCTCATAGCAGCTTTAACTTCTCCGATAAAGTCTGTGTAACCGGGTGTATCAAGAACATTAATTTTGGTGTGATTCCATTCAAGATGAAGCAATGAAGTTGAGATCGAAATTTGTTTTTCTATTTCGTTAGGTGAGTAATCGGATACTGTATTACCTTCGTTAATGTTTCCAATACGATTTATTTGGTTTGTTTGATACAAAAGAATTTCAGATAGTGTTGTCTTTCCGCTTCCACCATGACCGATGAATGCAATATTGCGTATAGATTCCGCCGTGTATTCTTTCAAGTGAGTTCCTCCTAAGATGCAGGGTGTGAATAATTAATTATCTCTAGTGTTTTTTGTAGGAATTCCAAAAAGCATTTACTCCGTTAACTATCGCCGAAAAATTTCTCACCAAACTTAAAACGGGCTCTTCAATTCCTCTTCGAATTCTTTCTTCAAATCCTAAAATCATGTCAACTCGGTGCTTAACATTCGTAACCATATCGTGTGTTATTTGCATCTGCCCGCGAGCTTCTGAAGTTATGTTTGATAATTTTTCACTTAACTCTGTAGTTGATGCAATCAATGGCTTCATATCCGAAGCAAGTTCCTTTACGTTATTTTTGATTTCCTCAAAAGATTTTGTGATTTTGTAGAGATAATAAATTAAAGCAAGACATAATAACGAGGCAGAAATTAACAGCATTACGTTTAGAACTGTAAAGACGTTCATATGATTTTAATAATTTAATTCAGTTTAAGAATTTTTATTTTATGAATTCTTGGTTTCGCGATAAGCATCTACACCAGCTTTTATTGCCGATTTAATATCGCCAGCTTCCTTTTCAATAATTGATTTACCTGATGTTACCGCACTTCCGGCTTTAGATTTTGCATCATGAAATAGTTTTTCAGCGTCTTTCAGAATTTCATCGGTTTTGGCTTTTGCATCTGTAATTATCTTATCGGACTTTTGTTTTCCCTCGTTGATTAATTCTTTCGCTTTGTCTTTTGCTTCAGCAATATATTTCCCAGCTTCACCGAGATACTCATCGGTTTTATCTTTAATATCTTTCCTTAATTCTTTACCGCTTTTGGGAGCATAGAGAAGTGCTATGATTGCCCCCACAACTCCACCAGCTAAAAATCCAACCAGAAGTCCTTTGCTAAGATTTTTTTCCTTAGACATAATTTTCTTCTCCTTTTTTTATTTTAATTTCAATCGAAATTTAAGTACCGTCCTTCTGAAAATCAAGGAAAGTTTAGAGTCCGTAGATAAAACTCACTTTTTTTTGATAGACGAACTACATGTTCTTTATTATCTCGCTTGCAAACTCTGAACATTTGACTTCTTTTGAGTTTTTCAAAAGACGAGCGAAATCATAAGTAACTACTTTTGATTTAATAGTTTTCTTCATTGCTTTTTCAATGATCCGGGAGACTTTTCCCCAGCCAATAAAATTGAACATCATTACACCGGACAAAATAACTGAACCGGGATTTACTTTATCTTGATTCGCATATTTTGGTGCAGTACCATGAGTTGCCTCGAATATTGCCGTGGTATAGCTCATATTTGCTCCCGGTGCAATTCCTAAACCTCCTACCTGTGCTGCTGCAGCATCAGAAAGATAATCGCCATTTAAATTTGGCGTTGCTACAACTTCATATTCAGATGGTCTAAGCAATAACTGCTGAAACATGCTATCAGCAATTCTATCCTTAATTAATATTTTTCCTTCAGGCATTTTTCCGTTGTATTGTGACCATAACTCATCTTCAGTCACGACCAATTCTCTGAATTCTGATGTTGCAACTTTGTAACCCCATTCTTTAAATGATCCCTCTGTAAACTTCATAATGTTGCCTTTATGAACGAGAGTAACACTGCCTCTTTTATTATCTCTCGCAAATTCAATCGCTTTTTTAACAAGACGGGAAGAACCAAACTCACTCATCGGTTTAATTCCAATGCCTGATGGTTTTCTTATTTTCTTGTTGAATGATTCGTTAATAAAATCTATAAGCTTATTTGAATCCTCAGTATCGGATTTAAATTCTATTCCTGAGTAAACATCTTCTGTGTTCTCACGAAATATTACAATATTCATATCCTGCGGTTTTTTCATTGGACTTGGAGTACCCGCATAATATTTCACAGGACGAACACATGCGAATAGATCTAATAATTGACGAAGTGATACGTTTAAACTTCTGATTCCTCCACCGATCGGAGTAGTTAATGGACCTTTAATTGCCACACTGAATTCTTTAATGGCTTCAACAGTTTCATCGGGAAGCCAAGCGTTATTTCCATATAGAGCAACAGCTTTTTCACCAGCATAAATTTCCATCCACGAAATTTTCTTTTTTCCATTAAATGCTTTTTCAACCGCCGCATCAAATACTCTTTTCGATGCTCGCCAAATATCCGGGCCTGTTCCATCACCTTCAATGAATGCAATGATAGGATTCTTAGGAACCTTCAGCCTATTATTTACAATTCGAATTTTTTCACCATCTTGCGGAATTTTTATGTGTTGATAGTTTAACATTATTTTTCTCCGTAATTATTATTAATAAAATTTTCGTCAGTAATTTTTCCAAATCTTTTTTGATACAAGCTTACGCTTATTATTCCAACCAGAACTGCAAACCAAAGAGTCACTGCACGAATAATAAATGTTGACGCAACAGCAACTTCTTTAGAATATGATTTTTGAATTAGCATGTAAGTCAGTGATCCTTCTGTAAGTCCTAAACCACCGGGAAGCATTGAAATCGCCCCAACAATTGTAGCAAATGCATAGCTAAATGATGCCCATAAGTAACTTAAATCTACATCAAAATTAGCAAGAATAAGATGATATCCCAAACATTCGAATGACCAGGATACAAAACTCAGCATCGTCATATAAAAAAGTGGAAGAGGACGCAGCAGCAAGTAAGAACTTTCGTAAGCAGCATGGATGTTCAGTAAATATTTTTTTAGAAATTTTATTTTTTCAAATTGATTTATTATCGGCAGAGCAATGTTTTTATTACTAATAATTAGGACTACAAGAAGAAAAAATATTCCGACACCTAAAACAATATTTCTGCCATAATCATAAACATAGGCACCGACAAGAGCAATGATCACCAAAGAAATAAAATCAGTTATTCTTTCTGCAAAAATTATTGGAGCAGTCCGGCTGATTGGTGTTCCTGAGATTTGTTTTACAAGATATGCTTTGAGTATTTCTCCCATTTTACCTGGAGTAACACTCATTATCAATCCGGACATGAAAATTGAAAATGAATCTATCCTTTTAATATTTACTTTTAGAATTAACAAATAATAATCCCATTTTAAAAACCTGGAGATATAGTTCAGAAGAGATAAAATCAATACAAGGGGAAAAAGCCATAAACTAAATTTTGAAAGCACTTTGGACAGATTATTTAAATCAGCATAAATGGTTAAAGCAAGATAAAGTGCTCCGGCAACTACAAGTGAAATGAGAATTCGCTTTTTAATTTGCTTCAGCAATTCAGATTATCCTAAGTAAAGAGTGATATACTTTTGCTAGAGGAAGCCCGACAACATTATAGTAACAGCCGTCAATTTTTTCGATGAACACAGCGCCAAAATCATCCTGTATTCCATATGCGCCGGCTTTATCCATTGGACTGCCCGTTGAGATATAATCATCAATTTCACTTTCGGTGAGTTTTCTGAATGTCACTAAAGTGTTTTCAAAATCAGTAATCAATTTATTATTACTGGAATTATAGATTGAATATCCTGTATAAACATTATGAGTTCTTCCACTAAGCTTCTTGAGGATATGCTTTGCATCAATTTTATTTTTGGGTTTACCGAGAATATGATTATCTATTACAACAATTGTGTCAGCGGTTATTATAATTCCCTTTTTAATTTTTAAGAGCGCTTTATTCAATTTTTCAATTGCTAACCTTTTTACCAGAAAAACTGGATCTTCGCCATCATTTACCTTTTCGCGAAAATGGAGGTCGACCGTTTTAAATTTTAAGTTAAGCTGCTTTAGTAACTTTTTTCTTCTTGGAGATGTGGAAGCAAGATAAATTGGAAGTTTTGTCGAGATCATGCTTCCCCACCAAAATATGGAATGCCGAAATGAGTAATTAAGGTTTGATATTTATAATGATGTTGGGTTGAGGAAATGATTTGAGGAATGGGCATCAGAAAGAATTATCTGAACATCGCTTTTATGCTGCCCCAAGTTCTTTTAATCTCAGAAACTCTCGGGTAAACATTTACTTCGCCGAAATAAGAAACTTTTTGATCATTATCCACGATCCTTAAACGATACGTAAAAACATAATCGGTTGACTTGTAAATCGCTTCATCAATGTATGAGTAAAATGAATTGCTGCCTTTAGGAGCTATAATCGTGAGGTCAACATAGGAAGAATTTTGGGTTTTTCTCTCAATGACAAAATGTTTTAGATTTATTTCCTCGCCGGTTTTCCATTCCAGTTTAACATTCTCCCCGTCGGTTCTCCCAAGGAAATATTCTATCCACGCTCCCCCTAAAGAAGTTCCAATTATTGATAAAACAAGTAAAATTTGAAAAAGCTTCTTATTCATGACTAAAATATATTTTGTGTTTGGCTTAAAGTCAAGTTTTTGAGAAAATATTTTTAGATGAAGTGAATGGCATACCTTTGTTTCAAATATTTTTAAGATTTCGGAATGATGAAATTCGACCCTTTTTATAAAAGAAAGCCTAATTGGAGTTACCGAGGAATGATATCTCGAGCAACCATTTATTATGTGACTTTATATTTTTTAGCTTATCAACCTTATGTTCAATCCCTAAGGGATTGTTCCTCCATGAGTGAAGTTAATAAATTATAAATATTTATTCCCTAACGGGAATATGGTTTATAAGGACACTTTATTAGTTTTGGTTCTACCGTTAATAGTGTGAAAATAATAATTTAAAGATATGGAAACGAAAGAATTATTCAACCGTTTATTACATC
>MHAR01000088.1 GCA_001803045.1 Ignavibacteria bacterium RIFOXYB12_FULL_35_14 | reverse complement strand
TGCTAAATGCTGTTTTTAGAGATGCCCGGTAATAAAAGAAGGAAAATATAAACTATGAAATCTGTTATTTATCTAGTTGTTTTATCTTTTATTCTTATTGGATGTTCTAAAAAACCCGATCAAGATTATTTAAAATCAGCCGAAGAAAACTTAAAGAATAATAAGATTCAGGAAGCAATCTCTGATTTGGAAAATTATGTTAAAGAAAATCCAGAAAACGAAAAATCTCCCGAAGCATTAACAAAATTGGCTTCGATTTATCAAAATAAAATGTTAAAAACTCTATCTGATATTGAGTCATTAGAAAATGCTGTGAATATCTATCGCCAAGTTTACGATGATTACCCGAATAGCAAGCAAGCACCAACTTCGCTGTTTATGTCTAGTTTTATTCTCGCCAATGAGCTTCAAAAGTATGATTTAGCAAAAGCATCTTACAATTTATTTCTGCAAAAGTACCCTAATCATGAATTAGCGAGTTCTGCCCGTGAAGAATTGAAAAATTTAGGATTATCTCCTGAGGAAATTTTAGAAAAGAAAAGTGCACCAAATACTTAATGCAAAAAATTTCTTCAGATTACCGAAAATATTTAAATCCCGAAATCATATCGAAGCTTAACTCGCTTGAGTTAAAAGCAAAATTGGTTGTGGAAGGATTCATTGTCGGTTTGCATCGAAGCCCTTACCATGGTTTTAGTGTCGAATTCACTGAACATAGACCATATATGCAGGGTGATAGTCCAAAAGATATTGATTGGAAAGTTTTTGGCAAGACCGAAAAATATTATATTAAGCAATATGAGGAAGAAACAAATCTTCGCAGCTATATTTTGCTGGATACAAGCAAGTCAATGAATTATGCTTCCGAAGGGAATATACGCAAGATTGATTATGCAACTACTTTAGTTGCTGCATTAGGTTATTTAATGGTTGAGCAGCAGGATGCGGTTGGTTTGGCACTCTATGCAGAAAAAATTAACAAGTTTTTACCACCAAAAGCAACTAAAACTTATCTTCTTGAGATTTACAAACAGCTTTCTGGTATTATTCCTTCCGATAAAACTCAAACAGCATCCGCATTAAATTCTCTTGCAGAAAAAATAAAACGAAGAGGACTGGTTATCATTGTCTCTGATTTTTTTGATGATATTAACTCTGTGCTAAAATCAATCAAACATTTTAGATATAAAAATAATGAGGTAATTGTTTTTCAGGTCCTGGATCCCCTGGAAAGAAGCTTTGCCTTCGGAAGAGATGCCATATTTAAAGATTCAGAAACACTTGATGAAATTACAACACAGCCATACCAAATTCAGAAAGCTTACAAAGAAGCGATGAACCAGTTTATTCATTCGATAAAAAGAGAATGTCTCAATTCAAACATTGAATATAACCTTATCGAAACATCCGTACCTTTTGATAAAGCTTTATTCAGCTATATTCAGAAGCGAAGTAAGCTGCACTGAAACTGAGATTAAGATAAAGACCCGTCAGCCTCTGGCTGATCAAGATAAAGATTAAGCCTGCCCACCGTGGGTTACGAGTGCCAGGGATAAAGACAAAGATTAAGATTTTGGAATTTTAGTTAGTAAACTAGTTCGTTAATCTCATTAAAATATTTTTGAGATAATTCCTCCGAATGTTGTTGATTCTTTGATTCGGTGATAATTCTAATAATTGGTTCGGTGTTTGACTTTCTAAAGTGTACCCAATGATCTTCAAAATCAATTCTTAAACCATCATCGGTATTAATTTTTTGATCGGAATATTTTTCTTTGATCTTTTCAATTATTTCATCAGGATTGCTTTTTCCCGAATCAATTTTTTTCTTTGAGATAAAATATTGCGGTAAGTCTTTCTTAAGTTCTAATAACGATTGATTCGTTTCAGTTAAATGCTGTAGTGTCAAGGCAATTCCCACCAAAGCATCTCTTCCATAGTGCAGATCAGGGAAAATCACTCCGCCGCTTCCTTCACCACCTATAATTGCCTTTGTTTCCTTCATTTTAAGAACTACATTTGCTTCACCAACAGGCGATCTAAAAACTTGACCGCCGAAATCCTTGGCAACATCATCAACTGCTCTTGTAGTTGAAAGATTTACAACAACATTTCCCTTTTTTTTTGATAATACGAATTTGACTGCTTGAGTGATTGTGTTTTCTTCACTGAAAGATTTTCCATCTTCAGTAATTAAAACTAATCTATCAACATCTGGATCGACGACAATTCCTAAATCAGCTTTTGAGTCAACTACGGCTTTCATGGTGGCAGTTAAATTCTCCGGAATAGGTTCAGGTAAACGTGGAAATATTCCAGTTTTTTCACAATTCATTTCTATTACCTCACAACCGAATTTTCTTAGCAAATCAGGGATGACATAAACGCCGGCACCATTCACACAGTCGACAAGAACGCGAAATTTTTTCTTTCTTATTTTGTCAACTTCAATAAATTGCATATTAATAACATCTTCCATGTGTCTCTGTAAGCCGTCTTGGTAGTAAGTTAATTTTCCAAGTTTTTCCCAGCTTGAATAGGTTTCTTGTGAAGCTTCTAAATTTTCAAGCATAATTTTATTTTCATCCGGAGTCATAAATTGCCCGGTGCTATTTAATAATTTTAATGCATTCCATTCATTTGGATTATGACTTGCAGAGATTGCAATTCCGCCTTGCGCCTTTAAAGTTTTAACCATGTATTGAACTGTTGGAGTTGGACAAATACCAAGGTCAATTACGTCTAAACCTTTTGATAATAATGTGCCGATTAAAATTGCCCTTATCATTTCACCAGAAATTCTGGCATCTCTGCCAATGATTACTTTTCCTTTGCCAATAAAATCCGCGTAAGCCGAGGAATATTTTACAATGACTTGCGGTTCCAATCCTCCGCCAATTATTCCTCTAATTCCCGAAACACTTACCATTAAAGTTGACATCAAACCTCCGCTATATGTTCTATAAAATTTGGAAATGAATTTTCAAAGATAAAATAAAACGAAGATGAAAGCATGCTAATAGGTATAACTCTCCATAACTGTCCAAAATAAATTGAACTCACTCTGCCAAAGGCATCCCCCTGGGGTAATCTCTCTCTTTCACATAGTGATGGCTCTGCCAAAAAAGAGAGAGTCTTATTGTAATTAAAACG
>MHAR01000087.1:38586-93146 GCA_001803045.1 Ignavibacteria bacterium RIFOXYB12_FULL_35_14 | reverse complement strand
CCTTAATTTCAAACCCTAGAACAGTAATTCAAATTTAACCGAATTTCAAACAGAAATTTTAAAGTATTATGAGGTATTAATGCTTAACAATAATTTTGCCCAACAATCCCAATTCAAAAATTTAGATGCTCGGCATGATTCTTCAAAAAATGGTTTAGAGGAAAGAGTAGATCGTTACAAAGAAGCAGCTCTAAATAACATTCGATTTTCTGTAATCGTCAAACCAGCTGTAATTTCCTTTGTGGCTTTATTATTTTCATTTTTTCTTGATTTATCAACTGTTCCTATTTTAGGAAATATTACCGTTAAGCTCGCTCAGATTCTTTTTCCCAAATGGCAGCCAGTTACAGAATCATTTACTCCGTATAGCTTTTGGTGGTTACCAGTCGTTGTCTACATTTTTTATATTATTCTCGCATATGCTGCTTTTACAAAATTAAAAAAAGAAGTGATGAGAACCCCTGCAAGCGAAACTATCGATAAAATCATCTCTGCTTATACTACTATCATAGACAGTGTCTCAATGACCCTTCCACTGATCGGTGCAGCATTACTTTTAATAAGTATCAAGCTCGGAGAAGAAGTGTTCCTTGGTCTCTCAGTCCCGTTTGAAGTGAAAGCATTAATTATTCTCGCTTTGGGTAAACTTTTTGAACCCGTTCTTGATCAACTAGGCCTAGAGCTTCAAAGTGTCGTTAATCATGTAACGGATATGCGCGATAAATATTACTCGAAGTTGCAGTTGAGAAATACTCAAAGCATTATCAAGCAGCTGAGCATTCAACAAAGCAATTCGGCAGCAGGGAAATTACCTGAGTTATCTCTTAAAGATCTTGAAGTTTATAAAAATCTTCTCAGCCAAACATCCCAAATGAGTAAAGAGTTGATGAATAATTTTAATTCAATCCATGCCCTTTTGGAGAAAATAAATGGGATGCAAAATTTAAGTTCTGAAAAGGTTGAAGAGCTAAAAACATTGGCGCAATCAATTTCAACAGCCTCACAATCATTGAGCGATGAAAAAACCCTAACGGGGCTTAAGTACCTAGAATCAATTGTAGTTAAAAAATAGATAACCGAAATGATTAACAAGAATAATGACAGCAAGTTTATTATTTATCAGGTGCTCTACATCTTTGTTATAACTGTGTTGGCACTTAAAGGTGCGGAGCTTGATCTGAGCAGAGTTGTTAGTAAAGAAAATGTAGTCGATGTAAGTGTAAAAGATTCGTAAAATATATTAATAGATTCTCTTTATGCCCAGGGAATAAAATTTGACATAAAGCTTAACGAAAAAGTAGAAAATGAGGTTCTTAAAGAAAAGCTTACTAAAATGAATAAACAATTAGCTTCTCTTACTACTAAGCTCAATGAAATTCCCACTGAAGTTAAACAAGAGAAAGAACCAGAAATAATTGACAATACAAAACTGCAATCTCCCCTTTCTGTGAGTCAAACTTTTATTCAGAATACATGGAATGAAGTTAAAAATAATGGCGATGTGACCACAATTGTTTATGATTCGCGAAGTACTAGTTCACCTATTGTAACAATTCAAGCCGGAGAAAAACGTAAATTTGATTTGACCGATCAGACAGAATTAATAATAAAATTTGGAACCCAGGAAGAGCGAGTAAAAGTATTGCCAAACCGGCTTCCCGAAGTCAAAATAGAAAGAGTTACCACTAAAATGAATTCCGGCAACATTTACGTTAAAGAGCTGCAGCGCATAACTGCGTTTTCTGTTACAATTATTGATGAAAGACCAGAACAGCTAAAAGTAACCCACTCGGGACCAATATCTGTAAAAGGCCCTTTTAAAGATGCCAAAGGTAATCTTGTTTATAACGTATCTTTAAATATTGCACCAAACGAAACCAGATTCGAAGAATGGATAGATAATAATTCATCGCTTAGAGAAGCAGATGGAAGATATAAAGCTAATTTCTTTTTTACCGTTGTTGATGAAAGATCAAAAGATCGAGTACAGGTTGGTGATTCATTCTTCTTTACTGATTATTCTAAATAATTAATTATGGATATTATTCAATGAAACTAATAATGAAATTATTCTATGTTTTTTTATTCTCAATAATTCTTTTTTCAGGTAGTAATTCTTATGCGCAGGAAATTGATGTTGAACCGATTCTTTATTTTCAAATGGAACCTTTTGATGACAGTTTGTTCATTAAAATTCAATCAGAAGTATTCATTGATCCTCCCGATCCTAAAGCTGAAATAATTGCCGATCTCAGAGATGCGAACAACCAAACATTATCAATAAAGGGTGCGCTTTATCCTTTTCTTGCATTCACCCCTGAAACAAGAGCAAGAATTCAAACCTTTCCATTTAAAATTAATTTATCTGAAAGCATCCACTTCGGTAGTGTGTTCACAAGAGTCATTGAAAAGATAAGATTTCCAAAGCTTTTTTCACCCCCAACTCTGTATCAGATTTCATCAACGTTGCAATACATAAATCCATTCTTACAATTTCAAGGTGGAGAAAGATTTGGAATTCCATTGAAGCAGGATTTAGGAATTTCCTTTGGTGCCGGAACACCTTATTCCGGAATAATTGAAACTAATTTCTTCGAAGTAAATTTTCACTTGCTTGGAGCTTTCGGCGGTATTTTCAATGGTATTGATGGAATAACAAGCCTGCGCAAAAAAAATAGTCATAATAATCTATACACTACTTTAGGATTTCAGATTGGCTATGTTTTCCCGTTAGGAAATTT
Source organism: Ignavibacteria bacterium RIFOXYB12_FULL_35_14 (assembly GCA_001803045.1). Lineage (GTDB taxonomy): Bacteria > Bacteroidota > Ignavibacteria > Ignavibacteriales > Ignavibacteriaceae > XYD12-FULL-36-8. The sequence continues at coordinate 90,405 of MHAR01000087.1, read as the reverse complement.
TTTCCAGGCTAGTTTTGCTGAAATTATTAATGAAGCTACTGAGGGAGAGATCATTAAATTTAGTGCGAACGATACAAAAGATTATAAAGCTAAAATATTAAGCGGATCATATTATAATTGGGAACTTAGGTATCCATTTAGCTTTCTCGGCTCAACAAGAGCGAAAGTTTATGTGGCTAGTTATCTTGATGAAGTACATATAGGATTTACCGGCAGAGAACTTTCTTTAGCAGGAAGCACATTCGATTTTAGGTTTGATGCAATGCCCAAAAGCGATGTAAGACAACCTCAATATGTTTTGGATATTTTAGTTCAGAAGATTGCCGAGAGTTGGGGATTCAGTGCTCTTGCTGTAGGACCATCCCTAATATTTTCTAAGGATGATAAAGGAAAGAGTGCTATCATTTCTATATTACTTAATTTGCGCTTGAAGGTCGGAACTTCTTTATAATTTATAAAGGGTGACTATTTCTAAATCATAAGAAATACTTTAATAAATTAGCCACTACCGTTACTTGCAAGCGGACTTTAGTTGTTGAATCGTAATTGCTTTCCGTCATTTTTTATTAATTCAGATAATGTTCACGTCTTTCTCTTTCCATTCAGGGTAATTCAAATTTGAGTATGTTTGAGTAAAACTTACCATTCATTTATGAAACAATCTTTTATACTTTGGATTTCGGCAGCTATCATTACTTTCCTCACCGGCTTTTTACAGAATCGAACATCAGTGATTTACCCAACCAGCGGAACAATCGGTATTGAAGGACAAAAAATTTCTTATCATTTCAAAAACGTTCATAGAGAAAAGACTGATTATGTTTTGCTGCTGAGAACGGATATCGAAAATCTGAAGGGATTTGTTAAATGGAGAGAAAGGGGCGAAAATCAAGCTTGGCAAATTGATACTATGAAATATTCAAGAGGCAGCTTGCTTGCAAAAATCCCCAAGCAATCAGCATTAACTGAAATTGAATACCTTGTGAATTTAAACTATAAAAACCGGGAATATTTCTTGCCTAAAAATAAAATTAAAAAAATATTGTTTTTAGGACCGGTTCCTTTATCTATAGATCTCCATTATTACTTAACCTTGTTTGTCGGAATACTTCTGGCAGTAAGAGGTGGGTTAGAATTCTTTAATGAAAAACCGAGACTGAGGTTGTATTCAATATTTACATTAATATCTTTTTTCTCATTTGCAATGCTTTTTGCACCAGTTAAAAAGGCTTACGAAATGGGAGCTATAGGAAAAACCGTTCCACCAATTGGTAAATTGTTTGAGCCTTGGCTAGTTGCCCTATTAATAATCTGGATATTAAATCTTATTCTTGTTTCTTATTCGAGAATTCCAAGAAAATGGGTGCTGACATTTTCCATTCTGACTCTACTAATATTTTATTCCCAAAACTTTTTTTAATCATTCTCATCGGCGTAAAAAAAATTACGGGTTTAGTTCCTTGATTACCTGAGAATGAAGTAGAGGGGATGCAGCTATGATACTGTTTCCTTTTAGAGGATCATTACCATGATAATCGGTAATTTTCCCACCGGCGCCTTTCACAATCGGAACGATGGCGGCAATATCCCAAAATGACATAATTGGGTCGATCATAATATCTACAAATCCTGTCGATAATAGATAGTAACCATAACAGTCTCCCCAACCTCGATAAAAATTCACCTTATGAATTAATGAATCGAACTTATTAGCATCTTGATATTTCTCAATATTCAAATGATCAGTTGTGAGAAGAACAGCGTCCGAAAGCATCTCACATTTTCGAATTGTTACTTTTTTTTGATTGAGATAAGCAGAATGATTATCACCTAAAAGAAATTCATTTAGAATTGGTTGATTAAATACCCCTAAGATGGGTTTGCCATTTCTAAGTAAGGCGATTAGCGTTCCAAAATTAACCATACCGCAAATAAAACTCTTTGTTCCGTCAATTGGATCGAGCACCCATTTATATTTAGATTTACCTTCATGCTCATCGAATTCCTCACCAATTATTCCGTGATCTGGATAGTTCTTAAGAATTGCTTCCCGCATTAATTCTTCGGCTTTTTTATCGGCAACGGTTACAGGTGAGTTATCTTTTTTCTGATTTACAGATACCTTAGATCTAAAATATTTTTTTATCACTTCACCACTAATATCGGAAAGATGTTTAGCGAACTTTTGAAATTCAATATAATCTTGCATCGGGACTCTCGAATTACTATTTGTGATCAATAATATATTTGGACTTAAAATTAAATTAAAAACTACTTTTTGGTGTAGTGAAGTATTTTTATATTTACACCGGAAAATTTATTTACAAACATAAGTTGAAAATTAAATATATACGGTTTTAACAAAATCACATAAATAAGATAGACCTTATAAATCATAAAAAATAATTTTCGGAGAGATGGCAGAGTGGTTGAATGCGGCGGTCTTGAAAACCGTTTATCCTTTGGGATACCGGGGTTCGAATCCCTGTCTCTCCGCGAAAAGTGCAATTATTCGACAGTCTCGTTACTTGGTTTAAAAGAGACCTTATCTGTTTTTTTTGAAATATAAAAACAGATTCACAAATCATCTGATTATTATTTCTGCAATCACCGGCATATGATCGGACGGATAACGACCATCAACCATTTCATCAATCACTCCATGTTGGAGTACTTCGAAATCTTTAGTAACGAAAATAAAATCAATCTTATTCCCCGGTTCAATTGATTGCCCGAAACCGTTAAATGTAACATGCGAGCCATGATGATCTGTTCTTGACATGAACTGAGCATCATACAGAGTTAGTTTATCATTTTCATTATCCGTTAAAATCCGATATGCCAAGGTTGAATCTTGTGTATTAAAATCTCCCATAAGAATTACGGGCGAGTCATCAACTATCTCCCCAATTCTTTTCTTCAATAATTTAGAGCTGTTTGCTCTTGCCTCTTCGCCAATATGATCATAATGGGTATTAAAAGCATAAAATTCTTTTTGAGTGTACTTATCTTTCATTTTTCCCCAAGTTACAACACGCGGGAATGCTGCATCCCAACCCATAGATGGAACATCAGGAGTATCCGAAAGCCAAAATGTCGATTGTTCAATAACACCAAAGCGATCATTTTTAAATAATACCGCTGAAAATTCACCTTTGTTTATTCCATCATCACGTCCAACTCCAAACCATGAATAACCATCAAGCAATGTTGTTAAACCCTCAAGCTGGTGAAAAAGAGCTTCTTGTACACCTACAATGTCTGCGTCATTAAATCTTATCATGCTGGCGATTAAGTGCTTTCGATTATTCCACGAATTAATTCCGTCTGCTTTTTCATCTCCCGCATACCGGATGTTGTATGTCATCACACGGAATTGGCTGCTGAATTCATCAACTTGCGCAAAAGATGAATATTGAAAAAAAATAAATATGATTGTAAGGAACTGCAGTAAGTTTTTATAGTTCGGATTCACAATAAGCTTTACCTTTCGATAATCAGTTTTTTGTTAAGCTAGAAAAATTTAATCTCCTCAATCCATTTTGAATAATTGGATCTCTCATTGCATACTTCCAAATTAAACCGGTTTTGAAATTCTCAATCATAATTAATATTGGACCTTGATCTAATCCAAGATAGTCCGTATCGTACCAATCAACTGTTAAATTAAATGCATCCTTAAAACCGTATTTTCCCCACAATCCTTTTGAACCGTATTTCTCATACAAATTTTTTAATGTGGCAATACATATTTCCGGTGCGAAAGGAACTGAACCGCCGGCAGCTTCCGGAGTTATTGTACCATCTTCATGTATAAAATCATCTGGTCCGGTCGCACCTCTGCCAGCGTAGCCAAAAAATCTTTTACCATCTCTTTCAAAATCTCCTGGCCCATCGCATGCACTAATTCCCCAGGTTAATAAATCGTAACCAGCCCATCCATTAGGATTATCAATGCAATACTTCCAATTTGATAAAGTAGCTCTTCTTGAATTTTCAAAATAATCTATTCCCTTTTTTTGCATGTATTCATCAGCAAGTCTTCGAAAGTCTATAAACATGTGAGAAAACTGATGCCCGAACAATGGCTGAAAACCAACATGTGCAAGTCCTTCATAAGGTTCGACCCAATCATAACCCGATATCCATTGCTGATAAGCTTTCTGCGGATTAGTTAGATTTGTTCCGGCAGCAAGAATATAAAGATAAAGTGCTTCAGTATAGCCGAACCAGCCAAAATCTCCTAAACCCTCTTCCGGTTTATAACCCATTGCAACTAAGTTCTCATGACTATCATGCTTGGATTTTTGGATAATTGTCCAGTCCCAATCAACTCGATTTACTAAACTATCAGCAAGGGATCTAATTTCTTTTTCCTGTTTATTGTTTCTATCATAATATTGTGAAGCAAATCTTATTCCTGCCAGAAGCCATGCGGTGTCTATAGTGGAGAGTTCACAATTCCATTCGCGTTTGCCTGTTTTCATATTAAGAAAATGATAATAAAATCCCTTATAGCCGGTTGCATCTTTAGCAGTGCTTTGTTCTGAGTTAATTAGAAAGCGAAGGAGGTTTAAAGTTAAACCTACCGCTTTATCACGTGTAATCCATTTTCTTTCAGCACCAATTGCCCATGCTGGAACTGCAAATCCGGTAGCCGCAATGCTGGCAGGTGATTTTTCAGTAGAACGATCCTTAACTAAACCGTTTTCATGATTGCATTCATGCCAAAAGTATAAAAAAGTTCGATACTGAATTGAATCCAATAAAGCTTCTTCATTCTTAGTGAGATCATATTTTACATCATCATGTTCCGACCTCACTTTTGCGGCATTATTACATCCTATTAAAATTAGAATTGCTAGAACTGAAAGCATAATATCTATTGAAATCCGTTTCATGTTAATTTTTTACTTTCAAATAAAAGATTGATAAGAATTAGAACATCCGCATGAACCGCCAATTACAAGTTTAGTTGACAATACTTCCTTATAAGCTTTTGTAGAATCAACTTCACCACTGATCATTTTTAATAAATAATTTACTGCCTTTGCACCCAATTCTGAAATTGGTACATGCATGGTTGTTAAGCGAGGATTAAGAAGCTTGGATAAATAAATATCATCAAACCCAACAATTGCAATATCCTGAGGAATTTTAACGCCCAAAGTTTTTGCCGCTTCATAGGCACCAATTGCCATCATATCGTTCGAAATGAATATTGCATCTGGTTTTCTGCTCTGATTCATCAACTCTATAAAAGCATGGTAGCCGGATTTGATTCCAAAATCACCGGATACTTCGAATGAGCGTTTTGAACCTAAATTATTTTTATGTAAAGCATCAAGAAAACCAGAATATCGTTCCTGCGCATCACAGTTTTCAGCCGGACCTTTAATTATAGCAATTTCTTTATTACCGTGCCGAATCAAATGTTCAACACAGCTTACTGCACCTAGATAATTATCTATTTGGAAATTTACCATATCAGTTAAATCAGAACAGCTGTTTATTAATACAATTGGTCTTTTGGATTTCGTTAAAAAATCCGCAACTTTCTTGTGCATTTGCGGAGCCATCAGAATCACGCCGTCAACTCTGCCGCTTGCCATAAATTCGATTAAAGTTTCAACTATATCTCGTTGACTATGAGAACTGGAAATTATCACATAGCGATTTGCCTTGTATGCTTCTTCATCAATTCCGTGAATGATGTCCATGAAAAATTCACCCACAAGGTCGGGAAGAATTACTCCGATTGTGTCGGTAGTTTTTGTTGATAAACCTCTTGCAATAGGACTTGGTTTATAGTTCAACTCTTTAGCTATTCGAATAATCCTGCTGCGGGTTTCCTCTTTAACCAGTTCTCGTTCATTTAAAGCACGGGAAACTGTTGCGATTGACACTCCGGCTTTTTCAGCGACAATATTAATATTTGTTTTCATTTCATGAATTTATTAAAGAACTTATAAATCATTTCAAGAATTTCGTATATGATTAATTACGAGTCATTCTTTTACTCCGCCTAGCATTATACCTTTAATGTAATACTTTTGAAGAACTAAAAAGACAATCAGTATGGGAACAATTGTAATTACTGAACCTGCCATCATTAGCTCAGGATCCTTTGTGTGCTCACCCATTAAATTAGCAAGTGCTACCGGCAATGTGTACATTGAACTATCTGTTAATGCAATCAGAGGCCAAAGAAAATCGTTCCATGTACCCATGAATGTGAAGATTGCCAGGGTAATTAAAATTGGAAGACATAGAGGAAGTATGATTGTTCTGTAAATTTGAAAATCGGTAGCCCCATCCATTCTCGCAGATTCTATTAAGCTGTCTGGAATTGACAATGCATATTGGCGAATAAGAAATATCCCAAAAATATTTGCTAAGCCTGGAATGATAATGGCCATGTAAGTGTTTATGAATCCCATTTCTTTTAACATCAAAAAAAGTGGTAGCATTGTAACCTGCGCAGGAATGATCATCGAGCTTAGCAATAAGCTGAATAGCTTATCTTTTCCTGCAAAACGATACTTTGCAAATGCGTATCCAGCCATTGAGTTAAAAAATAGTGATACGAGGGTAACTATAATCGATAACGATAAACTGTTGAAAAGGTTTCTTGCAACATTTAAGCGTGAGAATAAACTTTCAAATTGATATAGAGTAAATTCATCGGGAATGAACCTTGGAGGATAAGTGCTTGCATGGCCATCATACATTAATGATGCAGATAACATCCAGATAAATGGAGCCAGCATCATCAAACCGGTTACAATCAAAAATATATAGAGTAATATTTTCTTAATCATAGCTGTCAAGCGGTTTGTTTTTGTATTCTAAGCTGCAGCATTGTTCCGATAAAAATTATTATGAATAGAACAAATGCAATTGATGCCGAATAGCCCATATTCCACCACCGGAATCCTTCTTGGTACATGTATTGAACTACGCTGAGAGTTTTATTCAAAGGTCCGCCTTGCGTCATCACATATGGTTCTGCAAATAACTGAAAGTTCCCGATCATTGTTATGATGCTTATGAAAACCGTTGTTGGAGCAAGCATTGGTAAAGTAATTTTTTTGAACTGCTGCCAGCCGCTTGCGCCTTCCAATACTGCCGCTTCATACAAATGTTCAGGGATATTCTGAAGACCTGCAATAAAAATTATCATGTTGTAGCCAAAATTTTTCCAAATTGACATAAGTATGATTGACGGCATTGCCCAAAACGGATCCCCCAGCCAATCAATTGGATTGATACCTGCAAAGCTCAACAAATAATTTAGAATTCCAAACCTTGGGTGATAGATAAATCTCCAAACGATCGCCACAGCCACTAATGTTGTTACTACGGGAATGAAGTAAGCCAAGCGAAAAATTCCTTTTAGCTTCACAACCTTTGAGTTTAGAATTAATGCTGCTCCCAAAGAAACAGAAATTGATAAAGGACTTGCAACAATTACAAAATAAAAAGTGTTTTTTAATGAAATCCAAAAAAGTTCGTTGTTTAAAAGATCAGAATAGTTTTTTAGTCCCACAAACCTAAGGTTGTTGTAATTTCCAAGTGAATAAATATCAAAATCCGTAAAGCTGATTATAAATGCAGCAATGACTGGAATGAAAAAGAAAATAAAAATAGAAATTAGAGCAGGTGCTAAGAAGAAATATGCTGCTGATATTCCCGAGCTAAAATCTTTTCTTTCTATTTGAACTTTGTTCTCTCGCATCCTAAACACTTATTTATTCCTACTTAACATCCATCTTCTTTTTTCAAGAATAACGTTAACATCATCATCTAACTTTTGCAATGCTTCTTTAACACTCAGAACATTTCTTGCTGCTAATTCAACATATTGCTGAAGCTTAGAAAATACTATTTGTTCCCACTCGGGAATTTTTGGTGTTGCAACAACATAATTAAACTGCTCGTAAAAAGCTTTCATGTAAGGATTATTACTAAGCGAAGTATCTTTCCAGGCTTCTTTAACTGCAGGTAAATCATTTACAAGATGATAAAAATCGATTTGAGTTTCAGGTTTGGATAGATACTCAATTAATTTCCATGCCTCGTTTTTGTATTTTGACCGCTGCGAAATAACCAAACTTGAACCTCCGGCAAGGGAAATTCCTTTGATATTTTCATTCGGACCAGGTAATGCAGCAGTCATCCATTTATCTTGCAAATCTCCCGTCATCCATTTTTTAAATTCAGAGATATTCCAGGGACCAGAGATGTATATGGAAAAATATTCTTCGGCAAAAGCCTGGTAAACATTTGTAACCTGAGATACGCCAAGAGGTGTTAAATTTTCTCTATAATATTTAGTTAGATAAGAAAATGCTTCTGTAAATTTCTCACCATTAAAATTTCCGTAGGTGTTATTATCTTTTAGAATTTCTGCGCCATTCTGTAAGCCGAAGATTATAAAGTTTGCCCATTCATTAGTTGCAATGAAGATTGCATATTTCTCTTCACCTTTATGGCTCGCTTTTATTTTCTTAGATAGCTGGTACAACTCATCCCATGTTTTAGGCGGCGAACTGAAACCCGCTTTTTCAAAAACATCTTTCCGGTAAAACATCACTCTTGTGTCAATGTACCAGGGAATTCCGTAAACCAGGCTATCCAAAACATTCGTATCCCAAATTCCTTCAAAGTAATTTTCCTTTTTGATGATTTTACTTTCAGGAAGTTGGGATGATAACTCTGTAATTGCTTCTAACTGAGCAAATTGAGGAACCCAAGTGTTACCAAGCTGGAAAACATCCGGCAGGTTATCGCTCGCAAATGCTGAAATTAATTTTTCCTGTGCAGCTGTCCATGGTGCCATTTGAACTTTAACCTTGATGCTGGGATTTTGTGCTTCAAACCTTGGAATTAACTGCTTTACAAATTCACCTTCAGAACCTAATCCCCAAAAATCAATCACAGTTTCTTTGCCTGATTCATTGCATGATAAGCTTAAAATTAAAATCAAAGTGGAAATCAAAAGGAATAGTTTTTCCTTTAAATATGAGAACTTTATTTCAAACCAAACTAACTTCATTGCTAAAATCATTTTTGAAGAATCATTTTGCTGCTGAGCATTTTTTCTTCTGATTCTATCTTATAAATATAAACTCCGCTTGGAAGCGAAAAGCCGTCATCGCTTTTTCCATCCCATAAAACCCCATTTGTTCCTTTCTGTAGTTCACCTGCTAATAAATCTCTGACTTGTTGTCCTAATGTGTTATAAACTTTAATACTAACTTTCTGATTTTGAGGAAGTTCAAATCTAATAACCGTATTCGGATTAAAAGGATTTGGATAATTTCCTTCAAGCTCAAAAGAGTAATCCAAATCTTTTCCATCAATAACATCTGTAGTTGAATCCGGCACAAAACCGATTGCGTTTAGCATGGGCTGAATTTCAGGATTTGCCATAAACATTTCCCATAATAATTCGCTTCTGTAATTTTCAATCATTACAATTATAGGACCTTGATCGATAGCAAGATAACTACCGGCATACCATTTTACAGTAGGATTGAAAGCATCTTTAAAACCATACTCACCCCAAACATCCGAACCATAAGTTCTATAAAGATGCTTTATTACTTCAATCGATTCTTGTGGAGTATATGGCAAAGACGATAATGCAGCTGATGGAGTTATAGTTCCATTATCATTGGTCGGTTCATGAACGCGATAACCTGTAGGATCATCGCTTGCTGTTAATCCCCAGCAGTTTACATTGTAGCCCGTATAATTTTTCGGGTTGTCAGTGCAATACTCCTTATGAATCAAGGTTATATTTTTGCTGTTCAGGAAGTAATTACAATAACTATCTTTTTTGTTTCTAGGATCAAAACCCAAAAAGGAATAATGTGAAAAGAAAAGAGGCCCACCGTAATCCCAGCCAACCCAAATCCTATACCCATAGAAACTTTTAGTGTTAACATAATAAGGTGAACTTGCCCAGCCATTGTGAAACAAACTTGCTGGAACTCCATGTGTGGTTGATGCAATTCCAAGAAGATAAACTATCATTGCCTCGTTCGGACCACGAACAGTCATATTCATCTGCCAGTTGTAATTTGGAGACCAATGCCAGTACAAAAAACTGCTCGTTGAAGTGCGTCTGTACCAATCCCATTCAACGCCATTCCAAATTTCAGTGCATAAATCTCTGATCTGCTGTTCATCGGCATTTGTTTGACCAAAATATTGACGGACTGCAAGTAAACCTTGAATCATGTAAGAAGTTTCAACCAAATCTCCACCATTATCTATTGTACTGAATGGAATTACTGCTCCTGTTGTTCCATTTAACCAGTGAGAGAAAGCACCATGAAATTTATTTGCTTTATTTTTAAGAAAGTTCAAAATTTTCAACATGCGCTCCACTCCTTGCTGTCGAGTAATAAACCCCCGTTCAATACCAACTAAAAGAGCCATCACTCCAAAGCCAGATCCGCCGCTTGTTACAGTTTCACCCCAACCCAATCTTTCCCTCGATAAACCAGAAACAGGATGAGCATAATCATAAAAATATCTGAATGTTGAGCGCTGAACCATATCGAGGAACTCTTCATCGGTCATAATATGCGTAATTGCATAAACACTGTCGCTTAGGGGAGATTCATTTCCGCTAGAATCATACACACTAACTTTAAAGTAATAACCAACACCAATAAAATTCGTATTGATTGAATAATAACTTTTTTCTCTACTTATTTTTGTAAATAAATTATAATTTTGACCACTTTTTATATAAATATTATATCCAGCAAGATCTGGTTCACTATTGTGATACCACTCAACATCGAGATTTTTTTCATATCCAAATGCTCGTACACCCTGTGGCGACTGAGGTGCAGTCGTATCTGATTGTGCACGAATAAAACACAAGCCGCTTATAGCAACAACTAAAAAATATTTTATCAAATTACTCATTTTTACTACCTCTAAATTAAATTTTCAAAATCATCTGTGGAAGATTTTACAGCGCCCGTGCATCCTCAAATCCTGTTTTTCTGCTTAATAATTTTACACGAAAAAGGATTTAATGTAACCTGTTTTGAATCAACTGTAAATGTTTTTCTCTGATTATGATAATTCAACAAGAATAAATAGGAATTCTTTTCCCCTTTACGAATAATAAATTGAATATCTGGATCAGATACTTTTGCCTGCCTTTTTATTTTATCAAACAAAACAACTTTTTCGATAAGATGCAAATGTTCGTCGGATGTATAGCCAAAAGCAAATCCGAGTGCAGTTAAAAAGCCATTACCAACTTTTTTTCTTATTCCGCAGGCTTCTCCCGTTTTTGTCTTTGAAACAACAGCTTCCTTTTCAGATTCAAAGATTAGCTTTTCCCCGAACACCGTGAACAAGTCTTCAATGCCAAAAGCTTCAACTTTATTTGGACTGGAGGATTTATAAAATTGCAGATTAAGTTCATCTTGTAATGATGTACACTTGTTAAGATATAAATCCAGTGTTGGAATTGCCGGGTACATGATTAGATGCCCGCCTGCTTTAACGTAATTCACAAGCAACTGCTGAATTTTGCCGTCCATAAATTCTATTGTTGTGACCCACAACTGCTTGTATTTGAGCAAATCATTAACGGTTGTTCTTTCTAAATCTTGTATATCATAATTAACATTTAATGTTTGAAGTCCTCTCAATAATCCGTTAAAAAATATCTCTTCACGAATAAAACGAGGATCGAATAGTAGTCCAAGTTTTGCAACATCAAGTCTTTTTTCCTTCAGCATTTGGGAAGTGGTAAGCTCAGTGTAGAAATATGGTTTATAAAGACCAACACAAATCTCGGATTTGGTTTCACTTATCAGTAAATCTTCTTTTTCTTTGTTGATGAAGCGATCTACTTTTTTTATTGATTCATACAAAGGCAATTTTAATGCCTTTGACTCCAATGCCGTTTGATAATAAAATGTCTTCCCGAAGAATCCTTTGCCCTTCGGATTTATTCCTTGAGAGAACATGTAGTAGTTAAAACTTTTTATACCATGTGCAAGAGACGCGTAATAAAATGCTTCTAAATCAGTTGTATCGCTTTTAACATGATGTTCGCGTGTTCCGCATTGAAATTCGGCTGCCCAAACTGGTCCATACGGCTGCATTGCTTCAAGAATTTTATTGCATGCTAAATCAGAGTGTGCATTACGGAATGAAAAAAACTCCGGAATGTGATCTAAACCAAAAACAATATCCGAGCGTGTTCTCATAACTTCTTCATAAGTGCTTATCAGCATTGGTAACTCTGCAGCAATGCCGTAAATCCAACCAGGGATATTATGTGTTAATTGAAGATTGATATCGTAGCTTCTAATTTTATTTATCAGAGTATCAAGATATGATGCATAATAATGGCGGTAAAAAAGATGGAAATCATAGTATGCACAGTAGTCTTGTTTGTCCTTAATTTTCCCTCGTGGAGCAATAACTTCGTCAAATGAAGAATATTCAGTTCCGTAAGTCATATTCATGGTTTCGATTGATTGATACTTCTCTTTCAGAAAAGTCTTGTATAGCTTGACGACTGACTCATGGTAATCGATTTTACCCGACAACCACTGGAATACGCCTACTTCGTTACACACTTGCATCATCGTAATCGGACCACCTATACTTTCCTGGTGTTCTGCAATAATGGGCATAATTTTATCATACCAAAGGAAAGTGAAGTGAAGAAATTCATCCGAAAGGTAAGACATCAAATCAGGAGAGATAATATTTCCGCGTTCATCCAAAGCATGTGCATTCGTTTCTCTTTTATTTATAAACCATTCGGGTAATCCTTGATTTTCATATTCGGCTAAGATATATGGACCGGGTTTAACAATTAAATCCAATCCTATTTTTTTGCAAAGTTTGATGTACTTGATTAGATTTCTGGCGGGATTTGTTTCCCCATTAAAATCAAATTTGTTTTCTTCGTACTCGTGCCAATCCCAAGGAATGTATGCGGATGTTGTGTTCGCACCTGCTTGTTTAAGTAGGATAAGGTGTTTCTCCCAAAGATGCGAATCGAGTCTGAAGTAATGGATCTCTCCGGATATTACAAAGAATGGTTTTCCATTTTTTAAAAAATAACCTTGTGCTGCTTTGAAACTCATAGTGTAAGGATCTTTTCTCGTTCAACCATTTAAAAATTTTTTACCAATATTGAGTCTGGTATAAAAAGGTCGTTTCTGTCATTGGGAGGAATCCGTTAGATAACGGATGACGAAGCAATCTATGATTTTGATCCAAATTAGGAGGATTGCTTCGCTCCGCTCGCAATGACGAACACAAAAGACACCTTTTTAGAGTAACCTCAATAATGAATTTTAACTTTCTATCCCAAATATACTTTTACATTGGAAAACTTTTGGCCTGTCGGTTTAATTATAATTGATTCCTGAGAAACTCCATCAACTTCAATTTTTTTAATACCGCTGGAAACATGACTATCATTTATTACAGAAATGTTATAGTTAGTATTTCTAAACTTTCTTTTAACAGTAAATCCTTTCCATTCTTTGGGAATGCATGGATCAATAATCAATCCCTCCTCCGATGCTCTTATTCCCAAAATCCAATCAACAACAACTTTTTGAAGCCATGAAGCAGATCCAGTGTACCAAGTCCAACCCCCACGACCATACTGCGGAGAATCCGGGCCTTCAATATTTCCCGGAGTGACATATGGCTCGGCGAAATATTCATCTGGCTTCATCCCATTATTAATCGGAGACAGCTTCTGATAAACATTATAAGCATTCTTGGCGTCACCCAATTTGGCAAATGCCCAAATTGCCCAAGTTGCGGCATGCATGTATACGCCGCCATTTTCTCTTCTTCCGGCAGCATATCGAGACAGATAGCCAATAAACTTATCCGGTTTTTTGTAAGCAGGATATAGAAGCAGCGGACCATTTTTCTTTATGAGATGCTTTTGAACAGCTTTCATTGCCGAAGTTTGTTTTTCATCATCAGTAATCCCGCTGATAACTGACCATGTCTGTGCATTTAAATAAATCTTGCCATCTTTATTTTCTTTTGAACCAAATTTTTCCCCGCTGTCTTTCGTTCCTCTAAAAAACCATTCGCCATCCCACGCATGCTTTTCAAAAGCTTGTTTTAATGTATCAGCTGCTTTGTTCAAATTATCTGAGCGATTAAAATCATTTTTTAGTACAGATATTTTTTGAAACTCCGAAAGAATATAAAATAAAAACTCAGCAAGCCAGATTGATTCACCTTTCCAATCTAAACCAACAGCGCTTAATCCATCATTCCAATCTCCAGCTCCAATTAGAGGCAAACCTCTCTTGCTCATTCTCGATAATACTTTGTCGATAGCCCGAATACAATGATCGTAAAGAGATGTTTTTAGCTTTTTGTTATCGTAAAACTCACTTGATTCATCAAAAAGAGATAAGTCCCCAGTTTCCACATAATGATGAATCATTAAAAACGGCAGCCACAAAAGATCATCAGTCATTTTTGTTGGTAAACCTGTATCGGTTATCGGATGCCACCAATGCAAAACTGTTCCATCTTCGAATTGATGTTTAGCGTGAAGCCGGATTTGCTTTTCCGTTAACTTCGGATCAATTGGCAAAAACACTAAGCTATCTTGAAGTTGATCTCTAAATCCGAACGCTCCGCTTTGTTGATAGTAAGCTGTTCTACCCCACATTCTTCCTGAAATTGCTTGATATCTTAACCACTTATTGACCAAGAGATTCATGCTTTCATCTGGAGTATCAATTTCTAGCGATCCGAGAATATCAGCCCATTTGGTTTTAACTTTCTCCAATGCCTCTTCGATTTGCGACGACGTATTAAATTTTTTAAGAACTTTCTTTGCATCCGCCTTTTCATCAACAAGTCCAAGATAAAATGCGACATCGTCAGATTTATTCTTTTTAATTTTAAGATCAACTTTGATACATCCAATCGGATCAATCCATTTACCTGTTTGATTTGAGAGTTTTTTCTTCGACAATGCAGAAGGATTAATTAAATCTCCATATTGTCCAACAAAAAACTCTTTGTCAGACTCATAGTCTTTTACTTTTTTGTTGCAGCTTAAAAATCCAAAGTGTTGATAATCAATATTCCAATGTCCCCTGTCACCAAGTGGAATCTCCCACAATCTTTTTGTAGCGAACATTGTGTTTTCATTTTCATTGAACTCTGTTTCTAAAAATGAACGATGGAATTCACGATGATGATCGGCTGATGAACCAAGACACCATTCGAAATAAGTGAAAAGGGAAAGATCGGCATCTTTACCGGAGTGGTTTGAAATTTTCAAATCCCAAATTTCCAGGTTGGCATCTGTCGGAACGAAAATAGTTAATTGGGTTTTAATGCCTTTGTATTCCGATTCAAAAATTGTGTATCCAATCCCATGTCTGCACTTAAAATTATCAAGTTTCTTTTTGACAGGAAGAAATGTCGGACTCCAAAACTTTCCCGTTTTATTATTTCTTATGTAAATATATTTTCCCCAATTGTCTTGGATAAGATCCTGATGCCATCTGTTAATTCTGTTAAATTCAGAATGAGTCTGCCAGCTAAATCCTCCTCCGGCTTGTGAAATGACTAAACCATAGTCTCCGTTTGAAATGACATTGACCCATGGTTTGGGAGTATGAACTGATTTAATTACATATTCATTTCCATCCTCGGAGAAATAACCAAATTGGGTTTCAAATTTCTTTTTCAAGATAGCATCCGGTTTTTACAAACGTAGTAATTTACTAAACAAGTGTCCTGTACTCATGCGAACTTATAAAAATATTATAGTAACCATGTTTGAATGTAATCTCATCTACACCTTGAATAATTTCTGTAAAGAACTCATCTGTAATATCTCGAAGAATTAGCCCCATTAGGTTTGATTTTCTTTTAACAAAATTTCTGGCAAGAATATTCGTTTCATAATGAGGCTCTTTAGAAACCACTAAAATTCTTTTTCATGTTTCTTCTGTAACCTAAGGATCGTCGTTAAGCGCACGCGAAAACCGTTGCAATGGAAACATTTGCTTGCTGAACAATCTCTTTAATTGTAGAAGACATCACAATATCCTTTTGGAGTTATGCTCATTTAAAATCCAATCTCTACTGAAATCCGGTGAACAGATTGCAGCCTGCCAAAATCGGCATAAGCGTAATCTACTTTCATCGGTAAATAATCTGTAAGAAAATATATTAAACCAACACCTACTGTTAATCCTTCAACACTTTCTTCCATGAATAGTGATTTGTAACCTGCACGCAAAAAAACTCTTTCCCTAAAACCGTACTCGCAGCCGATATTTACACTCTCGTTATAATCATTTGAGTGAATGGCATCTGCACTAATTGTTAAAGCATGAATTTCAGTATCAAGCGCTTTGAATGATAATCCAACTCGGTAAATCAGGGGTAAGTCCCACTCATCCATCTTTAATTCAGCGTATATCTTATCACTGTTACCATGTTCATCCGGATTATAAGTGTAATAAATAAAATTATCTTCGCCTGAAAATTTCATTTTACCACCAACGTTGGAAACACTCATACCTAATTGCAGGTTTTTAACAGGAGTATAATAAAGTAACCCAAAATCAAAAGCGATAGTTGAAGCGGACATATGCCAAATATTTTCTCCAACGTATTTACCTGTAAAACCAATGCTAAAATCTTCCGTTAGATTTAATCCATAACTTACACCAAGTGAATAATCGCTTACTGTAAATAATTCACCTGTACCCTCAGGATAAATTTCTGTTCTAACTTTCATGTCGCCCATAGTTAAAGAAGTATAACTAATACCAATTGTATGCTGATCACCAATTTTTAAAACTATACCTGCAAAATCGTGATTGATATCTGCCAGCCAGAATGTGTGTGTAAACATTACCCTACTATTTTGTAATTTGGAAAGACTCCCGGGATTCCAATATAAGGCAGATGCATCATTAGCCTGAGAAACAAATGCACCGCCCATAGCAATTGCTTTAGCTCCAACTTCAATTTTTAAAAACTGCCCGGCAGTTGTGCCAGAAAAAACTTGTGAAAAACTTTTATTCCCTAAAAGCAGTGTAATAACAATTATCAATAAATATTTATTCATAGCTTATACCTGCTTATTTGATAATGGCAAATTTATCTATCTTATCCGGAAGCCCGGGCGATTCGACGTGATAAATATAAACACCTGGTGCTACGTCCAGCCCTTCTTTATTAGTAAGGTTCCAGGGTTCCTGCCCGTCATAATTAGCTGAATTATGGTAGATCGTGTTTACGTGATTGCCGCTTATCGTGTAAATTCTTATTGTAGCTTCGCGGGGAAGATGTATAAAATAAATTCGGCGCTCACCTCTTCCTGAAGAAGTTAATCTTTGTGGTTCCCACTTTGCAGCGCCTACATAGGGATTAGGCACTACTGCAATAAGGTTCATATCCTCTTCAGCTTTTGCCCGATTGATAGCTATACTTTTTGTTGTGAATGTATAAACATCACCTGTTCTGAAAGGAGTTCTAATAACAATTTCCCCTTTGTCTCCATTTTCAGGCAGTATTAATTCCTGGTTAGGAGGTGCAACAAATGAAAATTTCCAAATCTCTCTCCAAATTCCCTCAATCCGCTTCCAAATAGTTATATAATCACCAACCGAAATTTTTTCATCCTGCTGCCCGGTCGGTTCCCAGAAATAGAATAATGCTTTTTCATTTTCATAAACATCCCAAACCTGGAAGTTGGTTGCAGACCTATATCCAAAACGCCAGGATGAATCAGGCTCACCGACTCTAATTTCATAGCTTGAAGGATAACCATGCACTCTACTGGGTAACGAACGTAACAGTGATCCCTGAATGATGAGATTAGACGCATCGTCTTTCCAACCGGAATTATCCGGATCAAAAGCAATTGTATCATTCATAACAAGAACCCTGATTCCGTTAAACATCGGGTTAAAATCTTCTCCATTTATATAAGGGGAATTAGAAAGAATATCTGTTGTGTCAAATCCATTAACCTTGGAGATGGAGTATTGGATGGTATCCGGATGAGTAGTATCGTTGAACTTTAAAACAAAATTTTCATCTGCAACATTCATCGGGTTAAGAACCTCAACCCCAATAGTACCTGTTGCAAAACCCGAAGTGCGTTCAATTCCACCAACAAGCCCCGGTTCATCATAACCAGCAGTACGTGTACCCGGAGTAACATAGGCAGTGTTTTTATCTATCCTGATATTCCCTGCAAGATCACGAACAATCACTTTTGCACATTCGGATGGATAAACTCCGATAGGTACATTTCCTTTGTCGTACGAAACAAGCGCATAGTAATAAGTTTGTCCATTTACCACATCATAATCCACCCAGGAGTGTTTCAAACCTTTATTATCACCCATATAAATTTTAACACCCTGGTAATCGAGCGGGAAGAAACCACGAACTTCATTCACAATATCAAACTGTGCTGAAGGCTTGAAAAGAGCATTCTCTCCATACCCGCTTGTAATAGTGTATGAATCAATAAAGCCAGGGTCTGTACTTTTATAAATTTTATAGCCTTCAAAATCATACTCATTTAAAAAATCATCATAAGAATTTTCGGCAGCATTGTCCCAATATAAAATAACTTTTCCATCGCCCGGTATTGCAGTTAAAGTTGGTTTATCAGGTGGACGCGCAAAGTTATAATTGTTATCATAGATATCCTGAACAACCTGTTTATTCCTTTGAATATCCTGAAGATCTGTACCAAACACGAGAGCTAAAGAAAATCTTTCAGTTGTTCCCGAAGGCAAAATAAAAGGACCTGAACCGAAGAGGAATGCGATATTACCATTCTGCAGCCTGGTATCGAAGTGGCTATAAGAAATCCTGTTCCATATCTGGTTATCTTCCCTAAAAACAACTCCTGATCCTATATAGAAAACATCAAAAGCAGTAAGTCCTATTTGGTCGGATTCATTTTTATCGGTCTTATCAATGTGGGGTTCACCAGGCTGTTTTGTATCAACCAACCCAAATTTATTAAGAGGAAAAGTCGGTGCGCCAGGCACAACACCCGGAAGCTGCCAGCCCGAAGTTGGAAGCCCATCCCCTTCACCAAAATCACCGTTTCCAGTCAGCCCATCTAATCCGACATCATCTGTGCTTGAATTCCAGTTACCATCATTATCAATTCCATCGTCGCGTGTTTCATCAATCATCTCATCAGTTTTTCCATCACCGTTATTATCTATACCGTCAGCATATTTCATCCCAACATTTATTGAGTCTTCATCAACAAGCCCGTTGCCATTATCATCAATACCATTTCCCTTGAGTTCACCAATAAGCATTTGATTAGTAATTGTAGGGCTGCCAGCTTCACCATCATTATCGTCATCAATTGCATTGTAGCCGTTGCCCGGGCTTTCTAGAAAGGCATAACCAGCATAACCAGTCGGCTGCCATCCACCCTGCCCCACTCCATCATGATCCCAGCTATAAGTTATATCGTTGCCAATATCAAATGAAGCATAATCATCATTAGAGTCATACTGACCTCCGACACCACAATCGACATACATTCCAAAAATTATTTTAGAATAGTTTTTTGTTCCTTCATTAGTAATTTCATAATGCCAGAAAACAATATCTTCGGCAAGCAGGTTAGACCACTGGAAGCCGCGAACACCGACACTTGTTCCTAAACCTCTTCTTGTATGATCAGTAGAATCGGGATAAAAATTAGGACCGTCGTCGCTATTATCATCCATAACAAAAAAACTTTCCTGGTCGGCATTTGTACGTTTACCAAAATAACCATTCCAGAATCCATTCCACGAAGCATCTTTATCGGGCCAGGACTCAGGCCAGGTAATTGGTTTATCGCTCATCGCAATATTATCCTGGTTAGGATTAACATAACCCGGTCTTGGCTGCCACCCGCGTTCAACACCAGTTGGAGAGATATCCATATTTTCACGGTATCCTGCTTCAACAATTCGTATAGTGTTCCCATTTGCATCCACAACTTCAGCAGCTACTATGGGAGTAATACCATCCATATAAGTATGACCCGATCCTTTAGGCCAAACCCCCGATGGTTCTCTTCCCCACCAGGCAACCTCACCAAAGTTATAGAAAAGAGTTTCAACAAGATTACTGTTATGGATTCCTTCTTTGCGATATTTTCTATCTCCCCGCATATTTAATGGTATATGAATCTGAGAGAATATCTCAATAGAAAAGAAGGTAAAGAATAAAATTATTAAAATTAACTTTCTCTTGTTCATAAGTTAAACCTATTGCAGATTAAAATTATGTGATACACCTAGAAGAATTCTTCTCGGTTCAGTATAATAATCGGGTCTATTTAAAAATTCGTCTAATGTATTTGGACCCTGGTATTGCGGAGTGTACTGACTTATAAGCGTGTAACCGGCTCTTCCTGTATCGCGGTAAACATTTATTTCGTTTCTTGTATCGAAAAGATTAAATACTCTTACAAAGAATGAAAGAGTAGTTTCTCCAATTATAAAATCTTTATTGAATTGTAAATCAACGTTTGTCTTTGATGGAATTCTTGAACTGTTTTCATAACTTGTTTGTATTGACTGCAACTCAGGTGTATAAGGGAAACCGCTTTCATACTTAGCGATTACTCCAAGATTGAAATCGCCGGGAACTATATAAAAGAGTGAAAGGTTTATAGTATGTCTCTGATCCCAATTAAGAGGAACAACCTGGATGTTTGGTTGTTTAGGAGGTGTGCCCTGTGCGCGATTAAAAGCATCGTTTGGATCAGAAGCATTGCCCTCTGCAATTTGTAAAGTGTAATCAAGTGAAACTGAAACGTGATCTTCTGTTGGTCGTTTCGATAGTGAAACAGTAAATCCACGTGCCTTGCCATAATCCCTGTTTACATATAAAGCATATCGGTCGCTCTTTATGTATGTATCCTGTATTTCAGTACCAAGCAGATTTGTGATATCCTTGTAGTACCCTATGACCTCAAGTCCAATCATATCAAAAAACTGGTAATGCAGACCAAGTTCGTAAGCAACAACAGATTGTGCTTTTAGATTTGCATTTCCCATAAGGGTGTATAATCCACCGGGTCCAACCCTAAAATTAGGATTTGAATACAGATAGCTGTATGGCGGTAGTTGGAAGAAATGTCCATAGCTAAAGTGTATTGTTCCATCTGCTG
This sequence comes from Ignavibacteria bacterium RIFOXYB12_FULL_35_14, assembly GCA_001803045.1. GTDB lineage: Bacteria > Bacteroidota > Ignavibacteria > Ignavibacteriales > Ignavibacteriaceae > XYD12-FULL-36-8. The sequence goes on along the minus strand of MHAR01000087.1, from coordinate 69,185 downwards.
AGATAGGAAAAGCAATGCCCAGCCTTGGGCTTACCTGGTGCTGCTCTTTTGCATTAATTTTTGGAGAGTTTTCCGGATCGCGAAGATCGGTTGGTACTTTACCGTTTGAATTAAAATAATCGTATCGAACGCCAGCATTAATAATTACGCTTTTATATTCAACTTTATCCTGAAGATAGCAAGCAAAAGAAACAGGATTATATTCAAACTTGCCCTGGTTAATGAAATAATTGAAATCAAAAACTTTTAGAGTATCCTGATACTTAACAATTTCATTGTTAAGTTGAATCTTTCCAAGATTTAATTCAATCCCGGTTTTTATTCCATTGTAGTTATCAACCTGGCTGAATAAATCAGCTTTGATAATGTTAGTATTGGTGATTCTACCGGAATGCCCCATATAAGTTCCACCCGTTAGAAAAGCGTAACTGGTAAGCTGGTTCAGAAGTTCAGGATTTGCGTATCGGGCATCTCTAATATCTTCAAATACATATGACTTTTCTTCGCTTCTGCCGTATGAATATTTTAAATCAAGGAAAGTACTCGGAGAAAAGACATAGGTAAACGTAACTATATTATTTAGTGAGTTAGTAAATTTTTCAGGAAGTCCATCAGGATTAAGTTTAAATATATGGTTGTAATATTTAGAATTGGTTTTTTCCCATAAAAAAAGATTAGATATTTTTAATTCCTGTAAAAGATTGAAAGCAAATTTGCCTTGGAAGTTATAATTTAAGAAAGGATTCATCGAAATAATTTTATTATCGCCTGTTGAGACGATATGAAAAACATCACCTTCCTGAAAAGAACTGTCCTTTGGATTGAATCTCCTTTGACCGTAATGATAGCCATCATTTGAAAATCTTCTGAAAGCTAAATTGTAACTAATATTCTTACCTAAAATATTTAATGGCCCGCTAATGTTTGCTTTGATTTCTGAAGTGCCGGTTGGATTCACTTCATCGATATTAAAGAAAATGTCTTTATGATTACTCAGATAATCGCCGGATGAAACCGAAATATTTCCCTGAAACGTATTAGATCCCTGTCTTGTAATAACATCAACCACACCGGAAAGAGCCTGCCCATATTCAGCATTAAAAACACCGCTGATTACTTTTACCTCTTCCATAAATTGGACATCTACATTTGCACCGCTGCTACCTGAATAATAATCACTAACGGGAATACCATCAACAAGGTAACTTACCTCGGAGGTTCTGCCGCCCCTGATATGTATTCCTCCACTTGCATCAGTAACAACACCAGCTTTAAGTTGAAGGATATCAGAAAGACTTTCAACAGGAAGGCTTTTGATCTCACTTGAAGTAACAGATAGTTCGCTTGATGTAAGGTCTTTGCGGATTATGAGTCTTTCAGCAGTTACAACCACTTCTTCATTTAGTTCAAGTCTCTGTGCCTCTAGTTCAAAATTAATATTGGTGGTTCTATCTGCTGTTACAATTACTTTGGTTACTTTCATAGATTGATAACCAATCATTGAAGCAACAACTGTGTATTCGCCAGGTGAGACATTAACTATAAAGTAATCTCCATTAATATCCGAAGCTGCACCGATAGTGGCTTTCTCAATAAAAATATTCACACCAATTAATGGTTCTCCAGTGCTTTTATCTTTTACGGTACCTGCAATTTTACCTGTCTGACCGGGAAAGATGACGGCTGCACTAAGAACAACTAATAAAAATATGTACAGACTTAATTGGTAAAAAAGTTTCATCTGTTTCGAAATATTTTGCTGTGAATAATAATTAAAGTATTAGAGCGTATGAAAAATCAATTCCGAAAAAAATAAAAAGAAAGGGAGTAAATCGTTCCGGATTTACTCCCTCTAAACAACTTAGCGTAACAGTATCATTTTATTTGTCTTAATAAAATCATCTGTCCTTAATTCATAAAAATAAACTCCACTACTTACATTTGAAGGCTGCCACCTCATATTGTATTCACCTGCATTTTTGAATTCATTGACGAGTGTTGCGACTTCATTTCCTAAAACATTGAATACTTTTAAAGTAACTGATGAGTTTTCAGGAATTGAATAAGATATTGTTGTAGATGGATTAAATGGATTAGGATAATTTTGTTTCAGTACAAAAGAATTAGGAAATACATTGTGATTATCCTTTACGTCAGTCGGAGAATTAGAAAGAACAACTTGTCTGAAGAGATGGAATTTCTCGAAGTATTTATCAACCCACTGAGTTCCCCACCAGTTAGGAGCAAAATCAGAAGTATCCGCACTAATTGCATCGTTAGAAGCATAATCAATATCATAAATAACTATACTCAGACGAACTGTATCGAGAACAGAATATCCAAACAGATCGGTATGTACAATAACTTCAAGAGAGTAACCATCGTCGGGTCCTCCAACTTCAGTATGAGATACTGTTCCTAACGGTTCAAATGAAGCACCTTCAGCGCCTCCTGTTGGAACAGTAGCGCTTAACTCGAAATGAGCAGAATCACCGACAACATTTCCAAAGAACATATTTTTAATTTCTAACCTCTGACCTGGATCCGGTAAATAATCATCTTTCATAGTCATCCATAGGAAAAGCCCATCAGCTTCCCAGCCTGGTGCCCATTCGCATACGGATTTATCATCGGACTCTACACCGATATAAAGATCTGTTCCTTTGTGTACAAACTTAACCGTAGCTCTGCTCTGATCATTATAGCTATTGAGTGGGCTATTCCATTGCTTATAATAACCGCCTGTGCTGGTGTTACTGGGTTTGCTTACAACTACACTTTCAGCATTAGCCCAGAAAACTTCATTCAATTGACCATCAAGAGTGATTGTTTCAGTAGTAACGATTGCATGCTTTAACGGCGGATCGGCAAGTCTTAACATACGGAAGCTATCACCCCATTCACTTCCCCACCACATTTTGTGATAGGAACCGGTGGTTGTTACGTCGTCAAATCCGTCAGGATCAAATATATTTATCAAGACAGGAATATCAGCTTGTGGGTCTGTGTAACCTAATGAGTCAAGATAGATAACCATTTCTGCAGTGTAGCCTGTATCATCCGAAGCTAAGTGATTAACAACACCTGGAGGAATAACATATCCGGCTCCTTCACCCCAAGTTGGGTTAAGTGACGGTGCTTCGAATTTAATAGGTGCACCAACACCTGCACTACTGTAGAATAATTTAAACTCAATTGTGGATCCGTCAGCTTTCTTAATTTTCATGAATAATCCATCGCCCTCCCAACCAGTGGTCCTTCTACAGATGGATTTATCATACGATTGCAAGGAGATGTACAATTTCAGACCGTCATGAAGAAATCTAACGAATGTTATTGTTGTATCTGTATAGCCGGGATCGACTAATATACCGCCGGTAACGGTATAAGTGACATCACCCGGAAGAGCATTTGCACCGTAAACAAGATAATCATATCTCTTCTGCCAGTCTGTTTCGCTAAGAATTCCATCGATTGTTATCTGCTTTTCAGCCGTAACTACCTTTAAATAAGGTGGATCTGAATGAGTTTGTGCAAACGAAGTGTTTGTATTTAGTGTGAGAGAAAGAAAAAGAAGCACTGTAATAGTAAATACTATATTTTTCATACTGCCTCCTTTAAAAGTATTTTATTATTAAATAAATGCATATAAAAATAGACATGCAAAATATCTTTTCAGAAATCCTGCATGCTATTTCATTTATTAGACTTTATTTCATTAAAGTCATCTTCTTTGCAGAATTAAAGTTACCAGCTTTAATAGTATAGAAATAGACACCGCTATTTAAATTAAAGCTGTTGAAATTAATTTTGTGAACACCAGCTTCAACTTGTCCATTTACTAATTCAGCAACTTCGCTTCCCAGAATATTATATACCTTTAAGGTAACAAATGAATTCTGCGGTATTGAATAAGTAATTGTGGTTGTTGGATTGAAAGGATTTGGATAATTCTGACTGAGTTCATAGGAAACTACTCTGGTGACTTCAACAGTATTTGAAAAACTATAGCTACCGTCAAAGTCTAATTGTTTCAGTCTATAATAATTAGAACCCGTAAGTTCAGTATTGTCTAGATAGCTGTAACTCTGTTTTTCGGTTGTTGTACCCTTGCCATTTACAAAAGCAATCTTTTCAAAATTCCGATTATCAACACTTCGCTGAATTTCGAAACCTTGATTATTAGTTTCAGTAGCAGTAATCCAATTCAATTGAACCTTGCTTCCAACAAAAGAGGCTGTAAAGGAAGTTAACTCAACCGGGATTACAAAATCAAATTTAAGATTATCCCAATAGTTAGTGCTGCCGGCTGTTCTTGTATCTGGGAAATCAGGAAAAAAAACTACTCTGGTTACCGTTTTCCCAATGTCGGCTGTAAAATCGAATACAAGCTGTTCCCATTGATTAGTTACAGTATTGGGCACTTTAACCTCATGACCTAGAACGGGACCCTCAAATTTAAGTGCACAATTTGAAATCACTTCTTTATATACCATAATAGCAGGCGTAGAATTACCTGCAGTTACAGTAAAGCTCACATCATCAGTAAAAGCACCTGCCCATGGAGATGCAGTAGCATTAACGATATGTTTTGCAACATTAGCTGACGTATTAATTCCTGTCATGAAAGGATTTGCGACAATAGTAAAATCAATGGAAGAATCAGGATTATTCGCAAAGCTAACCCATGTAAAATTTTGACCGGTTGTGTCAAAATCAATTGTAACCTGTCCAAACACAGAAACAGAAAACAGAAACAAAGAAAGTACAAAAAGACGTTTCATGATGATCTCCTTTTGTTAATAAAATGTGTTTTGAATTAAATAAATTATCGCAAACGTTCGCATCTGGAATTTAAATTTATTTCAATTTCAAGAACCGCCCGCTATAATAAGTCTAATTATCAAGAGAATGATATGAAATGTAAACGTTTACATTTCAATTTAATTTTTTTAATTTTATTTGTCAAGCAAATAGCCAATAAAAGTGTAAAAAAAATTCCGATGAAATTCCTTAAACCCGATATAGAAATCGAAAGAGAGACGGCAACTGAAAAAAAGAAAAGAATTAATTGAAAAAGTTTTTTAATTCATTATTTTGTTTTTTAGAGGTAAGAACAAAAACAAACAACCCCAGCCGGGCTATGCACTCGCGGGGTTGTTATAGGTAAAATATTAACTAATTTATCAACCTAAAAAGTATTAACTTTTTATAAGACAATACAGTTTTATTTATAAATTGATTTAATGATTTTATGGGAACTGAACAACAGTTTAAAAGAATAACCACTAAGGCGTTAAATCTCCTGAAGCAAAAAGGCATTAAGATTACTGCCTTAACTGCGTATGATTTTATCACCGCAAAAATTTTAGACGAAGCCGGAATAGATTTAATTCTTGTTGGAGATTCTTTAAGTAATGTCTTTCAAGGAAATGATACCACGCTTCCTGTTACAATGGATGAAATGATTTATCATACAAAAGCGGTTACTAAGGGCGTAAGCCGTGCAATGGTGATGGTAGATATGCCTTTCATGTCCTATCAGCTCGGAGTTGATGAGGGTTTTCGTAATGCGGGCAGAATTATGAAAGAAACTTCTGCTAGTGGTGTAAAGCTTGAGGGCGGTGAAAGAGTTGCCGAAACAGTTAGAAAAATTACTGAAGCTGGAATTCCTGTCATGGGTCACATCGGTCTCACACCTCAAAGTATTCACGTTTTTGGAAGCTATCGTGAACGAGGAAGAGATAAAGAAGAAGCGAAGGAAATTCTAAAGGATGCAAAAATTCTTGAAGAAGCCGGAGCATTTGCTTTAGTGCTTGAAAAAATTCCTTCATCGCTTGCAAAACAAGTTACTGAGATGGTTAAAATCCCCACCGTAGGTATTGGCGCCGGTTTGTATTGCGATGGACAAATTCTCGTTTCGCCGGATATGCTTGGACTAAACGTTGATTTTCATCCGCGATTTGTTCGCTATTATGCTCATCTTGCTGATGTAGTCTCAAATGCTGTTAAAAAATATATTGATGATGTTAGACAAACCAAATTCCCTACCGAAGAAGAGAGCTATTAACACTTTTTACTTAAAATATTTTTCTGGAAGTTTCATTTTCTCAAATATCGATCCTACGATTTTTTTTAGCATGAAAAATTTTTCTTTTAAATTAAACTTCGCATTTATCTTTTTCTCTATTGTACTTTTGCTGATAGTTAATCTATTTCCTCAAGCATCCTCAGAAGTTGTACTTGAGAATGTATCAGTCACGGCGATTAGAGATGAACCAAATTATGTTTGGCTTGCAACTTATGGTCAAGGTATTTACAGATATTCAAAAAAAGATAATAAGTGGACTAACTTCTCGACAAGCAGTAATAACCTGGAGAATGATTTATTTTCTTGTTTAGCTGTCAGCGATGACTATGTTTGGGCTGGATCAATTGAGGGATTATTTACTTATGATAAAAAAAGAAACACATGGAGAAAAAGAAAATTTGCCGTTGGCGGGGAAATGGGAAATTGGATTCGTTCCCTTTGTTATGATAAGAAGGAAAGTACTCTCTGGATTGGAAGATTTAAAAATCTAACCGAGCTTGATGTTAAAAGACAAAAATTCACTGAACATGATCTTACAAAAAATAATGATCCTAAAACGAATACAATCAAATCAATAAAGTTAGATGGAGACAGTCTCGTGTGGTTTGGTTCTGAATCCGGGGTTCATGTTTATAATAAGCAAACAAAAGATTCAGCGACGGTATGGCGATTTATAAATAATAAAAAGGGATTCAATGCAGAAGGTGATGCGGTATCTGTTTCGGATTTTCTTTTTGAAGGAGATAATATTTGGTTTGCAACCGATGAATTTGTAACTCCGCAGCAGCCGAATTTTAATATGGGAGGAATATATAAATACAATCGCAAATTGAAATGGGAAAGAATTTCCAAGCAAGACGGGTTGCCGGGCAATGGAATTTATTGTTTGGAAAAAACGGGGAATAAAATTTGGGCTGCCGTTTATGCTTTTGATAAGAAAAATAAAAAGGAATATGGAAAAGGATTTGTTATAATTGATAGAGTCTCGGGCAAAATTGTCAACATTGACTTGAATCAAACGGAGATAAGTTCATCGCTGGTGCAAACTTTTTATTTTGATGGAAACGAAATGTGGGTGGGAACCGATAAAGGTTTATATAAATTTGCAATAAATAATCCTTTAGCTAAATGGAGCGGAAAGAAGGAAGCTCCTAAGACTAATAAAAAGAAATAATGTTTTTGTTGAAGGATAACATCGTGATAAAAAAAATTGTCACGAATGTCGCTTCAGATCTTATTCATAGCACTACTTCTTAAATTGCATTTCAAAACCTCAATAGTTAATTTTGGCTTCGTTTAATCTGCATAAAGCGAGTTGAGGATAAGTCTAATTTCCTAAGACTCGCTATTGATTGACACTATTTTTTCAATTGGAGAGACTTTTAAATGTTAGATTTTATAAAGAAGATTTTTGGCGATAAGCACACTAAAGAAACTAAATTACTTTGGCCTATTGTAGATGAAATAAATGCTGAGTACGAAAAGATAAAAAATCTTAGCGACGATGAACTGCGTGTAAAAACTTCAGAATTTAAAGAGCGAATTCAAAACCACACTGCTGAAACCCGCACGAAAATAGAAGAACTTAGAATAAAGCTGCAATCTGATGAAGAGTTTGATAGAAACGCTGCTTATGATGATCTGGATGAACTTGAAGAACAACTAAATGAGGAATATGAAGAAGTAATGAACGATCTTCTTCCAGAAGCTTTTGCAGTAGTTAAAGCAACGTGTGAACGACTCGTTGGAAAATCTTGGAATGTAGCCGGCAATAAAATTACTTGGGAAATGGTTCCTTATGACGTACAGCTTATGGGTGGAATCGTTTTGCATCGAGGTAAAATTGCCGAAATGACAACGGGTGAGGGAAAAACATTAGTAGCAACGCTTCCAATTTATCTTAATGCGTTAACTGGAAGAGGTGTTCACCTTGTTACTGTTAATGATTATCTCGCACTTCGTGACAGCGAATGGATGGGAGAAATTTATAAGTTTCACGGTTTAACTGTGGGAGTAATTTTAAACACGATGACTCCCGCTCAACGTAAGGTGCAGTACAATTGTGATATTACCTATGGGACAAACAATGAATTCGGATTTGATTATCTGCGCGATAACATGGCAATTGATAAAGAGTTTCAAGTGCAGCGTAAACATAATTATGCCATTGTGGATGAAGTTGACTCTGTTTTAATTGATGAAGCAAGAACCCCATTAATTATTTCGGGTCCAGTTGACGTTGATGATCAAAAATTCAACGAGATGAAACCTAAAATAGAAAGACTTTACCGAATCCAATCCAACTTAGTTTCGAAATTAGTTTCGGATGCTGAGGCAATTCTAAATGATGACAACAACAAAAACGAAACCGAAGCTGGAAAATTATTATTGAGAGCTCAGCGTGGACTACCAAAGCACAGCAAACTTGCCAAAGTTCTTAGTGAACCCACCTATAAAAAATTAGTTCAAACAACTGAGTTGGAATTTCTGCGAGAGAAAGCTAAGAATATGCACATTATTGATGATGAATTATATTTTGTCATCGATGAAAAAAACAACACATTAGATCTAACAGAAAAAGGAAGAGAAGAACTTGCTAAGGGAACAGGAATGGAGAAAGAATATTTTATTCTTCCTGATTTAGGCACGGAGATTAGCAAATTTGAAAATGATGCGAATTTAACGCTTGAAGAAAAAATCAAAAAGAAAGATGTGCTTTACCAAAAATATTCCGAGAGCAGCGATAGGATTCATACCCTAAATCAGCTTTTGAAAGCATATACTTTATTTGAAAAAGATGTTGAGTATGTAATTACTGAAGAAGGAAAAATTGCCATTGTTGATGAGTTCACAGGTCGCGTTCTGCCGGGAAGAAGATATTCCGATGGACTTCATCAGGCAATTGAAGCAAAAGAAAATGTTAAAGTTGAAAGAGATACGCAAACGCTTGCCACTATTACGCTTCAGAATTATTTTAGAATGTACAACAAGCTTGCCGGAATGACGGGAACCGCCGAAACAGAAGAATCGGAGTTTTTCCAAATTTATAAATTGCCCGTAGTGGTTGTTCCTACAAATAAACCGATGGTTCGCGATGATCAAGACGATGCAGTATATCGTACAAAGCGAGAAAAATATAATGCGGTAATTGAGCAGATTGAATCATTGCGAGAGCAAAGAAGACCTGTACTTGTAGGAACTACTTCCGTTGAAGTTTCGGAAACGATAAGCAGAATGTTAAAAAGAAAAAATATTCCTCACAATGTGCTTAATGCTAAGCAGCACCAAAAAGAAGCAGAGATTGTTGCACATGCCGGTGAAGCAGGAGCAATTACTATTGCGACGAACATGGCTGGCCGTGGAACAGATATAAAACTCGGGTCAGGTATTGTGGATAAAGGCGGGCTTTATATTTTAGGAACTGAAAGGCATGAATCACGCAGAATTGATAGACAATTACGAGGGAGATCAGGCAGACAGGGGGATCCGGGCACTTCCAAGTTTTTCTTATCGCTTGAAGATGATTTAATGAGACTCTTTGGCAGCGATAGAATTTCTACTGTAATGACAAAAATGGGAATAAAGGATGGCGAAGTTATTGAGCATCCAATGATTACTAAATCTGTTGAACGTGCTCAAAAGAAAGTTGAAGAGAATAACTTCTCAATAAGAAAAAGATTGTTAGAGTACGATGACACAATGAATTCGCAGCGAGAAGTGATCTATACCCGCAGAAATAGAGCTTTGCAAGGTGATCGCCTTAAGGGTGAAATTTTTGATTTGCTTGATGAATTTGTAACTGATTTAGTTGATAAATACTTCGATGAGGTAAACGCAGAAAAACTCAGAGAAGATGTGCTCCATTATTTCTTAGTTGATCTGCATATACCTGCAGAACAATTCGAGTCATTAGGAAAAGATGGTATAAAGGATAAAATAATTGATGCCACTAAAGAATTTTATAAGAAGAAAGAAGAGATGATAGGCTCTGAGTTGATGGCGCGGCTTGAAAGATATGCTACTTTAAGCGTGATTGATCATAAATGGAAAGAGCATCTCCGCGAAATGGATGACCTGAAAGAGGGAATCGGATTGAGAGCTTATGGTCAGAAAGATCCATTAGTGGAATATAAAGGTGAAGCCTTCAAACTATTTGTAACGCTGCTTCAGCAAATTCGCGATGAAGTGGTTTCGTTTTGCTTTAAGTTTTGGCCTCAAGCTCCCGATGATGTTCAAAGCAGACGAAGGCGAGAACCAATAACAAGGGTATTTGAGAGTAAACAAAGCACTACAAACATCGGATTAACTAAATCTCAATCTGAAGGCGGTGCCCAGCACATTGGAAAATTGCAACCGGTACACGTGGGGGAAAAAGTTGGACGGAACGATCCGTGTCCTTGCGGAAGCGGTAAAAAATATAAACAATGCCACGGTAAATAGAAGGGAAATTCCTCATGAAAAAAATTGAAGCCATTATTCGCCCATTCAAGCTTGATGAAGTAAAAGAAGCGCTGATAGAAGAAGGAGTTCGCGGATTAACAATTTCAGAAGTTCGTGGTTACGGAAGGCAGAAAGGACATACAGAAACTTATCGCGGAAGCGAATACAGAATTGAGTTCGTTCCCAAAATAAAAATTGAAGTTGTGGTTGACAAAACCAAAGTAGATAAAGTTGTGGATGCAATTCTCCGCACTGCTAAAACCGGTCAAGTTGGTGATGGCAAAATCTTCATTTCAGACGTGCAGGATGTTATTAGAATAAGAACTGATGAATCGGGACCCGAAGCATTGTAAAATATTTTACCTTTGCATTTTACGCATTCTTATTTAGCTTTTCATATGTTAAAATTTAGTTCCTCACTTAAGAAATACATCCCTGTTATTATTCTCGTTTTAGTTTTTCCCGGCTGCGGAGTTTGGGAAGATTTCACGACATATTTTAACCTCTACTATAACACAAAGCATAAATTTCAAGAAGCTGAGGATGCCATTAAGCTTCAACGAAAAAATCTTTTTGAACCTGAAGAACCAAATATTTCGGGAAATGTACCGCAGCTTCTAAATAATGTTATCGAAAAAAGTTCAAAGATTCTACAGTTCCACTCCAACTCCGGTTATGTCGATAATGCATTGCTGATGCTTGGCAAATCTTTTTATTATCAAAAAAATTATCAGAAAGCGCTGAGAAAATTTCAAGAACTTGTTGTGACTGATCCCGAAAGCGATCTAATCCTTGAGAACGATTTGTGGATTGCCAAAACACAAATGAGATTGAAAGATTTTAAGAGCGCTTTAGCCTCGTTAAAAAAAGTCCGGGAACAAGGCATTGAAGAAGGTGAAGACGAAATTGTTAAAGATGCTTATGTTGAAGAAATTGTACATCTGATTATCCAAGAAACTTATTCTTCTGCCATTTCACTTACAAATGAGTTTTTAGAAGTTTCTACTAACGACGAAGTAAATGCTGAAGTAATGTACGAATTGGGACGACTCTACATAAAGATAAATGATAATAACAACGCAATTGCTTCATTTGAAAAAGTTTTTGATTATTCGCCTTCTTTTAGCGTAGAATTAAACTCCACTATTGAATTGGCTTCTGCATTACGTAAAGCCGGAGAAAATAATAAAGCATTATCCATTCTCGAAGAAATGCGAAATGAAAATAAATATTCAGATTCGTTTGATAAAATTGATCTTGAAACTGGAGTTACTTTATACAGCTTAAATCGGGTTGATGAATCTGTAGAGTATCTGATGAAAGTCGACACAACGTATGCCACATCTGTCAGTTCCGGTATTGCAAAATATAAGCTTGGTGAGATTTTCGAGCATTATTACAAAAACTTTGACAGCGCAAGCATTTATTACATTAAATCAGCAAGCTCAACCGCTCCACCGGAATATTCCAAACCGGCATCTGAAAAAGCCCAGCTATTCAAAAGATATCAAACCCTGCAAAAAAGTATTTTCGATGCGCGAAAACAGCTTTCGTATTTAGAAACTCCCGATGAATTCATACAAGATTCAATCGCATTTTATTCTGATACGTTAAGCGCTGAAGAAAAGGAATTGCAATCTGTTGATTTAGGTGAAAGAAGAAACGAGGGTGACGAGAGAGGATTTGTTCAGCCTGTAAAAACACAAGTAAAGACTGTAACAAAAAATCCTCCTATGCGTCCTACAATCGGTATTGATTCGGTAAAGAGCATAATAGTGAAAAATGAATTCGACCTTGCAAATTTATTCTTTACCGAGCTTAATGTTCCTGACTCCGCTTATTACTACTATAAAAACATCATTGAGAATTTTCCCAATTCAAGATATCATTCTCTCTCGCTATACTCCATAGGAACATACTACAATGGGATTGGCCGAAAGGAAGAAGGAGATAGTATTTTTTACTTTATTTATGATAACTATAAAAATGAAAACATTGTAAACGCTGCTGCAATTCAGCTTAAAAAGCCATTGATAAATTTAACCTACGATCCTGCAGATGAATTATATGTTGATGCGGAAAAAATTCTTCTTGAAAAAAAATATAGCGAGTCGGTAAATAAATTTTACGGCATCTTCCGAGATTATCCGAAATCATCGTTAGCACCAAAAGCTTTGTATGCCGGGGGATGGATTCTAGAAAATGAGCTTAAGCTTTTGGATTCCGCCGCCGTGTTTTATGACAGCATCAATGTTAAATATCCTCAATCTCAATACGCCTCAAGTATAAGACCGAAACTAACATTTTATAAGCAGGAAATCGATAGAAGAAAAAAAGCAATCGAGGATTCACTAAAACAGATTGAATTAAAAAAATTGGCTGAAACGAAATCAGATTCATTAATTCAACCCATTGATCCGAATGAAGATGTAAAGAAAGAACAGCCACAAATCGAGGAAAAATCCGAGAGCGATGAGGAGAAGGATATCAAGCGTAAAGAAATGGAAGCAAATGAAGTGAAAAAGATGGATACACCTATTGATTTAACAGAGCCTGAAAAACCAAAATCGGACAAGATAAAATAAGAAGTAATTCTTCACTAAATGATCTAGGTTAATTCTATTGAATATCCATTCATGAATTACTCTCAATTTCCTATAAATGAGCTTGCTGAAATTTTTAGCAAGGCTCTGCCTCTCATAAAAAAAAGAAAATTCTTCTTTTCAATTATTTACCTGATATTAGTACTTTATTTCAGCATTCCTTCTTTTAACATTCCATGGCTTCAATATAATGGAACGAGGATTACATCTTTAATGGAGCAGCGTGCATTAAAAAATTTTATGATTTATTATCCGAGACAGGCTTGGGCAGATATTGACAATGTTAATCCTAATTTACTGAGGGCAATAATTTCAATGGAAGATGGAAAATTCTTCAAACATAAAGGCATTGATTGGAAAGAATTAAAAACATCTATCCGATTGAATAAGCGACGAGGAAGAACAGTTAGAGGCGGAAGTACAATTAGTATGCAGCTATCTAAAAATTTATTTCTTTCAACAAGTAAAAGTGTTTGGAGAAAAGGAAAAGAATTTTTAATCACTTTGAGAATAGAAAAGGAGCTATCAAAAAAATCAATATTAGAAAATTATATAAACATTATTGAGTGGGGAGATGGTATTTTTGGAATTGAAAAAGCTTCCGATATTTATTTTAACAAGGACCCTAAAAATTTATCCGCAACAGAAAGCGCTCGATTGGCGGCTGTCATTCCTTCACCATTACGCTATGATCCTGCAGCAAATTCTCGTTATGTAAGCCGGCGCTCATCAATTATCAGAGGCAGGCTGAGCGACGTTCAATTATTTCCGGATGATGTAAAATGAAACCGAGAGAATTGCTCGAACTGATTGAAGAGGGTGAAAATCTAACCTGTGAATTTAAAAGAAAATTTTCGACAACTGAAAAAATTGCACGTGAAATGATTGCATTTGCAAATACTAAAGGCGGTTATCTGGTAATTGGAGTTGATGATGATAAGGAAATAATCGGAGTTGAAAGTGAAAAAGCTGAAGCGGAATTAATTTATGATGCAGCTAATAACTTTTGTGAACCGCCATTAAATATTAATATCGATTATGTGGAAGTTAAAGGAAAAGAAGTAGTTGTGGTCGAGATTTTCGAGTCGGATAATAAACCGCATAGAATTCAAGATTATCTTAAGGAATTAGATGTAAACCAATCAGTGGTTCACATAAGAGTTAATGATAAAAGCGTTCAGGCAAGCAAAGAGATGATTAGGATATTAAAAGCACGATCTTCACAAATGAATTTGAAAAAATATTCAATAGGTCCTAACGAAAAAGCAGTGTTTGAATTTTTAGATAATTATGAAAGGATCTCTGTTAAAGAGCTTAGTGATTATATTAACATTTCTGAAAGAAGGGCATCCCGAACGTTGGTGAAATTAGTTAGAGCAAATATGCTTTTCCTGCACACTAAAGATAACGGGGAGGAGTATTTTACGAGCGCACAATAAGTGGTCAACATCTAGGACTCATGTTTTCTTATCTATAAATTAAAAATTTTTCTAAATTCAAATATTGCAACTCCATAAGCCACAGCTACATTCAACGATTGCTTTATTCCATACTGTGGTATTTCAATTGATTTATCGCACAGATCAAGCAATTCTTGAGACACACCTGTAATTTCATTTCCGATTAATAAACAGATCGGAAGGTCATCAGATTTGATTTGGTGATATGGAATACTTTTATCAGTGAGTTCCAACGCGCAAATTTGAACTCCTTTGCTTTTTAGTTGACTGATAACTGCTTTTGCATCTTTTACATATTCCCACCTCACACTTTCAGTTGAACCCAATGCAGTTTTTAACACTTCCTTTTTGGGAGGGCAGGAAGTGTAACCGCACAAATAGAGTTTTTCTATCATTGCTCCATCTGATGTACGGAAAATTGATCCAACATTGTAGTTGCTTCTAATGCTGTTAAGCAAAACATATACAGGCAATTTCCTAACTTTGTGTAAAGTTTCAAGAGTGCTTCTGCTTTTTGCAATTTCATCGTGAGTAAGTTTTCGCATAAAAATTCTTCAATTACATTTTAAAGGAACTTAACTGCAAGTTGTCCGCAAGCTGCTGCAATATCATCTCCTTGAGTTTGACGAACCATTACGGTGATGTTTTTATCTCTTAATTTCTGAACAAAATTTTCAATTCGGTCTCTCGGAGCTGACTCTAATTTTGCTGAAAATCCTTTTGGATTCATATGGCTCAATGAATTGAATGGAATGATATTGATTTTTGAAGGAATCTCTTTGCAAATCTTTACGAGTGCATTTACGTCCTCGTCAGTATCATTCAAATCCTTAAGCATTATGTATTCAAATGTAATTCGTGTACCGGTTTTCTTTGCATAATATCGCACTGCCATCAAATTTTCTTTTAAGGAATATTTTTGATTTATCGGCATCAGCTTACTTCTCATTTCCTCAAAACAAGAATGAAGCGAAAGAGCAATTTTAACATTAATACCGGAATCAGCAAGCTCTCTTATTTTAGGGGCAATGCCTGCAGTTGATACAGTAATTTTTTTAACGCTGATTCCTTTTGTTAACTCATTCGAAAAAATCTTCAAGCTCTTTAATGTATTTTGATAATTTAGAAGCGGCTCCCCCATTCCCATGTAAACAATGTTAGTGATTTTCTCTTTACCATAGTCCTTTGCGGCAAGCATATATTGGTCAAAAATTTCACCTGAAGAAAGATTATTTTTGTAACCCATTAATCCCGTAGCGCAAAATTGACAGTCAAGCGGACAGCCGACTTGCGTTGAGATACAAAGCGTTGTGCGAGTCTCTTCGGGAATAATAACCGATTCAATTTTGTTATTATCCTTTGTAACGAAAATATATTTTTTTGTTTTTGTGTTTTCCGATTCTTCAGTGTAAAAGTATTCCAAGGTTTGGAGTTCAATCTCGTTCCGGATTTCGTTGCGGATAGTCTTTGGAATGTTAGTCATTTCATCGATATTGGTAGAAAGATGATTGTACATCCAGTAAAAAAACTGTTCACCTCGAAATTTTTGCAAACCTTTTGCAAGGAAATAATTTTTTAATTCGGATAGAGTTAATCCTTTAAGTATTACTTTTTTCTGGATTTGATTCTCAGAATTGTTCTCTGCAGGTAAGTTTGTTCCATTTTCCATATCAAAATATATAAAGAAGAATTTATCTTTAAAATAAAAACATTTCCCATTTTATCTGCGATTATATAAATTAAAATAGAGTTAAAAACAAATTCTTCAAATTTAACCATAGGTATAAAAATGAATTTCGATTTTACAGAAGATCACCTGATGATTCAGCAATCCGCAAAGGAATTTGCAGAAGCTGAAATCGCTCCAAGTTCTATTCAAAGAGATATTGATGCAGAGTTTCCCACGGACATCGTTAAAAAAATAGGTGAATTAGGATTCCTCGGAATGATGGTTCCTCCGGAGTTTGGAGGTGCTGGCCTGGACACAATCAGCTATGTCCTTGCAATGATAGAAATTTCCAAAGTCGATGCAAGTGTTGGGGTTATCATGTCAGTAAATAATTCTCTGGTGTGCTTTGGGTTGGAAAAGTACGGTTCGGATTATATCAAACAAAATTATTTAACTCCATTGGCTAAAGGTGAAAGACTTGGCGCATTTGCCTTGTCAGAACCTGAAGCTGGAAGCGATGCAACTAAGCAAAAAACTACGGCTGATAAGGATGGTGATCATTACGTAATTAATGGAATGAAAAATTGGATCACCAATGGAATTTCGGCCGATCATTTTTTAGTTATGGCAACAACCGATAAAGAAAAAGGCCATAAGGGTATATCAACATTTCTTGTTGAAAAAGGAACACCGGGTTTTGGTCACGGAAAAAAAGAGGATAAGCTGGGAATAAGAAGCTCTGATACATGCTCACTAACTTTTGAAAATTGCAGAGTACCGGCAAAAAACATTGTCTGGGAAGAAGGCAAGGGCTTTAACTTTGCAATGAACACGCTTAACGGCGGAAGGATTGGAATTGCAGCTCAAGCTATTGGAATTGCGGAAGCATCTTTTGAAGCTGCACTTAAATATTCTAAGGAAAGAAAAGCATTTGGAACAAGCATTGCAAACTTCCAGGCTATTCAGTTTAAACTTGCCGATATGGCTGTTAAGATCGATGCCGCAAAAATGCTTACGCTAAAAGCTGCTGCCTTAAAAGATGCAGAAAAAAAATATTATAAAGAAGCTGCAATGGCAAAGCTTTACTCATCTAAAATTGCAGTTGAATGTGCGCTTGAAGCGATTCAGGTGCATGGGGGTTATGGTTATGTAAGAGAATATCTTGTGGAAAGATACTTGCGCGATGCAAAGATTACAGAAATTTATGAAGGTACTTCCGAGATTCAGAACATTGTTATAGCTCGTGCATTGCTCGATGCATAAATATATTTTTATAAAATGAAAAAGATATTTACTGTGCTTTTAATTTTTTACACCCTATGTGTTTACGCTCAAACAGATTGGGTAAAATGGGAAAAAGCGGATTTACCCTATTCAAAAAATAATGAGCATACAAAAAGAGATTATTCTATTCCAGGAGAAAGTTTTTCTGAAGCAGCACTTAAATCATTGGCTTCAGCTTATTGGTTCTTCATTTCAGATGTGGATGGGGAAAATTGTCCTTTTAATCCATCATGCTCTGGTTTTTTAATTGAAGCTATAAAAGAAACAAATCTTCCTCAAGGAACCTTAATGTTCTTTGACCGTTTTACCCGAGACCTAAACATATTTGGCAGGATGAATCACTATCCACGCTACGGAGCATTGCATCTCTATGATCCTGTTGATTTATACACTTTGAATGAGGATAAAATTCAGTACTTACCGCCAACCATATTAATAAAAAGTGAATGATAAAATTAATACTAATAAGCCTTTCAGCCGCTTCGTTCACTTATTCTCAAAATATTAATTCGGGTGTTAATGTCCTTCATCAAAAGGAGAACATAATCAAATTTGCCGATTATCTTTTTTGCGAAAAAGATTATCTGCGTTCAGCTAATGAATATTTAAGAATTGATGAAGGGCTTAGAGACGAGAAAATCAATTTTAAGATTGCGCTTAGCTTCTCGACAATTGGCGATTATTCCACAGCAAAAAATATTTTTAGACAAATAAATGAAAGTTCGCCATACTATGGTTCATCCAGACTTGAGATCATGAAAATTTTTTTCCTCGAAGAGAGATATCATGAGTTGGGGGAATATTTTCGGACAGGCCGGAATTTGAATTTATCAACGGAGAATACTTCTGGAGAGAAGCTCTATTCCCTTTCATTTTTAAAAGACCAGCAAACTATACCGGCATTTGAGAATTTCGTAAAAGCATTTGACGCAGATGAAAAAAATGAAGTCGCAGCTTTGTATCAATTAAAAATGAATCCGCCAAATAAAAATCCGCTGATTGCATCAGTATTATCTGCCATAATTCCTGGTGCCGGAAAAATCTATACAGGTGATATTGGTGATGGAATTTTTACTTTTCTAACTACGGGAGTGTTTACATTTTTAGCTTACGACAACTTCAAAGCTGAACATAATTTCAGAGGATGGTTGTTTTCAGGTTTAGCAGTAATGTTCTACGGTGGAAATATCTATGGTTCTTTTGCTTCAGCGCAAATACACAATGCACGAATAAAGTATGAATTTAATTTACAATTGGATTCATTCATAAAGTTAAAAAACTATTTTATTCCGCAGTATGATTTTTGCAAATAGAGTAAACTCGGTAATAGAGTCACAATGCTGACATTCAGAAAAATGTTACTAATACTATTTATTCTTACTAATACTTGTGTTTTAGCTCAAAGTAATCTTCAAGCCCAGTATGATTATGCAAGCAAGCAGTTTAACGATGAAAAATATTTTGATGCAATCACAGAATTTAAGCGTCTCCTTTTTTTCGATTCGCTAAAACAATATTCCTTTGATGCAAACAAATATATTGCCATGTCCTACAAACAGGGGGGCAAGTTCACCGATGCTATTAAATATTTTTCTTTATCTGAACTTGGCACGACCAATCTTGATAGTATCTTCGATATCAAAATAGAAATTGTTAAAATTAATTTATTGCGAAGAACAATTTATCGGACGTTCGATTTATTAAATGATTTGAATGAAGATATACTATTTAAAGCA
This sequence comes from Ignavibacteria bacterium RIFOXYB12_FULL_35_14, assembly GCA_001803045.1. Lineage (GTDB taxonomy): Bacteria > Bacteroidota > Ignavibacteria > Ignavibacteriales > Ignavibacteriaceae > XYD12-FULL-36-8. The sequence continues at coordinate 49,902 of MHAR01000087.1, read as the reverse complement.
AAAAAAGATAAAATAACATATTGGAAGGGGTGGGCTTATATTTTTAATGATGATTGGGAAAAAGCGTCTGAAGAATTTGCTAAATTGGACATTAATCATGAACTAAAAATAATATGTGATAATGTTTCAGAAGCTCAATTCTCAAAGACCAAAGCAAAAGTCTTATCTTATATTTTACCGGGTGCCGGACAATTTTATACCGGTAATTACATCAGCGGAATTCTATCTCTTAGCTGGGTTGCTTTATGGTCGTATATCGCGGTCGAGGCATTTCTGGCAGACAGAATATTTGATGGTTTGATGGTTGCTAATTTTTTGGCTTTCCGCTTTTATAATGGTAACGTACAAAACGCTGAAAAATTTGCTGATGAGCGCAATTCTGAATTAACAAATTGGGGGCTGAATTATCTTCAGAACAATTACAGAGGTCCTAAACCATAAATATTAAGGCAGAGAGGGCTTGCAAATTAAAAAGAAAACAGAGTAAATTGTCTGCAGTTGAAAATTTAAAATTTTACTTTTTATCTGTTTTCCATAATCAATAATTAAGTTGAAAATAACCTCGGAGGATAAATGAAAAAAGGTACGATTATTGGCTTGTCCATTGCAGGAATAATAATTCTTCTTTTAGTAATTCTAATATCATGGGGAATTAGTACCTACAACAATCTCGTTACAATAAATGAGGAAGTTAACCAGAGCTGGAGCCAGGTTGAAAACCAATACCAGAGAAGAGCAGACCTGATTCCTAACCTCGTTAACACAGTAAAAGGATATGCAGATTTTGAAAGAGGTGTTTTAACGGATGTCACCGAAGCAAGAGCAAAAGTTAGCCAGTTCAACATTACTCCGGAAGTTTTAAATGATCCGCAGGCATTTCAAAAATTTGAACAGCTTCAAGGAAATTTGAGCAGTGCACTTTCTCGATTACTTGTTACTGTTGAAAACTATCCCAATTTAAAGGCAAATGAGAACTTCCTTCAGCTGCAAGCTCAGCTTGAAGGAACGGAAAATAGAATCTCCGTCGAGAGAAGAAAGTTTAATTTAACTGTCCAAAATTATAATACAACAATTAAACGATTTCCATCTGCATTTTTTGCTGGCATTTTTGGTTTTAGAGAAAAATCATATTTCAAATCAATACCCGGATCAGAAGCACCTCCCAAAGTTGAGTTTTAAGGACTATGTTTTATCTGTTCTTATTTCTGATTTTTTACTCGTCATCATTTGCTCAACCGGAACTACCGCAGCTCTCTAATTGGGCTAATGATTATACAAGCACATTATCACCACAAGAGTTACAGCAGTTAAATTTTCGACTCAAATCCTACGAAGACACAACTACCAATCAATTAGTTTCTCTTATGATTGCGTCGCTCGATGGATATCCACTAGAAGAATATTCATTTGAAGTTGCTGAAAGGAATAAAATTGGTACGAAAGAAAAATCAAATGGGGTTTTGTTTCTCGTAGTAAAGAACGATAAAAAAATGCGCATAGAAGTTGGATACGGATTAGAAGGCGTTCTTCCGGATGCTTTGTCAAGTTCCATTATTAGAAATGAGATTACACCTTACTTCAGAAAAAATGAATACTATGCTGGAATCACTTCCGGGATTAATGCAATAATCGCTGCGATCGGCAGTGAGTACAAATCCGACTTTAAGGAAAAATCAAACGGTATTAGTATTTCCGGAATAATCATTCTTCTTCTAATCATTTTTATCATTATATCATTTATACCTAAATCAGGAAGAATTGGCAGATCAGGAGGATATATTTATCACGGAGGAAGTTGGGGCAGCGGAGGTTTTGGAGGGGGAAGCAGCAGCGGTTTTGGGGGATTTAGTGGCGGAGGCGGCTCTTTTGGCGGTGGCGGTTCAAGCGGCAGTTGGTAATCAACAAAAAAATTATGGATTTTTCATTGAAGTTGTTTAGCGGTTTTTGTAAAATTGATGTGAAATTAAATACTTTTATTAAAATAACTTCTCTTCAATAGTTTCTAAGGAGTGAAATGATATGGCAATAATGATAACTGAAGAATGCATTAATTGCGGTGCTTGCGAACCCGAATGCCCAAATACAGCAATTTATGAAGGCGGAGCTCAGTGGGAATTAGCGGGCAAAAACTACGGCGCTGATGATGCTCCTCCAAGCGGTGCTACAGGTTTCTTTTCAAACGATTTCTTTTACATAGTTCCTGATAAATGTACTGAATGTGTTGGTTTTCATGATGAACCTCAGTGTGCGGCAGTTTGCCCTGTTGATTGTTGTGTCCCAGATCCAAAACATGTCGAAGACAAAGTTACTCTTCTTGCGCGTAAAGAATATCTTGATACTTTAGGAAGATAATTTCAAAATAAATTTGAAAATAATTTGGGCATCATTTAGATGCCCTTTTTTTTATTTAAATTTTTTACGGTTTACCAGTTCCATTTATTGTGGTTCAAAAAAAAATTATATTTGAAGTATAGTCATTCGATTAGTTCATAAACACAGGTGATAAAATGCTTATTTCCGGTGCATTAGAAAAAGCAAGACTTTATATAGAAACTCATTCCAAAGAAAAAGAGCTTAACAAAAAAGAAAAATTTGAAAAAGGACCTTGCATTACAATCTCAAGGGAAACCGGCGCTGGTGCCGAGGAAATAACTGATAAATTAGTCGAGATTTTACAAAAGTATAGAAAAGAAAATCAACCCGACTGGACGATCTTCGATAAGAACTTGATTGAAAAAGTAATTGAAGATCATCACCTGCCAAAAACACTTTCGGAAGTCTTCGATGAAAAGAAATATTCATCAATTTTGTCCTTTGCTAGTGAAGTACTGGTTGGCCAGCCATCCGTTCAAACTTTAGTTCATAAAACTACTCAGACAATTTTAAGCTTAGCAGAACTTGGAAATGTGATTATTGTTGGAAGAGGTGGGAATATTGTCACTGCGGATTTATCAAATTCTTTTCATGTTAGATTAGTTGCACCTCTAGAAGATAGAATAAATCGTGTTAAGGAAGTATATGGTTATGATACCAAACAAGCAACAGATTTTCTAAAAAAAGACGATCAAGCAAGGAAAAACTACTTAAGCACTTATTTTCATAAGCAAATTGACGACCCGTTAATCTATCATTTAACCATTAACACGCACCATTTTAGTTATGATCATGCTGCAGAATTAATTGCAGACGCAGTGATGACGAAGTTTCCCAAAAGATTTAATATTTAGTAACGATACACTTTTCTATATTCTTTACATTTGTTATCCGTTTGATCGACAAAATTAATTTACACTCCTAAAAAATGAAGATAGGAAAATATCAAATACATATAACCAACTCCGGATATTTTTACTTAGATGGCGGAGCAATGTTTGGTATCATACCAAAACCGCTTTGGGAAAAAACAAATCCCGCCGATGAAGTAAATCGGATTAAACTTGCTACAAGAAACCTTCTTTTAGTTTCTGATGATAAAAAAATTCTTATTGATACCGGAATGGGGAACAAATGGTCAAAGAAGTCGGCCGATATTTATAGAATTGAACAGGATGAATTTTCCTTAAGAACAACTATGGTAAAGTTCTCTATAAAACCAGAAAATATTACAGATGTTTTGTTAACGCATCTTCATTTTGATCATACCGGCGGCTCAACAGAAATAATTGATGGAAAACCAACGCCGGCATTTAAGAATGCGAAGTATCATGTTTCAGAGAAAAATTTCAATTGGGCAATGAATCCCTCGAAAAGGGATAAAGGAAGTTATATAAAAGATAATTTTCTTCCGTTATTTGAAAATGGCGTTCTGTTTTTAATCAAGGATAAGATTTTCGATGATGGAATAGAACTGATTGAAGTGAACGGACACACCTTCGGGATGCAGCTTATTAAAATTTCTGATTCTTCAAATACAATTTTATTCTGTGCAGATCTCTTCCCAACATCTTCACATATTCCTTTACCGTATGTAATGGGTTATGATCTTCAGCCGCTAATTACGGTTGAAGAAAAAAAACAAATTCTTCTAAAAGCTGTTGAGGAAAATTGGATTTTATGTTTTGAGCACGATCCATTTTATGCTTTTGCAACAGTTGAGAAAACTGAAACCGGATATCGAGCGAAAGAAAAGCTTAATGAACTCTGACAGTGAGGATTTGACTGGTTTTAAGAATATTTGTTCAATAAAAAATTTACGCGAAAGCGTTGGAAGACGATTTATAGTCAATGATACAGAGATAGCCGTATTCCTTATTAACAATAAAATTTATGCACTGAGTAATATTTGCCCTCATCAACACTCTGCTTTGATTTATGATGGCTTTATAGAAGATGAATATGTTGTTTGCCCTGCTCACGGCTGGATGTTCAATCTTAAGACTGGGAAAACCCCTGGAGGAAGCAAAGGATTGAATACATATGAAACAAAAATTATTGAAGAACAGGTTTATGTTAAGGTGCCAGAAAAATAATATTCTTGGTAGAAAATTATTTGACAATAATAGGTTATGCCGGTAAACAATCAAACTGTTATTGAGCTTGCAAAAAAGTACGGTTTTGATCTGATCGGTTTTGCTGAAGCGAAAGTGCTTGACAAAGAAATAGAAAGATTGACGGAATGGTTAGATCGAGGTTATCATGCGAGAATGTCTTACATGCAAAGGAATCTGAATAAGCGAAAAGACATTAAGGAAATTTTATCTTTCGCTAGATCCGTAATCTCATTAGGAATGAATTATTACTCTCCGGAAAAACATTCAGAAGATAAAGCTAAAGGTAAAGTATCACGCTATGCATGGGGAAAAGATTATCATTTTGTAATCTGGGAGAAATTAGATAAGATTATTGATCATCTTAAACAGAAAGAACCTTCATTTGAAGCAATATCATATATTGATACAGGTCCGGTTATGGATAAAGCGTGGGCTGTCAGAAGTGGCTTAGGTTGGATGGGCAAACATACTAATGTTATTAATAAGGAAATTGGAAGTTGGTTTTTCATAGCAAACATGATTACGAATTGGGAATTCGAATATTCTGATCCTCTCGAAGATTTTTGTGGTTCATGTACCGCTTGCATTGATGCTTGTCCAACTAATGCAATTGTAAATGAGTATGTTCTGGACTCAAATAAGTGTATTTCGTATTTAACCATTGAAAACAAAAAAAACATTCCTGAAGAATTCAAAGGTCAGTTTGAAAATTGGATTTTTGGGTGCGATATTTGTCAAGATGTTTGCCCATGGAATTTGAAGTTTTCTAAAGCAACCTCGATCAAGGAGTTTTATCCCGAAAAAGGAAATAAAGAACTTCAGTTGGATGAAATATTTAGTTTAACAAAAAAAGAATTTGATAAAAGGTTTGCTGTTAGTCCAATTAAAAGAGCAAAACTTTCTGGGCTTAAGCGAAATGCCGAATTCCTTCTTGCAAAAAATGGATGCTGAAACTTTACTATTAAGTATGAATCTAACCATCTGAGATTAAAATATTTTTACAGAATAAAGTTAGAGGAAAAAATGCCCGAGAATTCTAATCATCATAAGGTTATTATAATTGGTTCAGGTCCGGCAGGATTTACCGCGGCTCTTTATACCGCAAGAGCAAATCTAAAACCCGTCATCTTCGAAGGCTTGCAGCCCGGCGGCCAATTAACCATTACGACTGAAGTTGAAAACTATCCCGGTTTCGAGCATGGAATTCAAGGTCCTGCACTTATGGATGTAATGAGAAAACAAGTTCAACGTTTTGGTGCAGCTTCGCTTTACCAGGAAGTTACAGAAGTGGATTTTTCAAAACGGCCATTTGTAATTAAATCTTATGACGAAGTTTTTACTGCCGATGCCGTTATAATTTCAACCGGCGCTTCTGCAAGACTTCTGGGTTTAGAAAGTGAAAAGAAATTTATGGGATATGGTGTTTCTGCTTGTGCAACCTGCGATGGTTTTTTCTTCCGCAATCAAAAAGTTATAGTCGTGGGCGGAGGCGATACGGCAATGGAAGAAGCAAGTTATTTAACTAAGTTCGCATCTGAAGTTACTATCATTCATAGAAGAGAGGGATTTCGAGCTTCCAAAATAATGCTTGATAAAGCTAAGAGTAATCCAAAGATAAAATTTCTTATGAACAAAATAGTTAAAGAAGTAATTGGCAAAGAGGAAGATGGAAAGAAAATAATGACGGGGGTATTATTAGAAGATACAAAGGATCATAGTACTCAAATGATTGAAGCACAAGGATTGTTCGTTGCTATTGGTCATAAACCAAATACCGATTTGTTTAAGGGAATTTTAGACATGGATGAAACCGGATATCTTATTTTAAAACCGGGATCAACATTTACGAAAATTGAAGGTGTTTTTGCAGCGGGAGATGTTGCTGATAAAACCTATCGTCAAGCAATCACTGCTGCAGGTTCGGGTTGTATGGCTGCAATTGATGCAGAAAGATGGCTTGAAACTCAAGCTCATCTTCATACGTAATTGTTTATAAATTGGGATCTCATTTAGCTAGATGCAATTTTTTTTGATTATTAAGTTCTTTGACAGAATGAAAGATGTTTAATTAACCCGGGAATTTTCTTTGGAAATACCAAAGAGTATTTTATATCTATAACACTGTCATTGTTTCATTCGGGATAGTGTCCCATTGGTTAATCCTAGTAATATTTGGAAAACTCTTCTATCGGTTATTTCTTCGTAAAGACGAGGGGGTCGGAGAGCTTATTCATTGTTTGAAGAAGCATACACTTAACAATGACATCTTGAGTAAGCAAGTCTAGATTATTTTTTTGTTGTTTCACATTTTGTTCCCTTCTTTGTTTACCCACTAACATCTTAAATTCTTATAAAGTATAAAATGTTCTTAATTTTTCAGAGGTTTCATTTGGTGAAAGACTGTTGATCCTGTCCGCCTTTGAAGGATTAGTATTTAAGTGTGTCATCTATTTTTTATTTCTAAATAATTCAAAAAATAAAATTCAATGAAATCACTATTTAGTTTCTTCTTCGCCCTATTTTTTACGCTAATAACCGTACATGCCCAAGTAGAGCAGCAATTTGCTGAGCTTGGAAACTTCAAGCTTGTAAGCGGTGAAATAATTTATCATTGTAAAGTTGGATACAGAACTTTTGGCAGTCTCAATGCTGAAAAATCCAATACAATACTTTTTCCAACCTGGTTTGGAGGTAATTCCGAACACCTTGCAAGTCTAATCGGTCCCGATAAATTGGTCAACAGCGATAAGTATTTTGTAATTGCAGTGGATGCACTTGGAAATGGAGTATCATCTTCACCATCTAATTCTGAATATCAGAGCAATAAAAATTTTCCTGCAATCACCATTAAAGACTTGGTCAATTCGCATCATAAACTCCTAACTGAACATTTGGGAATTCAAAAATTATATGGAATGATTGGCGGATCCATGGGAGGCATGCAAGTTTTTGAATGGATTGTTTCTTACCCCGATTTCATGGAAAAAGCTGTTGCTTATGTTGGTTCACCAAAACTGACATCATTCGATTTGATGCTGTGGCAGTCTGAATTGAATGCAATTGAAGAAGGATGGCAATGTAATTTATCGGAGCAGCAAATGATAAAAACAATAGCAGCAATTCATAATACATTTGCCAGATCTCCAGAATATATTGTTGAAAATACCAAACCTGAAGAAGTACAAACTAAACTTAAAAACGAATATGAATCTTACACCAAGTTTTTTAATTCCTATGATTGGGCGCTTCTCTTAAAAGCAATGATGAATCATGACATCACTAAAAATTATAATGGTTCAATTGAAGCAGCAGCAAAAGCAGTACGAGCCAATTTACTAGTAATTACTGCTGAAAAAGATTTAATGGTAAACCCGGCTCCAGCACAGGAGTTTGCCGAATTAACGGATGCGGATTCGTATATCTTTGATAACAACTGCGGGCATCTTGCTCCAGGTTGTGAGATAGAAACTTTTAAAGAATTGGTTCGCGATTTCTTTGAGGATTAAAGCTTTTTCTCCATCTTATCTTTATCTTAATCCAAGTGTTACATCATGCTTCGACCTGCCTGCAGCAGGCAGGCAAGCTCAGCATGACAAACGGAACTTCAATATCCATTATAATTTTATCTTAATCTTCATCATTATCTTTATCTCAATCCCATCCTTCCTCTTTCTATCCTTTTTTATTTAAGTTTGCTGTACAAAATTTTATTAATCAATTCATCATAATCAGAAATAAATAAAACTTTAAAGGAGAATAAAAATGACAACAATAATTGATGTTAGAGGAAGAGAAATTTTAGACTCACGCGGCAATCCGACTGTGGAAGTTGAAGTTGAGATAGAAAGCGGAATAATCGGAAGAGCCGCAGTTCCCAGCGGTGCTTCAACTGGTGAACGTGAAGCTGTTGAATTGAGAGATGGAGATAAATCAAGATATCTTGGTAAAGGAGTTTTGAAAGCAGTTGAAAATGTTAATGATAAAATTGCAGAAGAAATAATTGAACTAGACTGTTTAGATCAACCGGCTATTGATAATATATTAATCGAACTCGATGGAACAAAAAACAAAGAATCGCTTGGTGCTAATGCTATTCTTGGTGTATCATTGGCTGTTGCAAAAGCAGCGGCACAATATTTAGGATTGCCATTGTACCGTTACATTGGCGGGACAAACGCTAAAACGCTGCCTGTTCCAATGATGAATATAATTAATGGAGGAAAGCACGCGGATAACAATGTTGATTTCCAGGAATTTATGATAATGCCTGTAGGCGCACAAAATTTTGCAGAAGCATTAAGAATGGGCGCAGAGACTTTTCACAACTTAAGATCAGTATTAAAAAAGAAGGGCTACAATACTGCAGTCGGTGATGAAGGCGGATTTGCTCCTAACTTAAAATCAAATGACGAAGCAATTGATGTTGTTCTTGAAGCAATTGTTAAAGCCGGTTACAAACCGGGTTCTGATATTTTTATTGCATTGGATCCTGCCGCAAGTGAATTCTATTTACCTGAAAAAAAGAAATATCACTTCTTCAAATCAAATCCAACAAAAGAAATTAGTTCTGAAGAAATGGTAAACTTTTATGTTAATTGGGTAAACAAGTATCCAATTATTTCTCTTGAAGATGGTTTGGCTGAAAATGATTGGGACGGATGGAAGTTATTGACAGATACCCTGGGAAGTAAAATTCAATTAGTTGGCGATGATATCTTTGTTACTAACACTGAAATCTTAGCAGAGGGAATTGAAAAGGGAGTTGCTAATTCCATTCTGATTAAATTAAACCAGATTGGAACATTAACAGAAACTCTTGATGCAATTGAAATGGCTAAAAAAGCTGGTTACACAAATGTTATTAGCCACCGCTCTGGTGAAACTGAAGATACAACCCTTGCAGATGTAGCTGTTGCAACTAATGCTGGACAAATTAAAACGGGTTCAGCGTCTAGAACTGATAGAATTGCAAAGTACAATCAGCTACTTCGGATTGAGGAAGAACTTGGTGATGCCGCTATCTTTCCTGGAATAGCAGCAATTAATTACAACGCTTAGTTCAAATATTTATCTAATTAAATAGAAGTGTCACACTAGTTCCTTAATGGTGTGACACTTTTCCTTATAATGTACTCTCAAATCAGTTTTGGAATAAACTTCCTTCTTTATCATATGATACTATTTCATTAAAATAAATTTCTTTGTCTGGACAAACGTGCCTGCCTGCAAGCGGTAGAAATATGTGCCGCTGGCTAAGCCTGCACCGGAAAATTCAACTGTGTAAATGCCGGGCTCTTTGTTCTCATTGACTAACAAAGCCACTTCCATACCAAGCACATTAAATACTTTTAGACATACTTTCTGATCACTAATAACTGAATACTTAATGATTGTACTTGGGTTAAATGGATTAGGATAATTTTGATACAATGCATACTTAGTCGGGAGCTTATTTTCTTCACCTTCAATATCTGTAACAATAAACGGCGAACTGAATTCAGAAGTATTGCCTAAAACATCTCTCGCAGTAGCGGTAATATTAGGAAAAGTTGGTAAAGAACTTACTGTAATTGAGAAATTACCACTTGCATCTGTAACTGTTGAATCAATAAATACTTCTCCTTCATTTGTACTATCTGCAAAAAGTTCTATTATTTGATTTACCCCTGCTGTTCCGGTAATTTGATTATTGGCAGCCGAAAGAATTATTGGCGGAGAAAGTTCACCGTTACCACCATCCGAATTATCAATGCCTAATCCCAAATTTCTTGAAATTGAATTACGACTGATCAGGTTTAAAATGGAATTAGCACCCGATATTATTATACCTCCTCCATTATTATATCCCACTATATTTTCACTAATATTATTTCCTTTTGAATTGTTGAATACTATTATTCCATCTGAATTACCAAGATTGTAAACCCAGTTTGCAGTAGCGCCAACTGAATTATATATTATTGCATTGTTGTTCGACTCATTTACATAAATACCCTGATAATTACCACCGATAATATTGGCCATTATTATGTTGTTGTCTGCTCCTCTGGATAGGTCAATACCGCGTAAATAATTAGGAAGAGTATCCGTAGCGTTTTTATTCACACCTATATAATTCCCAATAACAATATTATTTTGAGAGGAATCTACTATGAATATCCCATCTTGCAAGTTACCCGCTATTACATTTGGTTGCTGTAAATACGGTGAGGTTCCAATTAGTGTATTATTAACCTTGTACCCAAGAGTAATACCATTATAGTTCCCTGCAGAGTTCATACCCGAATAATCAGTTCCGATAAAACATCCTGAAACAATGCCGTTGTTTGTTTGGCTAAAACTAATTGCTGTAGAAGGGAAATTATTTATTGTCAGTTCATATATTTCTGTATTATTACTAAGAATAGTTAAGCACCCATTATTTGCTGCCATAATACTTCCACTAATAACTATTTCCGGACCTTCAGGATTTGTGTCCTCAGCAATAAATAATCTTTGCGAAGTTCCATCAATGACTGTGTTACTATCTAATATGCTTTGATAATAAGTTACCGGTTGGATTGTCCAAATTCCTTTAATTGCATCAAAATTAGGATCTGTTTTTGGAATGTTAAATTTAATTATGTCTGCTCCAGCATTTGTATTTGCCGAATCAATTGCATTTCGAAATGAGCCGTCTCCGGAATCATTTGTATTTGTAACAATCAATTCATTGCCGCTTGGCATTGTTATAGCAAATTCGCTAAGATGATTTACTTCACCGCAAATAATGTTGTTTGTAATATCCCGGGAAGTCGTAATGTCTTGCCATTTTGCTATTGTTGTG
>MHAR01000087.1:0-38557 GCA_001803045.1 Ignavibacteria bacterium RIFOXYB12_FULL_35_14 | reverse complement strand
AATGTTTTGGTGAATTAAACGGAAAGATTTTTGTCCCGCTTGGCGGGGGCGATCCAATATCTCCAATGAACTGAGTCGTGATCCCAATGCTATCAACTTTGTCAAAATTGATCTCTGTTCCCTCATTTAAATGAACAACAACATTATTCCCAGTTGAAGTATTTGGTTTAGGATAATATGTAAAAGCTGAGTCACTCATATCAAAAATCTTTCCATCATCAGGATTTCCAAGATTATTTTTGGTAGCATCTGCAACTCGGATTTCGCACTCACCTAGTATAAGCGAAAAATCAGGAACTGTCCATATGAATGAGCCTGTGTTTGGCAGATTAGTTGCGATGTTTGCTATAATATATCCAAGTTGAGGAAATATTGGACCACCCATTGTCACATATGAACCAAAATCAATTCTAACCGGATCGGTAAAATGCTCACTAATCCACTTAATTTCGTGTTGTTCACCTTCAGTCCATACTTCGCCGCCGTTCGGGCTAATAACAGTTATTCTAGGTGTGGAATCAGCAATTGTAAAATAGTTTTCACTCCAATCAAAAACCTTTCCATCTTCAATTCCGCCCGGGTCATTTTTAGTGGCATCGGCCACTCTTATAGAACCTACCGTCGGCAGAGAAACAGGAGGTAAATCAGAAACCTTAAGTGTCCAAATGAAAGAACCGTCATTTGGAGTATTGGTTGCAATGTTCGCCCATAAAATGCCTCCACCAAGCAGATCTACTGTTTGTAAATCAATTCTCACTGGATCAGTAAAATTTGCGCTAGTCCATTTAATTTCATGCTGTTCACCGACAGTCCAAACTTCGCCGCCGTTTGGGCTAATAACGGTTATTCTAGGTGTGGAATCTATAATTGTGAAAAGAGAATCACTTTCATCGTGAATAGTAGCCATAATTTTAGCTTCTTCTACTCGAATTGATGCTTGAACAGTATCGGTAATACCTGTTGTAACTGTCCAAAAATATGATCCGGTATTGGGGACATTTTGTGCAATGACACCGCTTATCACTATTTGATCAAAAGTAGTCAAAACAATATTGACCGGATCACTAAAATTTGTGCTTGTCCATTTAATTTCCTGCTGCGACCCCACGTTCCATACTTCGCCGCCGTTTGGACTAATAATAGTTATTTGAGGTGTTGAATCAGCAATTGTAAAAAAGTCATCACTCCAGTCAAAAGCCTTCCCGTCTTCAATTCCATCAGGGTCATTTTTCGTGGCTTCTGCCACGCGTATAAAACCTTTCGCTGAACCTACTGGTGGTGGAACCAAAGGAAATATATCAGAGAGCTTTGGTGTCCAAATGAAAGAACCGTTATTTGGAACATTGGTTGCAATGTTTATCCAGTAAGCACTGACCATTGCCCCGAAATCAATTCTCACGGGATCAGTAAAATTAGTACTGGTCCATTTAATTTCATGCTGTTCACCTTCAGTCCAAACTTCACCACCGTTTGGTGAAATAACAGTTATTGTAGGTATAGAATCTGTAATTGTAAAAACAGCATCACTGACATCAGATACTCCCGAAACAGAAATTTTCACCAGGCATTGAGTAGATGGACTGTTTGGAACTTCCCAATCAAAAGAATTTAATCCATCAATATTTGTATAAAAAGCAACGAACTGATAGCTCACCCCATTATCTATAGAATATTCAATTGTTACATCAACATTGCCAATGTCGTTACTTTCCCATTTTATTTGATGCTGAGAGCCCACTTCCCATATTTCATTGCCATTCGGTGAAGTAAGTATAAATGCTTTAGCAGGTGTGGTATTTAGCAAGCTGCCGTATAAATCAATATCCTTCGTCGCAAAATTACGCGAATCGTCCCAGACGACGAAGGCATTGGTGTTTGTTGTGCTGGCGGCAATTGCCGGATTTTTTGGATTTTCGCTGCCGGTAATGGCTGAAAGTACCACATTGGCTGGAGGTGGTATGGTAGATGAAGAAACAGCATTTGCCCGGATATGATTTACTTGAGTATCATTATTAGGATCTGTTGACGGAGTCTCACGCCATGCAATCATAAACTTGTATGCAGCTTTATTATAAGCCACAACCGGTTTCCATGTCTTGGCAGTTTCGGTAGTAGCCCAATGCGCCCATATAATTGAAACAGGAAACACCGTAGTAGTAACAACATCATTAGAATAGAACTCAACCGGTGCTGCCTTAACTATGCCTGCCCAAATACCTGTCCACTCTTGACCGCTGACTTGTTGGTTTCGGTCACCCCATACAACCATAAAACTGTTTTCACCTTCCCAGTTTCCAAAAGCAACATCAACATTGTGAGGTGTACCGACTTTAGATTGCTGAAATGGCACATGGTCATCTACAATATTACCGGGATGTTGTGAGTCGTAAACTCTCGAAACTATAACCCCATTGTCATCCAGCATAGTTAGATCGGTTGGGTCTTTAATTGCAAGAAGGTATCTGCCGGCTGGAGTGATTGCGGAAGTTATAGGTGCGTAGGCGACTGAAAATCTTGCTCCATCACTGTAATTCCCATGCCCTTGATTACGGATGAGTTGTTCGGTACCAATCGGCTGTCCATTAAAATCTATTTTTCTTGTATAGATATTAATATTTGCTTGGTCATTACCAAGATCAAAAAGTTCCCCTGCTACAAGAAGATAATTATTGCCGAGAGAATTGTAGATAATCTTCGACCAAATAGAGTTAGTTTTACTAATTAATGTAACTGGACTCCCTACTAGAGCTCCGGTATTGCTCACTCTTTGTCCAATAATATTGCCAAAAAGTGATGCTGTCACCAGATATTCATTTGATTGAGAGTTGTAGGCAACAGACGGGTAAACACCAATTGTATAGATTGTAAAAGGAGTACCAATAGTTCCAGTTCCGTCACCTTTCATGCGTTGCCCCATTACGGCAACGCTAGTGGTGGAGGATTCTGTCCATACGACTAGGTGCTCATCGTTTGCAGAATTATATGCAATTGCTGGTTCACTATCTTTATTTAAGCTGCTTCTAACCTGAATATCAGCAGCTACAGGCAACGCATAAAGCAAAAAAATAATTAGAACAAATAGTTTGAAGAGCGGTTTCATAATAGCTCCTTAATTTTTTTATTTTAAATAAAGCATCTTTTTTGTTAATGAAAATAATTCAGTATGCAACCGATATAAGTAAACTCCACTTGGTAATTCGTTAGCATTAAAAGTTACTTCATAATTACCAACTGGTTGTTTTTGATTCACTAATGTTATTACCTCTGTCCCTAAAACATCATAGACTTTTAGAATAACGGATGAATTTTCTGGAATTTCGTATTTAATTGTTGTGCTCGGATTAAAAGGATTTGGATAGTTCTGAGCTAATGAATAATCTGAGATAACCTTTTCATTATCCGAAATATCGGTTAACTTGGAATAGAATATGGTTATAATTGATGCAATTGCACTACTAATGTTTCCGAAAGAATCATGAACTTCAAACCAGCCATCACTTGCTTCCCAGTTTCCTGATAAATTTCTTTCGGAGTACCCCAAAACCATTTTTCCGTCGGAATTATAGACATAAGTTTTACGGGATTGCTGCATCCAGTAATTATACCAAACTGCCAATAGTTCCGAGGTTAAATTATCATTGGGATCATAAGTATAAGTATATAGAGTGGAATTAGCCCATTGAATGCCATCAAAAGTTTCATTTAACCCAGAAGTTAAATTTCCATTGGAATCATAAGCGAATGTGCTACGATTAAAAATTATCCATTGGTTACCATCCCAAGTTTCACTCAAAATCGAACTCCTATTTCCGTTTGAATCATATGAAGTGGTAGCTCGCCAATAATTCACCCACTGGTTACTTTCCCAAATTTCCACGAACTCTAAAATTCTATCTCCGTTGAAATCAAAAGTGTAAGTTTCTCTGCGTTTATTCACCCACTGGGAGCCATCCCAAGTTTGAGAAAACTGTGAAGTCATTATTCCATTAAAATTATATGTATAATTATATAATTCTGCACTTATCCATTGACTGCCATCCCAAGTTTCATATAATTCCGAAATCATATTTCCGTTCGAATCATATATGAAGGTTTTTAGCAAAGAATTCACCCACTGATTACCCTCCCAACGTTTTTGTAATTCAATAGACCTATTTCCCATTAAATCATATGTGTATGTACAGAGCCAGAAAGGGACCAATTGACTGCCATCCCAAGTTTCATATAAATATGAAGTTCTTTTCACATTCTGATTATAGGTGTAGGTATGTATTGATTTATTACCGTTAGCATGAGTCCCCATCATATGATCAACAACAATAGTATCCCCAGAATTTAGATTTTGAATAGTTATAGTAGTTAATTTATTATGCAATTCATTATTAATGAATTCATCATGAATTTTATTCTTAAAATCATGCAAAAATATTTTATTGCTTTTTATAAGAAATTTTTCAAATTGTTGTGTCTGTGAAAATAGATTTGGAACAATTAGCAACACCCCCCAAATAGTGATAATATTTAGTTTAATGAAAGTCATATTTACTCCGATTTATTTTTAAAGAAATAATTTCTACTTTCTTGTACTCCAAAATGATCTGCAAATAATAACCATCGACAGTTATTCTTTATCAGCACATCTGTATAGTATCTTGCATCATTGCTAAGTAAATTTTTATTGTTTTCTGATTTATTCTTCAAATAATAATGTACAACGGCAATTTCACCATGAATATTTAATTTTACCGGGATTATACTATAATCTTCCATTCTTTTTATAGGTATTTCAAAATTTAATTCTGTAACTAAACTTTGCTTATCTGCTGGAATTGATTCAACATTATTCCAACCGGAATAATCTTCATGAATGAATTCCAAGAATTGATTTACTTTACCTTTAATTATAAGTTCTATATATTTTACAATTTATTGACATATCCATTTGGAATTTATCTTATTAACATCATCTTACGAACTGACACAAATTCTGAGCTATTAAGTTGATAGAAATAAATTCCACTTGATAAATTATCAGCATCAAAATTAATTTTATATTCACCTGGTTGAAGTTCATCATCAACAAGTTTCATTATATTTTTTCCGAGAATATCGTAGATTCTAAGAGTTACAAATGATTGCTTTGGTACTGAAAATTGAATTGTTGTTGTCGGATTAAATGGATTAGGATAATTCTGTTCCAAAATATAGGCGTTTGCTGTCCCGGAGATTTTATCTTCTATTCCCACCGTACCGTTTAGATCCGTATGAAGCAGCCAGACATCTTTATCACCGGCACCATACGATGAAGTAAAGCCGCAAACCGTCAGTCCACCATCAAAAGTTTCAATCACGGAAAAACCAATTTCAGCACCGCTGCCACCGTACATCTTTGTCCATAAGGTGTATCCGCTAATATCTGTTTTGATCAGCCAGAGGTCCACATCGCCACTTGCCGAAAAAGAAAATGTATATCCACACACCAGGAAATCGCCTTCATCTGTTTCAATGACAGAATGACCAGCATCATTGGAAGTTCCACCAAAGGTTTTTGTCCAGAGCGTATCGCCGTACATATCCGTTTTAATCAACCACAGATCCCCGTATCGTGAACCAGTAATTATATACCCTGCATCAGCAGTTTCCTGAACCGAATAAGCAATGTCGTCAAGGTCACTGCCAAAAGTTTTTGTCCATTCAATTTCACCATTGCTATATAGTTTAACCAGCCAGACATCAGCATTGAAAAAACCTTTTAGTTGTGTGTACCCGGCTACTATATAACCCCCGTCCGATGTCGGCTGTGCTTCAGAAACAATCTGGTGATAAGAAATAATATGTACCTTTGACCACAACGAATCACCTGAGGCATTTGTTTTTATCATCATTAAATTGGAATCAAAAGCTCCATACGATTCTGTAGAACCAATAATTACATAGCCGCCATCATCAGTTTGAAATACTGAGTTTCCGAAATCATTGTTATTCCCTCCAAATTTTTTTGCCCACAAAGTGTCCCCACTGCTGTTTATTTTCAATAACCAAACATCAAAGTTTCCTGCTTCTATTGTGGCGTTATACCCGCAAATGATATAAGCATTATCTGTTGTTTGCTTTACATCAACACCTGTCTCATTGCCTGCTCCACCATAGGTTTTTGCCCATAGGGTATCACCGTGTTTGTCCGTTTTAATCAGATAGAGATCAGAATCCCATGGATTATGTGGAGAGGTGTTTCCGGTAATGATGTAACCTCCGTCAAAGGTTTGCTGCACACAATAAGCTTCATCATTATAAAGCGTGCCATAGGTTTTGGTCCACGGTTGCGAATACCCGGTCAGCGAAAAAATTGCAATAAACGGAATCAAAATAAATGTGCGTTGATTCGTTTTCATAACAAGCTCCTGAATGTCGATTATTTTTTTTATTCTAATTAAACCAAATCACTTAAAGCTCAGTTTATCTGATACTATTTACTATTATGACACATGTCGCTATTTCATTAAGATCATCTTCTTTGTGTTTACATAGCTTCCGGCTTCCATTCTTAACAGGTAAACACCCGAAGAATATCCGGCAGCATTAAAATTAACATCGTACCATCCTGCATCCATTTCTTCATTAACAAGTGTAACCACTTCGCTTCCAAGAATATCATAAACTTTTATTAACACATTACTTTTTTCCGGCACAGCAAATTTTACTTTTGTGGCAGGGTTAAATGGATTTGGATAGTTTTGCTTAAGCGAGTATTCTTTCGGTAATATATCAAAAGTTAATTGCTCGACATCTGTAATGCCAAGCATATCTGCTTGGTACCAAAATCCCAGGTAACTAAAAGTATTAGAATTATTTGATTTACCAACGAAGGGCTGACCAAGAGTACTATAAATCCGGTTGCTACTACCGTACATGTTTTTGCACCCATTACTTAATACACTGTTTTGCATTTTTGCCTGTGCTAAAACCGTAGAATGCAAACCAATAACAGTCCCTAAAAACAAAAAAATCACTTTTGAGTATAACATAAAATTCTCTCCTTACTCTTTTAAGAGAAAGTATTATTTATTTTCAAGTTTAGTAATTCTATCTTGTAATTCAATCATTGTGTTTTGCTGCAGATTAATTTTCTCTTGTTGTTCTTTCATTCCTTCAATAAGAACCGCAACAATTCGTGCATAGTCAATCGACTTTGCGTCAATTCCGTTTTCTTCGTATGTCACTATTTCCGGAATTACTTCTCCCACCTCTTCGCCAATAAGACCGATGTCGTGTTTACCAGTTTCTTTCCGATCATATGTAACACCTCGAAGTCGTTTAATCATGTCCATCGCATTGATTATAGGTTCTATATTTGTTTTCCATCTTTTTGAACTATAAGTGGTCCAATCATCGGCAATTGGGTCGGTCGGTGAGTTCTGCTGTATTGTTAAGATATTATTTGAGGGAAATTCACCCATATTTATTCCTACATAACCATTTTCTTCTATTCGAATTCCATTTGAAGGTGCTAAGGAAGATGTACTTGCGACTAACTTTATTCCATAATTATCAAAAACTAAATCTCTCCTATTTCCATTAGGTACAAAAGAAATAATCCCGGGATTTCCTCCCGGTGTACTAATGTTGATTTGTCCGGTAGGTAAATCAAAACGAGCCAGTCCATTTACATGAAGTTTTTGTTGAGGGTCAGTCGTTCCAATTCCCAAATTACCATTATTAGCCAAAGTTATTTTTTTCTCCCCTTGTGTACTAAAATGAATTGAACCTAATGGGCGATTATTACCAATGTGCATTTGCGATGGATATACACTATTATCGTCATAAAGCGTTATACCCGCTAATGAGCCATCTTCGTTATTAAAGTAAATACCTTCTGAAGAATTACTACTTGTATTGGTGTTAGAAATTGTCATACCAACAAATCCATCTTTATTCTCAGAAATCTCAAGGTTATCACTTGGCGCATTAGTACCAATTCCGACCTTACCGGTTACTGTTAATCCATCAGTTCCGGCAATATTCACCGGCCCAGCATTAGCATTAATAATTCTACCCGCACCTGGTCCTCCCTGGTCGTACGCTTGATCGAGTGTATTGCCGCTCGCAGTTCCGGTTGCAGCAGTTGTTTGAGTCGTTCCATCCGGGAACATAAACCCGCCGGTTGTTGATCTAATTGTTCCTGCCACTTCTAGCTTTTCAGCTGGGGTTTTTATTCCAATACCAACATTTCCTTCGTTTGGGAAAACATTTGTACCACCTGCTACTCTTTGAGAAATCATGCTATAAGGCGATGCTGTTAATTGGATTCTTGGGGTTAATTCTGGGTCAGTACCTATTGAAACTCCTAACCAATATTGTTTATCAAAAGGTAAGGTTATGGGAACAAACTCGCCTAAGATTACATTAAAAATTCCATTACGCAGGTTTATAGTCTGGCTCTCCGACCAAAGTATATTCCCATTGAAAAATGAGTCATACAAATTAAAATAAAGATCGTAATTGCCATCAGATAATATATTCCCTTCTGAATCAGCTAATACACCTTGATAGCTGATAGTTGCCGGAACCTGAGCCCAAGTTAATTGGGTTAGGAAAAGAAAAGATAAAACAGTAAAAATGAAATTGTTTTTTATCATTTTAATGCTCCTTAAGTTTAGGTAATTAATTTTAGTGATTAGAAAAGGCCATCGATTGAAAATCATCATTTACCTTGAAGCGATAAAAGCAAAGCAATCAGCAAAATCGTGTATGTATTTTGAAAAAGTTCTGCTTAAATCCGCTTATGCTATAATTTAAAACACTGTTTATCATAATTAAGCCCTCAGAATTATGTTAAAGAATATCAGCATTAGTGCAATAGTTACAATTATGATTAATGCATAAATACTTATCTCAATTTTTTTTTCTTTGTTTTTTATATGAGCATCAGATTTTTCAGATATGCTAATTTGTCCGCTCCTTTTCTGTTTCATTAAAAACTCGCTAATTATTCATTTATTAAATTTTAAGACAAAAGGAATATCCACTGAATAACTGTTTTTGTGATATTCAAAAGTATGTTTTTATTAGCGCGGTAAATTGCTTTTTTGATTCAATGTTTTGCTGTTTTGATTCAAAAAGCAGAAATATTAGTGGCGTAGTGTTAAATGTTAAGATTATTAAAGCAGCAACGTAACACAGTCCGCCGCGGCGGATAAGGCTGTGCTATGGTTTTATTTGTTTTGCTTAAACTCAGATGGTAAACAGTTATAGTGTTTTTGAAATGCACGGGTAAATTGTGCGGGACTTCCGAAACCAACTTCTAAAGCAATTTGTGTGATGCTAAATCTTTTTTCTAAAATCATTTGTGCAGCGCGTTTAAGCTTATAATTTCTTATAAACTCACCGGGACCCTGTGATACAACCGCTTGTAGTTTTCTGTTCAACTGGCTGCGGCTTACAAAAAGTTCATTGGCAAGAGTATCGCTGTTAAAGTTTTCGTTATTAAGATTTTTCTCAATTATATCAATAGTTTTTTGGATTAATTCTGTATCAGAAGAATTTCCAGAAATTGTTTCCGCTTGAAGGCTGATCTCTTTACTAAATTTTTCTCTTAATTTTTTTCTCTGATCAATAAGATTTTTTATGCGTATCAAAAGCTCATTGTAATCAAACGGCTTTGTAATATAATCATCGGCGCCAAGCTCAAGCCCATCTAATTTACTTTGATGAGTTACTTTTGCAGTAAGAAGTATAACGGGTATGTGGCTTGTTCTCCAATCTGATTTTATTTTTTTACAAAACTCAAACCCATCCATTCCCGGCATCATAACGTCACTTAAAATTAAATCCGGCAAGTTGTTTTGCGTAACATCAATTCCAGCCTCACCGGATTCTGCGATCAAAACATTATAATCTGATTTTAATAAATCATAAACATATTTTCTAACATCTTCTGAGTCTTCTACAAAAAGAACTAATGGTTTATCGTTTTGATTTTCAGAAGTGTTAGGTTCTATAGATTCATCTTTGATCAATCTATTCTCTGAAGTTCTTTCGGCGATATCATTATTATTCTGCTGTTGATTTACTTCTGTCAATTCTTTATCAGCTATCAAAGGAATGCTTAAAATAAATTCCGTTCCCAATCCCGGGTTGCTTTTAACCCCTATATCCCACTTATGCAGTGTTACTAATTCTTTAACAAGTGCCAATCCAATTCCAGATCCGCCATAGTTTGTTTTAGATAAATTATCTGCCTGATAAAATCTATCAAATATTTTTGATTGGTATTCTTTAAGAATTCCAATTCCAGAATCTTTAACAGAAATATTTGCAATCACGGGTTCATATTTATTTTCAATTAATATATCAACAGAAATATTTCCATCAACCGGCGTAAATTTAAAAGCATTGCTGAGCAAATTGTTGATAATCTTTTCCAACTTATCTCTATCTATATTTGCTTGTACAGATTGGATAGAAGTGTTAAAACTATACTTGATATTATTTTCATCTGCTAAAGATTTAAAATTATCTGACAAGGATTTAACAACACTGACTAAATCATATACCTCCGTTCTTAATGGGATAGACTCAGATTCAAGCTGAGATAATTCTAAAAGCTGATCAATAAGCTGCTGCAGTTTTTCTGTGTTGCGTAAAAGCATTTTATAATAACTAGAAACATTCTCTTTTATTTTTCCATTTAGCAGAGCTTCCAGTGGTCCTTTAATAAGCATTAACGGAGTGCGAAACTCGTGTGAAAGATTTGCAAAAAATCTTGATTTCATCTGTTCAATTTCCCGCAGATGATAAGATTCAAGTTCCCGAAATTTTAATTCGTGCTGCAATCTTGTTCTATAATTCTGAAATTTTATAATCGCCCAAACACCAAGAACAAAGACAACAAAGTACAAAAGAATTGCCCAGCCGGTTTGCCACCAGGGCGGGGCTATAGTAACGGCAAGAGATATTTCATTACTATTCCAAACTCCATCGCTGTTAGTTGATTTAACTTTAAAAGTATATTCGCCGGGATTTAAATTTGTGTAAGTTATAAAACGGCGTGTTCCGCTTTGTATCCAATCTTTATCAAATCCTTCCATCTTATAAGCATAGTTAATAGAGCTAGGGCTGTTATAATCGAATGAAGAAAACTGAAATGAAAAAACATTCTGCGTATGAGAAAGGGTTATCTTATTTGTGTAGATAATATTTTGTAATAAAACAGAATTTGGATCAACCTTAACAGACTTATTAAATATCTGAAAATCTGTAATGGCAACTGTTGGTTTGAATTCTGATTGACTGATTGCCGAAGGATCGAATAAATTTAATCCCGAGGTGCTGCCCATTAGAATAAGATTATCATCATATAACAGGGCAGATGAAAAATTAAAATCAACTCCAATTATTCCATCTGAATTTGAATAGTTAGTAAATGTGTTTTTATTAATATCATAAAAGGTTATTCCTGAACTTGTGCCGAGCCACAAATTTCCATTATTATCTTCAACTATGCTTTTTATAGAATTATTATCAAGTCCATTTTCAGTTTTGAAAACATCAATACTTTTGATTTTAGGAAAAGTTGATGGATTGTATTCTGTATCATCAATAATAATTTTGTTTAACCCATTGTTTGTTCCGATCCACAGAATTGTTTCACTTTTATTGGTGTTTTTAATTTTTGATTCTATAATTGAATAAATACTGTTGCTGCTTAATCCATTTTCACTTTTTAAATCTTCATTTAAACTATAGAATTTTCCACCGGCTTGTTTATCAAAATAATTTAAGCCGCCGCCATTAGTTCCAATCCAAATTCTTGATCTTCTGTCTTGATAAGTTACCCAGACATCATCGTGGGAAATTGAATATAGATTATCTTTGGTTTGATTATAGTATTTTAATTCTGAAGTTGAAAGATTTAGCTTAGATAATCCTATCCCCCAATATCCTACAAAAAGATTGTTTTCGTTATCAACATAAAGTGATTTAACAAAATATTGTGAAGATGATCGTATAGTGTTTTTTAGAAAATTATGTTCTGATAGACTATTGTTTTTTATATCCAGACGGAATAAACCAGATCCGTATGTTCCAATCCAGAGATCATTATTCTTACCCACAGCAAGTGACCAGATGTTTACCGAAGAAATCTTAGGGTATTTTATTAATAATGTTTTACCATTTTGATTGACTGAATAATATAACCCCTTATCAGTTCCAACGTAAAGTTTTCCATCAGAGGTTTTCGCAATAGAGTTTACGCTAAATATTTCCAGTTGATCTGATTCAAATTGGATATGATTATCTGTAAATGAATTATTAAATTTTGCCTGCTTTTGCGAGTAATAACTTATCCCTTTATTTGTAGCCACCCACAATACACCTGAACGATCTTTATATATTTTATTAATCTGATTACTGGATAAAGCCGATGGATTTTTGCTGCTGGATAAAAATCTTTCAAAATGATTTTTAGAAACATTAAACCGAAGTAACCCGGCAAATGAATTTATCCAAACAATCTGCTCCCCATTAATAACTTCATCTAAAACTATTCCCGCACCGTTACCAAATTGAATTTGATCAGGGTTTGGGATTTCAATTCTTTTAAATTTTATCGAATCACTTTTAAATACAGTTAATCCATTTGTGGTTCCAATCCAAAATGTGTTTTTATCGATTGTCGATTCTGAAATTCCCCAGATTAAATTATCACTAACACTGTTTGGGTTATTTTTATCAGAATAATATCTCTCAATTTCTATTTGAGAATTATTGAGTCTTAATTTATTTAATCCATTAAAAGTTCCCACCCAATAATTTCCAAGGTCATCCTCAACAATTGAGGAAATATAATTGTTACTTATTGAGTTTGGATCATCCGAGTTAAAGACCCAATGATCAATTTTTCCAGATTCAGGATTTAAACGATAAATTCCTCTTCTGTATGTTCCAATCCAAACTAAATTGTTTTTATCGATGTGAATTTCAGTAATCGGATTGTCATTTGTTATATCTGATTCAATTTCCCATTTTTTAAACTTATCAAGCAAAGGATCGTAACAATTAATATTACCATTTTTAGTTCCTATCCATAGGTTACCTTTCTTATCTTTTGAAAACCATAGAACTGTATTGTCTGAGATTGAATTGCTGTTATCCCGTATATTTCGAAAGACTTTAAATTCATATCCATCAAACCGGTTTAACCCATCTTCTGTTGCAAACCATAAAAATCCGGTATTGTCTTGAATTATATCCGAAACATAATTGTTTGATAAACCATTGTTTGTTTTTAAATGATTAAAGAGAATTGATTGTGCATTTGCATTTAGCTGCAAACTAAAAAACACAATTGATAAAAAAAGATTAATTAGTTTTACTCTGCAATAAAAATTCATATAGAGACTATAATGCTTTGTGATCTTTAACTTAAGCAGTTAATATTTATTTCATTAATTGCATCTTCAGAGTTTTTAAAAAATTATTCTTTCCATCTATACTATTTGCTGCAAGAGTGTAAAAATATATTCCAGATGATAAATTCTTAGGTTGCCAGGTTATGTTATAATATCCGGGTTCCTTTAAGCCCGCATTAAATACTTCTAGCTCTTGTCCTAAAGTATTATAGATATGTATTTCAACGGTACTAATGATTGGTATTGCATATCTAATCGAAGTTGATGGGTTGAATGGATTGGGGTAATTGTCAAATAACATATATGCGTTTGGCACATTGTCAATAAATTTCAAATCTTTAATATCAGTAGGAACTTCCTGAGTTACTTTAACTGATCTAATTATTCCACCTCCTGATATTGTTATTGTGCCTACTCGTTCGCTAGACGTTGTGTTTTCTTCAAATGTTACTTTAAGAGTGTCATTATTGCTCCCTGTGATTGGACTGACTGTGAGCCAAGTGGCATCATCACCTACGCTCCAGCTAGTATTAGATGTTATTGTAAATTTTGTACTATCAGCTTCGTATGTTACGGGTTGATTTGATGGACTTACAGTCAATGTTGGTGTTACTCCAAAACTTAGCATAACATTGTCAAAAAAAACATCAATCGGGGATGTACCAATATCAAATCCAAGTCTTGCTTGGTTATCAGTAGGATCATTCATAAAAAAGGAATAGGGGTAGGTTTGCTTTGCAGTTGTTAGTGAAAATATTTGGCTTCCACTATATACCGTCCATGGACTAGAGTTCTTACCGACGAGCGCCGAAATCTGTCTGGGAGAAACAGCATAGGCATCAAATGAGACAGTATATTGTTTTCCCATTTCAATAGAAAAGCCAATTTGTCCTAAATTAATATCCCATGGATAGGTCCCGCCATTACTGATTGAAATGGCATACTCTCCGTTTTGCACTGACCCGTTAGCTTGGGCTGGTGAATATGTTGTAAAAACCCACGGAGTACTACCATCTGTGAAATCAGCATTTACAATCTGGTTTAAATTGGTTAATTCAGGTGTGGTAAAAACGAAATTATCAAAATAAAAGTTTCCAGTGTGACCACCCATATCAATATTAAATGAAGCTGAAGCATTGGAGGGTGCAGCAAAATTCAATTCGTATTGCGTCCATGTATTGGTGAGTATAATGCTCTTGTTCGCATACAGGGTATAATTGGTGGAGTTAATGATTGCAGCATTAAGTGTACTATTTGTAGCAGGAGATTTTGCCCAAAAACTTGCACGATATTGTTTACCAGCGTTGAGCATTAAATTCCTTTGAGACAACTGAACATCCCAAGGATTGCTGCCAGCGGTTTTTACATCAACATACAACGAAAAACTTCCTTCATGTACATCGTTTGGAGTTAAGCTAAAATCTGCTGCAGCCGGATACCCGATCGCTTTGTTCCAGTACCTCACTCCCTTTTCAAACCCAGCATTTTTAAGATAATTATACGATACTTTAACTGGGTATTGATATTTATAGTATCCACTTCCATCGGTCATTTCTGCAACCACATCTCCGCCGAATATACCCCAGTCAACATCAATTTTATTAGTATTACTTCCGGCAATAATTTGCGCGTCTCCTGGAACGTTCCACGAATAACCTGCGCCGCTGATATTGGGGACAGAGTACGGAATAGATTGGCTGTTATACGTAGTAAAGTCAGCACCATTAATTGCGGCGTCGTTTAAATTTTGGTAAACTCTAACATAATCGATTTCCATCACTGCGGGGAAAACAGAAGCTGAAGTCGGATTACCCACCCAACCACCACCAACTGCTAAATTTAGGATGATGTAAAATGGCTGGTTGAACGGCCAAGTATCTGATGCACCGTGATCGTTATTAAACGTAAAATATTTTTGATTATCGACATAAAAATCAATCTGTTCACTTGTCCATTCAACAGCATAAATATGAAATTGCGTCTCGGCATCCGGGATATGTATAAGATCGCCCCGCGGGCCTGATCCAGTAAAAGAGTTGTAAGCTTGTGTATGAACTGTACCGTAAATTGAGGTTACTTCATTTGATGGGTGTTCCATAATATCAGTTTCTCCACTTTGCGGCCACCAACCGTATCGGCCATCTGATGGCAGCAGCCAGAAAGCAGGAACAAATCCTGGCGTACCAGGCAATTTTATTCGAGCTTCAATTCTTCCGTATTTCCAATTCATTGAGTTTTTTGTCATTAAAAGAGCTGATGTGTAATTGAAACCTTGATATGATTCTTTAAGAGCGATGATCTGTAATTTACCATCAACTATTTTTGCATTATTCAGTCGATCAGTGTAGTAGTGGACATTGTCATTGGTAGGGCCTATCTCAAAATCCCAAATGGAATGATCGATCGTTGGTCCGTTAAATTCGTCCGACCAGACTTGGATCAAGGTTTGTGCTTTTAAATCGGATAGATAAATCAGTATAAAAAGAAAAAAGTAAAATTTGAGAAGACATTCTTTTTTTGATTGAAGTTTCATGGCATTCCCTCAACTTTTTTTTGTTATGACCAGCTATATAATTAAGCTGAATTGCTTTTACTTGAAGCCAGCAGGATAATTTTTATGCCTCATTTTTAATTAACTTGCTCAAAATATTGCTTAAAGTCAATAATTGTCCAATTTATGAGCTAATAAATAAATTATTAATCGGCTTATCAAACTTCATTTACCTATACTCATTTTACTTTATTTCATTGCGCAGCGTTGGTCAAAGCAATGTAAAGATTTACTTAATTCCATGGGAACGTGTATTTTTGTGTTATTAAATCAAACTGGAGAAATTCTTATGAAAAGAGTTGTATTATTCCTGTTATTCACCATCATCTTTGCATCATGCTCTACTAAAAAAGATCAGTATGCTATCCATGGAACTGTTAAAGGTGTTGATACTGGCAAAATCTATCTTCAGAAATACGATTCGGAAAAATGGATTAATATAGATTCCACTCGTCTGGAGAAGGGAAAGTTTACTTTCAAAGGAACAATTGAGATACCTGAGATGCGGCAAATTATCATGGAGGAGAAACAAGTAGTTATTCCCCTGTTTGTGGAAAATTCAAATATTGATGTACAGATTTTTCCTGACAGCATTGATAAATCGATTGTAAAGGGATCAACTTCTCAAGACAAGTACCAAGAGTACATTACATTGAGTGAGGTGATCGACCAAAGAATGGAAGAAGCTTATAAGGAATGGAAGAAGGCAAAGGAAGTCGGTGATAGTATAATTATGAACCGTGCAGATTCAATCTCAACCGTTCTTGATGGCGAAATGAAAAAATTGCTTATCGATTTTGCGAAAACAAATAATGCCACAGTGGTAGCTCCCTATTTAGTAATGCGAAACAGTTGGCAGTTTGAACTTCCAGACTTGGAAAAAATCGTCTCTGGACTTGATACGTTAATTAACGTTTCACAGTACACTCAATTACTCAAAAAGCGAATTGATATTTTGAGGGGTGTTGAGATCGGTAGGACAGCGCCGGATTTAACCATGAACGATCCGACAGGAAAACCGTTAACACTTTCGTCTCTAAGAGGAAAAATACTTCTTGTCGATTTTTGGGCTTCGTGGTGTGGTCCCTGCCGTGTAGAGAATCCCAATGTTGTTAAAGCTTACCAGCAATACAATAAAAAAGGATTTGATATTCTCGGCTGTTCCTTCGATAAGAACCGTGAAAAATGGCTGAAAGCAATTGAGGATGATAAGCTTACCTGGCATCATGTTTCTGATCTCCAGGGATGGGCAAATGCCGCAGGCAAACTTTATGGCATTAACTCGATCCCGGCCAATGTTCTCCTTGATAAGGATCAAAAAATTATTGCCCGAAATCTTCGGGGAGATGATTTGATAAATAAGTTGGCCGAGGTTTTTGGCTCGTCTGAAGGATAGAAAACAGATTAGCAATTGAGGAATGAAATATTCTTGTTGATCGATACAAGGCTACAGCCATTAAAGTATAATATGTACTTCACACTTTAACAACTTTTTTAGTTATATTTTCGGTAGATGAGATTAACCGATAACGAAATACGTGACATAGTTAAGTACCTCGAAGCAGGTAAGCCGCTGCCTGAAAAGTATCGCTTTATGCTCTTTGAAGAAAAGCGTGAGGTTGAGCTAGTATGGAACGGGAAAACAAATGAAGTAACCAACATAGTACTGCCTTTCCAAATCGTTGAGCAGATTGATGAACCGCGTGTAGAAAAAGAAGAAACCCAGGATGCCCAGTTTAATATTTTTGACCATAGAGGCAGACAGCAAACCGGTTGGACAAACAAACTTATTTGGGGTGATAATAAACTTATTCTCTCAAGTCTTAAGAATGGACCACTGAGAAAAGAAATTGAAGATAACGGAGGAATAAAACTATTTTATATAGATCCTCCATTTGATGTTGGCGCCGATTTCTCAATGAACATTGAAATTGGCGGCGAACAATTCACTAAGGAAGCTAACATTCTTGAAGAAATTGCTTACCGCGATACTTGGGGAAAAGGTGCAGATAGTTTTATTGCAATGATTTATGAACGGCTCTCTTTAATGAGAGATTTGCTTGCTGATGATGGCAGCATTTATGTGCATTGTGATTGGAGAGTGAATAGTTTTTTGCGTTTGGTCTTAGACGAATTGTTTGATAAGGATAATTTTAAAAATGAAATCATTTGGCAAAAAATCCGTTCATCAAAAGCACAAAGTAATTCTTATGGTAATGTTTCAGACAGTATCTTCTTTTACTCTAAGTCAGAAAAATCAATCTTCAATCAACAATACACACCACTGGCTAAGGAACGATTAGAAAAACATTACAACAAATATGATGAAATCAGTAAACAATCTTATCAACTTTGTGATTTCACACAGAGAGGACAGGGATTAGCAAGATATTTTGGTGAAGAAAAAGGTTGGTTAGAACCGCCTTCTGGTAAACATTGGATATGGACTCAAGAAAAAATCGATGAGGGAATAAAAGACGGGTTAATTGTTTTTACTTCCGGGAAAATGCCGCGTTTAAAAAGGTTTTTAGATAAAACTAAAGGAAACCCAGTTGAAGATATATGGTCCGAGATCGCACCTATAAATTCAATGTCATTGGAAAGAACTGATTATCCCACACAAAAACCCGAATCCATGCTTGAAAGAATAATCAAGACCTCTTCAAACGAAGGTGATATTGTTGCAGATATTTTCAGCGGATCAGGAACAACACTTGCCGTTGCAGAAAAGCTTGGAAGAAAATGGATAGGAAGCGACCTTGGTAAATTTGCAATACACACAACCCGTAAACGACTAATTGGTGTGCAGAGGGAGTTAAAAGCAAAGGGACATGATTTCCGAGCGTTTGAAATTCTCAATCTCGGTAAGTATGAGAGACAGCATTACATTGGTATAAATCCAAACCTCCGTGAGGAAGAAAAACAAAAACAGCTTGCAGAAAAAGAAAAGAATTTTATTGAGCTAATTCTTCATGCTTACCGTTCTGACAAAGTTGATGGCTTCAAAACCTTTCATGGCAAGAAAGGCGCTCGGCTTGTATCAATTGGACCAATAAACCTTCCCGTTACCCGCCTATTTGTTGAAGAAGTGATGCTCGAATGCCGAAGCAAACAGATAACCAAAGTTGATATTCTCGCTTTCGAATTTGAGATGGGCTTAGCACCAAACATTCAGGATGAAGCTAAAAGCAAAGGAATTGATCTTGCACTCAAATACATTCCCAAAGAAGTTTTTGATAAACGCGCAGTAGAGAAAAATCAGGTTCAGTTCCATGATGTTTCTTACATAGAAGTTAAACCGATTTACAAAGAACCGAATCCCAAAGGGACAGGAAAGGGAGATAGTTTTAAGTTGGCTGTTGCAGTTGAGTTAACCGACTTTTCCGTTTATTACAATCAGGACATCAAAGCAAATATTGAAGCAACTCTTAAAAACGGTTCAAGTAAAATCTATGTTGAAAATGGAGTCATAAAAAAACTTTCAAAAGACAAATCTGGAATTGCCTCAGAAGAAATATTAACAAAGAAATGGACGGACTGGATTGATTACTGGTCTGTTGATTTTGATTACGAGGGTAAAAAAGAAATAATAAGAGTTCCTAAAAATCAACACGGTGCACAGATGAAACTTGACGGCACAGCCGAACCGCAGCAGCTTCAGCTTGTTGAGTTCGAAGAACAGTGGACAGGCGATTACATCTTTGAAAATGAATGGCAATCCTTCCGAACAAAGAAAGACCGCAGCATAGAACTCACAAGCATTTACCACGAGTACACTAAAAAAGGTCGTTATAAAATTGCAGTTAAAGTTGTTGATATTTTTGGTAACGATACAATGAAAGTGATTGAGGTGGGAGTATAGATGAGTAATAATATTGCGTTTTTATTCGGGGCAGGTGTTTCACAAAGAAGTCTAATAGGTACAGAAGAACTTACCAGTAAGATATTCGAAGCAACCAATATAGTTCACCTTAGCAGCAGATATTTGGAAATGGAAAATCCCAAAAGATTTGATAGTCTTGATATTCGGGATTATGTTCCCAAAGTAAAGGAACTCTTTAATATTATTCAGAATTCAGTTCACGATCATTATCTTTATAAAAAGAGAGGTCTGAACTATGAAGATATGTACTATCTGATAAATGCTTTATACGATGATGAGAGTGGTGAATATGTAAATCCTATCATTTCAAAGTACTGTGATGACTTTCGAACCCAATACAGAGATTTATTCAAGACAAAATATCCACTTATTGGGGAGATCAGTTTAATGGATTTAACCCGTGAAGCGTTAAATTATATTCAAGATATTGTTATTATGTGTCTTGATAAACCAAATGCTTCAATTGAACATTTGAAATTTTTAGCGGAGGTTGATAGTGCCAAATCCATATCCAAGATTAACATTTTTACCTTAAATCATGATGTGCTTATTGAAAACTTCTTTAAAAAAATTGATGCTTTTTCAGATGGCTTTCATTCTGATGGTTATGGCCATAGGATTTGGTCTCCTGAGAATTTTAATAAAAGAATTTCATTATTAAAACTGCATGGTTCAATCAACTGGTACAGGATCTTAGGGAAGGATTATTATGAGGATCGAATTGGCATATATGAACAACCTCAACGTAATGGTGATAGACCATTAATGCTTATTGGTAGTTTTAATAAGTTGCATGCATACAGTCGCAGCATTAATTTTGATTTACAGTGTTTATTTGCGAAACAACTCAGCGAGTCGGATGATTTGATTATCAGTGGCTATAGCTTTGGTGATCAAGGTATTAATTCTCGAATTATTAATTGGGTTTTGGCATCCAGAAACAGAAGGATTTTTTTGATTCATAAGAATCCAGATGAGCTAATAAAAAATGCTCGACCGGCTATTCAAACGAATTTTAGTTTCCTTAATAAAAACGGAAATATTTTTTATATTAAAGAATACATTGATGAAAATACTACTTGGATTAGGATAAAAAGTTTTATAAACAATTGGAATTATGAAAGAAAAGCTACCGATAAATAAAGACGTTTTAGTTTGGGCAAGAACTTCGATAGGATTATCTGTTGAAGAAGTTGCAAATAAATTCAAAAGATCGGAAAAAGAAATTTCAGAATGGGAAGAAGGTATAACTTCACCAACATTTTCTCAATTGGAACGTTTAGCGTTTGAAATTTACAAACGACCATTGGCTGTTTTCTTCTTTCCGGACGTACCTAAAGAAGATACACCAAAAACCGAGTTCCGTACGCTTCCCGATACCATAATAAGTGAACTACCTACGGAAATTGTAAAACTTTATAGAAGAGCTAAGTTGTATCAACTTTACCTTGAGGAGTTGTTCGACGGACAAAAGCCGGTTGAGAAACCATTGTTGGAGAGATTTTCGCTTTCAGAGCAAACAGACATTACAAGCTTGACCCAGGAAATCAGAAAAGAACTAAACATAAATATTAATGAGCAATCCAAATGGCATTCGGCAGAAGCCGCATTTACAAATTGGCGAAATGCTTTTGAGTTGAACGGAATTTTTGTTTTTAAGGACGCTTTTAAGAATAATGACTATTCGGGATTTTGTTTGTACGATGAAAAATACCCTGTCATTTTTGTTAATAATAGTATGCCTGATTCAAGACAAGTGTTTACACTGTTTCATGAGTTAGGACACTTACTTTTCAAATCCGGCGGAATTGATTTCAGAAGCAGCAATTACACTAAAACTTTCAAAGGTTACTATTATAATGTTGAAGTTAGCTGTAATAAATTTGCTAACGGATTTCTTGTTCCGCAAGAAGTCTTTGATTCTTTCCAACTATCTGTTTCCGAAACACAGTTTCAAAGACTCGCCGATCATTTCTCGGTTAGTCGTGAAGTGATTTTAAGAAATTATTTGGATCGTGGAATAATTGATCAGATGCTTTATGATGAATTAGTAGCAAAATGGAAAAAGCAAGCAGAAGAACAAAAGGAAGAAGGTGAAGGCGGGAGTTATTATTACAATAAAAAAGCATATCTTGGCGATAGATACATAAGCTTAGTTTATGGAAAATATTATCAAAACAAAATTACAATAGATACCGTTGCTGAATACTTAAATGTTAAGGCAAAAAACCTTCCAACTTTTGAATATATGGTTATGGAAGGGGGAAAGAGAAAATGATTTATGTCTTTGATAATAATTCTCTTTCCAATATTCTGAATCATTATTATACTGAACGCTTCCCAAGCTTTTGGGAGAAGTACGATAAAATAGTTGAAGCAGTAAATCTTCTTTCAGTGCGTGAAGTACTAAACGAACTAACTCTTAAATTCGATGATGATAAAATTGATCGCTTAGCAAAAATGAACGACAAATTTTTTACAAGTCCAACTCCAGAAGAATTAAGTTTCATTACACAGATTTATTCTGTAAAGCATTTCCAACAAAATTTAGATAAGAAGAAAATTCTCTCTGGTGGGTTCTTCGCCGATCCCTTTGTGATCGCTAAAGCTTGGAAAGAACAAGGTACAGTTGTGACCGAAGAAGATAAAAAACATAATGCAGCGAAAATTCCAAACATTTGTGATCACTTTGGCATTCATTGCATTAACTTAGAAGGTTTTCTAACTGAAATGGATTGGAAATTTTAGTATGGCACTGCATCCCAAATTTCCAAAATCTCCTTATGAAATACTTGATCCATCAATCCGTTGGTTTCCTGCTGATGAAGACCTTCGAGAAAAAAGTTACGATAAACTACTTCCTCCGCTTGTTGCTAAACTTAGAGTGAAAGTAAAGGAATGGCGTGAAGCAGACTATCGAGAGGTTTCTTCAACAGGTAAATCGTTACTCACCTGGTGGTTTAAGACTCGACACCTCAAAAACAATTATGATGGTTCTGCATCTACTTTCCAATATTATTTTGCTCAACGTGAAGCGGTTGAAACGATTATTTATTTGTATGAAGTTGTTAAAATTAAAGACAAGTACGATTTATTAAGGTTCGATAGTTCTAGCTCAATTTCATCTGGAATGTTTGATGAAGATTGGAAAAGGTTTGTAATTAAAATGGCAACAGGCAGTGGTAAAACAAAAGTCCTAAGTCTGGTAATTGCCTGGTCATTTTTCCATAAGCTTTATGAAGGTGACTCAACATTAGCTCGCAATTTTCTCCTTATCACCCCCAACATAATTGTACTCGACAGAATAAGAAGAGACTTTCAAGGATTAAAAATCTTTTATGAGGATCTAATTCTTCCTGAAAATGGTTATGAGGGTCATAATTGGAGAGATGATTTCCAATTAACTGTTCATATTCAGGATGAAATCGGTACAATTCGTAAAACTGGAAATTTATTTCTTTCGAACATCCATAGGGTGTATGAAAGTAATTATAAAGAACCCACTTATGAGGATAGTAATCTCGAGGATTATTTCCTTGGAAAGAAGCCATCCGGAGCAACGACAGATTCAAAGATTGACCTTGGTGAAATAGTTCGTGACCTTGACGAAATATTAGTGCTGAATGATGAAGCACATCATATTCACGATCAGGAATTGGCTTGGTTCAAATCAATTCAGGACATTAACAATCGTCTTAAAATGAAGGGCTCTGAAATTTCTCTTCAAATAGATACGACCGCAACACCACGTCATAATAACGGTGCTATTTTTGTTCAAACCGTTTCGGATTATCCGCTCGTTGAAGCCATTCATCAAAATATAGTCAAACATCCGGTTTTGCCGGATGGTCCAAGCAGGCAAAAGCTTCAAGAGAAACAATCTTCAAAATTCACCGAGAAGTACGAGGATTTTCTTCATCTGGGATATTTAGAATGGCAAAAAATTTATGATGAACAAATTAAAGCTGGAAAAAAATCAGTTTTATTTGTTATGACAGATGATACTAAAAATTGTGATGAGGTTGCTGAATATCTTTCCTTAAAATATCCTGAGTTCAATGATTCAGTTCTTGTAATTCACACGAAAAATAACGGTGAAATATCTGAAAGTGTTTCCGGAAAGAGTAAACAAGTTCTTGATGATCTTAGAGAAGCTGCAAATACAATTGATACATTCAGTGGGAAACATAAAGCAGTGGTTTCTGTTCTTATGCTTAAAGAAGGATGGGATGTCCGAAATGTAGTAACTATAGTTGGATTACGTGCTTACACTGCAAAAAGCAACATTCTGCCTGAGCAGACACTGGGTAGAGGATTGAGGAAAATGTATCCGGGAAATTCAGATTTAACCGAAGAATTAAGCGTAGTCGGTACTGAAGCATTTATGGATTTTGTTGAATCAATAAAAAGCGAAGGTGTAGAATTAGAAAGACGTTCGATGGGCGCTGGAACTTCGACTAAAGCTCCGATGGTTATTGAAATTGAACAAGGAAACAAGAAAAAGAATTTACATGATCTTGATATTGAAATCCCAATCTTAACTCCCCGTATTCAACGCGAATGGAAAAACCTTTCTGAACTTAATGTCACTTTATTCAAAAATAAAAAAGCCTCTTTTTATGATTACAAATTAGAGGAACTTAGGGAAATAATATTTAAGGATATAACTACCGGTGAAGTTTCACACAAAACGATACTAGATTCTAGTTACCAAGTGAATCCACAGAGCGTATTAGGTTACTTCGCACAATTAGTCATGCGAGAATTGAGATTAGTCAGTGGTTTTGATATTCTTTATGGTAAAGTCAAGGAGTTTGTATCCCTTTTCCTTTTTGATCGAAAAGTTGATTTGAATGATCCTCAGACTATCCGCAATCTCTCAGAATTAGAAACACAAAAAATTATAGTCGAAACTTTTAAGAAGGAAATAAATGCTTTAACAGTAAAAGACAAGGGTGATGCTGAGATAAAGGATTACATTAAGTTAAGCAAAACACGTCCGTTTGTTGTAAAAGATCAAAAATATGTTGTACCGAAAAAGAGTGTGTTTAATAAAATTGTTGGGGATAGTGGATTTGAATTAAAATTTTCTACTTTTCTTGAAGAATGCCCCGATATAATTTCATATTCAAAAAATTACTATGCTGTCCACTTCAAGATTGACTATATAGACTCGGAAGGTAATCCATCAAATTTCTACCCTGACTTTATAGTGAAATACAAAGAGCATGAAATTTATGTTGTTGAAACAAAAGGCAGGGAGGATTTGGATGATGCACTAAAAATTAGTCGCCTTGCCCAATGGTGTGATGATATAAACAATCTCTCCTCCGAAAAGAAATTTAAATGGCTTTATGTGAAAGAAGAACATTATGAGAAATATCCTGCTAAATCATTTAAGGAGCTTATATCCGTTCATCAGATAAGCAAATTATAGGATTTCCTCTACAACTAACAGAATGCCACACCTCGGAGAAATAACATCCCTTTTAACTGCATGCTGCTGGTTGTTCAGCTCATACATTTTTACTGCGGCTGCTCATAGAATCGGTTCAGTTCAGCTTAATATCAATCGAATGATATTTGCAGTTATTCTGCTTTTCATTACAATCACTCTCGCTGGAATTAATTTTGAGCTTTCAAACAATCAGATATTCAATTTATCAGTAAGCGGTATAATTGGATTAGTTCTCGGCGATTCATTTCTGTTCAAAGCTTTCACGATGATTGGAACTCGGTTAAGCATGCTATTAATGTCGCTTACTCCTGCAATGAGCGCGATTATGGCATACTTCTTTTTGAATGAAAGAATCTCTTTCCTCGGAATTATCGGAATGATCATCACACTTTTTGGAATTATTTTAGTTGTGTTTGATAAAAAGGGAAATGGTGAATCACCGCATCCGCAGGAAGGACTTGGAATATTTTATGGGATTCTTGGTGCATTTGGTCAAGCTGTTGCATTAATTTTTGCTAAGCTTGCGTTTGAGGAATCGAACATCAATGGATTCATTGCAACTTTTGTGAGATTATTTTCTGCTGTAATATTAATTCTTCCGGTTTCATTTTTACTTAAGCGATATAAAAATCCAATTTCACTTTATAAATCGGACACGAAAGGTCTAGCATTAACTTTAGGTGGAACATTTTTCGGACCCTTTCTCGGAATTACATTAAGTCTTATTTCAATTGCCCATACAAAAGTTGGAATAGCATCTACGCTTATGGCAACTGTTCCGGTAATTATGCTGCCTATTGGTAAATTCATTTTTAAGGAACGTATATCAATAAAAGCTGTAGTTGGAGCGGTGATTGCAGTTGCCGGAGTTGCTATATTGTTTTTGAGATAACTGAGGTATTTAATCTTTATTCTGATATTTTAATTTAATAATTAACGAAAGATTTTTATGTCATCCCTAAAGGGATTTTTAGGTTTTTATTCATTCATATCAACTATAAATATATCATTCCTTCGGAATTGAAAATTTCTGAGGGTGACCAAAAAGTAAAATTTATCAGCAAATAGAACGCTAATGACGCTGATTTTAAATGAATTTCGCAGATTTATTATTTGAATAATTACTTTTTGGTCACCCTCAATATTTGTAGTAAAAATAAAATAACATAATTAGAATCCTTTTAGGGATGAAATAGAATCCGGTAGGAAAACCGGAGATCTAAAAAAAATATTTACCTATTATTATGCTATATTTTCCATCAATAAAAATTTGGGAGTTAACTTGAAAATTCAATTCTTTGGAGCAGCACAAACAGTTACAGGTTCACAGCATCTGTTATCAATCAACGGGAAAAAAATATTATTAGACTGCGGACTCAATCAAGGTAAACGAAAAGAAGCATTTGAAATAAACAGAAATTTTCCATTTAATCCTTCTGATGTTGATGTGCTTGTTTTATCTCACGCTCACATTGACCACAGCGGTAACATTCCTAATTTCGTTAAGAATGGATTTGACGGGCCAATTTATGCAACATCGGCAACAGTTGATCTTTGCCAGATAATGCTTCGCGATTCGGCCTACATTCAAGAGCGTGATGTTGAGTTTGTGAACAAAAAAAGAATTAAGCAAAACCAAAATCCTTTTGAACCGCTTTATACAATTCAAGAGGTTGAGAATGCAATGTCTCATTTCGTAGGAATTCAATATAATAAGATTAATGAGATTGCTCCTGGAGTCAGTCTTCAATTTATAGATGCTGGACATATTCTCGGTTCAGCAGCAGTTTTATTGGAGATAGAAGAAAATAAGAAAAATTATCGTTTTTGGTTCAGCGGAGATATTGGTAGACCCGAAATGCCTGTAATTAAAAATCCTGTTCTACCTTCCGATCTTGATGTTCTCATAATGGAAAGCACTTATGGAAATAAGCTTCATCAAGTATCTGATGAGGTTGAAGAAGAAGTTGCAAAGTTGATAAACAAAGTTGCTCAACGAAAAGGAAAGATAATTATTCCTGCTTTTGCAGTTGGAAAAACCCAGCTGCTCGTTTACATTTTGCATAAGCTGTTCGATCAGAACCGAATTCCTGTTCTGCCGATTTATGTTGACAGTCCTCTGGCTGTTGATGCAACAAGTGTTTATCGCACTCACCCCGAATGCTATGATAGAGAAACTTATCGTGTATTTATTCATAACTATGAAGACCCATTTGGATTTAGCCGTTTGACTTACATTAGAGATGTTAATGATTCGAAAGAATTAAATGATCTTAAAGATCCTTGCATAATCATTTCGGCGTCAGGAATGGCGGAGGCAGGAAGAATTCTTCATCATCTAAAAAATAATATTGAGAATCATAGAAATTTAATTTTGTTTGTCGGTTATGCAGCTCAAGAAACTCTCGCAAGAAAAATTATGGATGGCATGAAGGAAGTCAGCATTCTTGGTGATGTTTATAAAGTGAATGCTGAAATTATTATAATGGATTACTTTAGTGCTCATGCAGATCAAAATGGCTTGCTGGAATACTTAAAGCTAAATAAACTGGATAAGCTTAAGAACATTTTCTTAGTTCATGGTGAAAGTGAGCAATCTCTGCCGCTGCGTGAAAAGATAATTGCAAAAGGTTTTAGAAGAGTTGAGTATCCTAAGAAGGGTGATGCGTTTGAGGTTGGATAAGGCAACCCAAGATTAAGATGAAGATGAAGATTAAAACAATAACATTGACTTTTCCAACCGATTAATAGTGAGGCTAACAACCGAGTGAAAAATTTTTATGCTTTAATGTGGAATGCAGGAATTGACAATCGGTCTTTCGTTTTAATAAATTTAATTCGTTCCCGCACTTCCAGGGAAATGGCTATTTTACCTTCCAATATAAATTCTTTTGGTAAGACTTCTAATTGAGAAAATGAAAGAGCTATTTTATTATTTCCTTTTTATCTGGCTTACTTCGAATATTTATTCCCAGGTTAATACAGAGAAATTTAGAATTGCAACAGACACTCTTGGGTTTTCAGTAAGGTCAGATCTTGATTTTACACTAATGGCAGGCAATACGGATTTTAGTTTTTTAGGAACAAATACCCGCTTCAATTACAACTGGGGAATGGATTACGCATTTTTGGTTGTGAATGGCGGTTATGGTTTTAAAAGCGGAGAAAGCTTTTTCAGTCAGGCTCTTTTACATTTAAGAAATGTCAGCTCTCTAGGTGATTTTGTTATGTTAGAAGAGTTTCTTCAATACGATAACAATAAACAAATTTTATTGCTGCATCGAGCATTGTTTGGAGGCGGCTTACGAATCAAGCTGATTGAAAATGATGAAATAATTATGAGGATAGGTCCATCTATTTTCTTCGAACACGAGACTTATGATCTTGATAACACCGCTATACATA
The DNA here is from genome assembly GCA_001803045.1 of Ignavibacteria bacterium RIFOXYB12_FULL_35_14. Lineage (GTDB taxonomy): Bacteria > Bacteroidota > Ignavibacteria > Ignavibacteriales > Ignavibacteriaceae > XYD12-FULL-36-8. The sequence goes on along the minus strand of MHAR01000087.1, from coordinate 9,848 downwards.
AAAATAAAATTAATAATGCCAGATTAAATTTATATTTAACCTCTTTATTTAATTTACAGCAGGGCATTTCATTTCTAAGCATCATTTATGTACAGCCCAAGTTCGATAATTTTAATGATTTGAAAATCTTATTTGACAATGCTCTTAATTTCAAGTTGGGAGATAAAGTTGATTTTATTATCAAACTTCAAATGCGATACGATAGTCTTCCTGCGGATAACATTGAAAAATTTGATTTGACCACAAAGATGGGTTTGGCAATAAATTTATAACCTATGTCAGAGAAAATTCTTTTTGACTCTTTATATTTTGAATTATAATGAACTATCTAACCTCACCAAATTCATGTTGCATCGTTCCCTAGTAGAGGATCTTTTTATAATTCAGATATGTTCTCTCATCAAAACAAACGAACACCACTTCCTTAATCGATTCGTCTTTCTCTAAAAATTCCATTATGGTTTTAACTGCAATACTCGCTGCACTTTCTGAAGGAAAACCATAAACTCCTGTTGATATTGCCGGGAAAGCAATTGACTTAATTCCATTATCCCTCGCAAGTTTTAGAGAACTTTTGTAGCAGCTTTCTAATAATTTATCTTCATTTCTGTTTCCACCATGCCAAACTGGGCCGACTGTGTGGATCACAAATTTTACAGGCAGATTATATCCTTTCGTAATCTTAGCTTCACCAGTTGGACAACCATTTAAAGTTCTGCATTCTTCTAAAAGTTTTGGTCCTGCTGCACAATGGATTGCTCCATCAACTCCCCCACCACCGAGCAGAGTTGTGTTTGCTGCATTCACAATTGCATCTACTTTTAGCTTGGTGATGTCACCAATTTCTAAATGAATTTTTACTTTTTGCATGCTGTTGATTTCCACTAAAATTTTTCAATAAAAAATAAGAAATCTTAATGAAACTTAATGTCTTAGTGACGTATAAATTCATTTGTACGAGAAGCCACAACAATGCCACTAAGACCCAAAGGCACTAAGCAACACAAAGAAGATCAAACCACAACTTTCTCTATCATAAAAAAATAGAATTTTAATTGTCAGTATTGAGAATTTTATGTGCACCACTGCCTGAAAAGATTTGGTTTATTTATGTCAACTCTTATTGTATTTGAAAAATTCACACAATTTTATTTAAATCGATTTTTAGGTAAAAATGGCATAATTTTGGACTAAGAAAAGCATCGGTTTTAATTAATTGATTAAAATATTATTACATTTCTTGAAAGGAATGGAAAATGTCCGGCAAAAGTCGACGCGATTTTCTTAAAAAATCTGCAATCATTGGGGCTGGGGTTACAGGGCTTTCCACATCAACTACAAAAGCAGCACCTAAAAATATTTTATCCGAAGATAGGATGGGAGTCTTAGTTGATACAACTGTTTGTGTTGGCTGCCGAAATTGTGAATGGGCGTGCAAAGATGCTCATAATTTACCTGCCGGTGATTTAGAAGCCTACGAAGACAGAAAAATTTTAGAAGCAAAAAGAAGACCCGATCATACAACACTCACAGTTATTAATGAATACTCCCATGGTAAAAATTCAAATCTACCTGTTGATTTAAAAATACAGTGTATGCATTGTGATCATCCGGCTTGTGTTTCCGCCTGCATTGTTGGTGCCTTTTCTAAGCAAGAAAACGGATCAGTAATTTGGGATACAGATATGTGCATTGGCTGCCGTTATTGTATGGCTGCTTGCCCGTTCCAGATTCCGGCGTTTGAGTATGATAAAGCGCTTAATCCTTTAATTATGAAATGTGATTTTTGTTTCGACAGAACAAAAGAGGGAAAGCTTCCGGCGTGTGTAAGTATTTGTCCAGTTGAAGCACTCACTTACGGGCAAAGAACTAATCTTGTTAAAATAGGCCGCGATAGAATTAAGCGAAATTCAGATCGTTACATTGATCATATTTTTGGCGAATATGAAGTTGGCGGAACATCATGGATGTATTTAGCAAGTAAAGATTTTAAGGAGCTTGATTTCCCTGATATTGGCAGGAATCCTGCACCCGGCGTTTCCGAATCAATCCAGCATGGAATATTTGCTTACTTTGTACCACCGGTTTCTTTGTATGCATTGCTTGGAGGAATTATGTGGATTTCAAAACGCCGTAAAGAATTAGAAGAGGAGGGGAAAATATGAACTACGAATTAGTTAATCCCGTTCCAATTAAACATAAATTTTTTACTCCAGGTGTAATTGCACTTATCATTATTGCACTCAATGGTTTGGTATTTTTAATGGGAAGATTTTTCTTCGGACTTGGCGCGGTTACAAATCTTAACAATCAGTATCCGTGGGGATTGTGGATTGGAGTTGATGTTGCTGCAGGTGTTGCACTTGCTGCTGGTGGATTTACAACTGCCGCTCTCGGCCATGTAATGCACAGAGAAGAATATCACGCCATTGTACGCCCTGCATTGTTAACAGCTATGCTTGGCTACACTTTTGTTGCTGTGGGAGTTTTTGTTGATATCGGAAGATGGTACCTCATCTGGCATCCACTCATTATGTGGAACGGTAACTCAGCTTTGTTTGAAGTCGGTATTTGTGTTATGATTTATATGACTGTTCTCTACATCGAATTTCTTCCCATTTTTACGGAAAGATTTATTGGTAAAGTTAATTTGCCGGGAATCCTTTCCAGGTTAAACAAACTTGTTGACAAAATTTTAAGATTGCTTGATCGCGGACTTTCAAAAACAATGTTCATATTTATTATTGCTGGAGTTGTTCTCTCAACTCTTCATCAATCATCACTCGGTACTTTAATGATTATTGCCGGACCCAAGATGCATCCGCTTTGGCAAACTCCTGTTCTCCCATTGTTATTTTTATTATCCGCAGTGTCTGTTGGATTTCCAATGGTGATTTTTGAATCTCTCATAGCATCACATTCTCTAAAATTAAAACCTGAAATGCACATTCTTTCTAGATTAGGATCAATGATTGCTCCTTTGCTTGGAATTTACCTCGCATTTAAAATTGGCGATATGTTCATCCGCGAAACGTTTGTGTATCTTGGAGAATTTAATACCGCAAGTGTAATGTTCACAATAGAAATTCTATTTGGAGTAATAATTCCTTTGAGAATGTTTTTATCGCCAAAAGTTTTGAAATCACCCCCGTTGCTTTTTACGGCATCTGCACTTGTTGTAATTGGAGTATTGTTAAACCGAATTAACAATTTTGTTGTTGCTTACAATCCACCGTATTCAACCACAAGTTATTTCCCCTCGTTTGGTGAAATTTCAGTAACAGTTGGATTTACTGCAATGTTAGTACTGGCATACAGATTTATTATTATGAATTTTCCTGTGATAAGCTTGCCTGGTAAACAAACTGCCCAACCCACTAAATACGCAATCAGAGGGGTGGAAAAGTGAAAAAGATTTTAGTTATTGTATTAACATTAATTTTAACAGTTGGGATTGAAGCACAGCAAAGCCCTGGCAAAAATCACTCGAAGTTGAACATCAGTTGCAAAACTTGTCATATTTGCGATGTTCCTACAAAAGATGAACCTTGTTTGATACTTTGCCCTCGTGAAAAAATTTCAACAGTTTATCAGAAACCCGAACAGACTCCTGAACTTATTGTTATTAATCAAATAAGTGATAGATACGGACCCGTTTACTTTTCACATAAAATTCATGCTCAAATGTCCGTTATGTCCGGCGGCTGCGAAAATTGTCATCATTTCAACACTTCGGGACCAATTTTGCAATGTAATAGTTGTCATGAAACAGCAAGAAAGCGGGAAGATGTCAGCCTTCCTGATCTGAAGGGTGCATATCACAGGCAATGCATGGATTGTCATCGTGAATGGAGCCATGAAACCGGATGCAATTCATGCCATACATTAAAAAAGAATTTGAAAGAGGCCAAACATGAGGATGTTAAGAAAAAATTTGCAGGTAAGGAACATCCGGTAATATCAGAACCAACTTTTATCACTTATCAAACTAATTCTGATAAAGGAAAAATTGTTACATTTTATCATGATGATCACACAAATAAATTTGGATTAAGCTGTGCAAGCTGTCATAAGCAGGAAAGCTGTACAAAATGCCATGACGTGAATAAGAAAACGGATGCAAAGCCGAAATTAGTCAGCACTAAAAAAACATTTGAGGAGCAGCATAAAAATTGTATAAGCTGTCACAGTAAAAATGAGTCTTGTACCCAATGCCATAGCGATAAAGTAGTTGAACCATTTGATCATGTGAAGAGAACCGGCTGGGCATTGGGCAAGTATCACTCAAAATTATCTTGTACAAATTGCCATGGATCAAAACTTCCGTACAAGAAAGCTGATAATAAATGTTTAAGCTGTCATCATGGATGGAACAATGAAACATTTAAACATTCGGTAACAGGCTTGCAGCTTGATGAGACACATTTAGAACTTAGTTGTGAAGATTGTCATGCGGAAAATAATTATTCAGAAGAACCAAGCTGCACAAATTGTCATGAAGACTATGTTTATCCGAAACTTAAACCGGGCAAGTTAGTTCGCAAATAATTAATTTAGAAGCAGATGAAGAATAGTATAACAAGATGTTTAAAAAAATAGGATTCCGTTTAATATTTGTTGTTGCGTTAACATCGCTTGTAATAATTGGCGTGTATGCCTACTTCAATGTAAAATCGCAAAGCAGCAGTTCCATCTCCGAAGTTGAAAGACATGCAAATCAGCTTGGTGAAACGGTTATCTCCAGCACGCGCTTTGATATGATGCTTAATCAAAGAGATCGCATTCAGCAGACAATTAATTCAATTGGTACGCAGCCGCAAATAAGAGATGTAAGGATCATTAATAAAGACGGTGAGATTATTTACTCTTCCGATTCTATTAATATTAATAAAATGGTTGATAAGCAAGCTGAAAGCTGCTACGCTTGCCACGCCGAAGATAAACCGCTTGAACATATCTCTATCACTGAAAGGACCCGAATATTTAGGGTACATCCGGATTCTAACCGTTTAATCGGAATTATTACTCCAATCTATAACGAAAAATCCTGCTGGAATGCTGACTGTCATGCGCACCCACAAAATCAAAAAGTTCTTGGTGTTCTGGATGTTTCAATTTCACTTGCAGAGATTGATAAAGCAATCGTTACACGAGAATGGGAGATAGTAATTTTCGCAATCATTGCGATTATTGCTGTTGGATTATTAATTGCATTCTTTGTTAGGCACTGGGTTTCAAATCCCGTTCATGATTTACTAAATGCAACTCAACAAGTTAGCCAGGGCAATTTAAATTATGCAATTAAAGATCTTGGCGATAATGAAATTGGAAAGCTCGGTGAATCATTTAATAATATGACGAAGAAATTGTCCGAAGCACGTATGCAGCTTTTTCAATCGGATAAAATGGCTTCACTCGGAAGATTAGCTGCAGGTGTTGCGCATGAAATTAATAATCCGCTTACAGGTGTTTTAACATACAGCAGCTTTTTGCTCAAGAGGACAAAAGACAATCCCGAATTGCAGGAAGATCTGAAGGTAATTGTTAGAGAAACTTTACGCAGCAGAGAAATTGTAAAAAGCTTGTTAGATTTTGCCCGTCAGTCCGTTCCGAAGAAAAGCATTGCAGACATAAATGAAATAATTGAAAAATCAATCGGCGTAATTGAAAAGCAATTATCGATTAAAAAAATAAAAATTGTTAAGCAGTCGGAAAATAATCTTCCCAGAATAACTGTAGATTCAAACCAGATGCAGCAAGTATTCATAAATCTTTTTGTTAATGCATCGGATGCCATAAGTAAAGATGGTGGAACGATTACAGTAATAACAAAACAAATATCGCTTTCACCTTTTGGAGTTGCTCAAATAAAAAAAGCTGCCTGCCCAAAACGCCATAGCCTTATTGATAACGAATTTAAGATTGACGGACTTCCGGCATTGAAAGTGAAAGTTGTTTCAAATGGTAAAGAAGGAATAGTTCATCTCGATCCTGTTTACGGAAAACATCGAAATCATTTTGACCTTGGTTTTGATGTTAGCACCGAAGCAAAATTTGTTTGCCCGGATTGTAATAGTTCCATTGTTCAGCAAGATAAACTCTGTCCTCAATGCGCTGCACCTGTTCTGTCGTTTGAAATAAGCGGGCAGGGTGTGTACGAAGTTTGTTCTTCCGAAAACAGTAATTGGGAAAAGTGGGATTTTGTTGACTCCGCCGGTTTAAAAGAGTTTATAGAGATAAAAATATCCGACACGGGCTGCGGTATCACCAAAGATGATCTTCCCAAAATTTTTGAACCATTTTTCTCTACTAAAGGACAAAAAGGAACCGGACTTGGCTTAGCTGTCATCTGGGGAATAATTGATAATCATAATGGAACTATAACCGTTGAGAGCGAAGAAGGAAAAGGTACTAATTTTATTATTCGGCTTCCGCTTACTCCTCAGAAGTAAGTTAAATTTATGAGCAATCCATCAGACATATTGGTTATTGACGATGAGCAGGTGATTATTGATGCAGTCGTTAAAATTTGTAAACTTGAAAATTATACTGTTGATGCTGCTTTAACTGTTAAGACCGCCATTGAAAAAATCTCAAAAAATTATTACTCGATTGTTGTTTGCGATATAATGATGCCTGACGGCGACGGCTTTCAAATTCTTGATCAACTTCAAAATAAAAATATTGACAGCGCTTTAATAATGATGACAGGTTACTCAACGGTTGAAAATGCAGTCAATTCGCTTTACCAGGGCGCAGTAGATTTTATTCCTAAACCCTTTACTGTGGATGAACTCCTCAGTTCGGTATTTCGAGCAAATAAATATCAGGAGATTAAAAAGAAACAGGAAGAACTTTCCCGAAAAAATATTGGACACAGTCTTCTCTATGTTTCTTGTCCTGCAAAATATTTACGTTTGGGTTACACAAGTTGGATGCTTCAAGAGATTGATGGCAGCGTATTAATTGGTTTGTGCGATCTTTTTCTTAAGACCATCGAGTCGGTAAAAGAAATAGAATTTCTTTCAGCAGAAGAAGAAATTGCTCAAGGAGTTAGTTGTGTTACTGTCAAATCGGCTGACGATAGAACACATAAAATTCTTTCGCCCGTATCAGGTAGAATAATTGAAGTAAATCAAAATCTTAAGTTAAATTTAAACCTAATAGAGAAAGATCCATACTTTGAGGGATGGATTTATCGTGTTATTCCTAACGACATTGGTTACGAAATAAAAAATTTAGTTCCGTATAGTTCAGATAGATTATAAAATCATTCTTGTTATAAGTTTGAAAATAAATTAATTTTTTAGGAGAAACGTCATGGCTTTATTCATACTTGCTGTAATTGTATTCATTATTGCTGATATCTTGATCCGGATGATTAGCAAGCGTTTAACTGAAAAGAAGCTAAAGAAAGAACGTGAAATTGTATTGCAGGAAAGCCTTAGGCTGGATTTTACAAATGAAGCAAAAACACTAAAGCGTGCTGAAGTTCCTAATCCAAAAGCCAAAATTCTTTGTGTTGATGACGAGGAAGTTATTCTTGGCAGCTTCAGAAAAATTCTCGTGCTTGATGGTTACTCAGTCGATACAGTTGAAACAGGGCAGGAAGCACTTGGTATGATTCAAAAACATCATTATGATTTTGTTTTTACGGATCTTAAAATGCCTATGATGGATGGAGTTGAAGTGACCAAATCCGTTAAACATATGCGTCCGGATATTGATGTTATTATTATTACGGGTTATGCTTCGGTGGAAACTGCTGTTGAAACAATGAAATACGGAGCAATGGATTATGTTCAAAAACCATTTACCGAAGATGAACTTCTTGACTTTGTGAAGAAAACACTGATCAAACGACAGGATAAAATTCAGAAGCAACTGAAGCCAAAAGTTCATATCACTCATGTTCCTGCTTCAGGTGATTTTATTAAAGGTGAGTTTTCAATCCCCGGAGGAGTTTTTATTTCTAACAATCATACTTGGGTTAGCATGAACCAGGAAGGAATAGGAAAGATTGGAATAGATGACCTTGCTAAAAAATTAATTGGCAGAGTCGCTTCGATTGAGCTTCCAAATCTTGGTATGAATGTAAAAGCCGGTCAGCCTTTGTTTACCGTTAAGCAAGGAAATAGAAACATAACATTTAATTCACCTGTAAGTGGAAAAGTTTCGCAGATAAATACTTTGCTTAAAGAAAACCTTGCCGCGCTTGATGTTACTCCATATGAAAGAAATTGGATTTGCGCCCTCGATACCGATAACCTAGATAACGAAATTAAAGGTATGGCTATCGGGAAATCTGCTGTAGCTCTATTTCAGGATGATATTGAAAAGTTCAAAGTGCTGATGAAAGATATTCTGAAATCTGAAAAACAGGAGGGCGAGTATGTTGAAGAAGGACAGTTGTACATCGGGCAGCTTGAAAAACTAAATGATGTAAACTGGCAAAAAGTAGTCGCAGAGTTTTTTATAAGATAGTCGTGGGAGATAAACCTCCAAGGTTTTGGAGCTCTAAAGTTTTGCAAACCTCGGAGGATTAAATGATGTAGGGAACAAGCTCCTGCTTGTTCCGCCTATCTGCGGATCGATCAGGAGATCGATCCCTACATTTTTCTAAACAACCATGTAATATTGTATAGCTGTACAGCACGGTTGTTACGGACCATTCAGTGACAAGAGAGTCGGATAGGCAAACCCAGTTGCTCATGTCTAAGTTATTTCGTCAAGAAACTAGGTTTATGGGAAAGCAACCACCAAGTAAAGTTGTAGCTGAGTTTTTTGTAAGATAGTTTTTACAAACCTATGAGGTTTCTGGGCATCAAAGGTCTGCTAACCTCTGAAGTTTCGTACTGCTTGTTCTAAAAATTTTGGCAAAACCTCTTTTTGTGTTAATGCAACCTTTTCTGGATCTTCAAGCTTTTCAAGAATATCTTCATACTTATGTTCACCATGATCTTCTATCACCTTTTGTTTTATCTTTTCCTTTTGATAATGATAACGCATTCCTTCAGGATGAGCTTCGGGATGAAATTGCACACCGACAATCTCAGGTGAAATTCTAACTGCCATTATTGCTCTTTCAAAATCGACATGCGGACGAATTTTTTCTAATGCTAAAATTTCTGCACCAAGCTCATTAAATATTTTTTTGTTGGGCTGAGTTACCTGCCACCATCTGAAATCCGCAGCAAAGAATGGTTCGGGCAAATTCTTTAATATTGGATCATTCATTCCTTTCTCTGTTTTGTGAACGGGAAAAATTCCAAATGATCGAGCATTTCTTTTTGTAACCTCGCCGAGATTATAAAACCTTGCCATCAACTGGAATGAATGGCAAATAAAGAAAATATATTTCTTCTTTTCATTTTTCTGATTGTTGTTCCAAATCTTTTCTAACAGATTAAAATATTTTTTCTCCCAGTGTGTTCCTTCGCCTTCAAAAGGACTTCCGGGTCCGCCAGAAGAAATATAAATGTCGTAAGATAAGTCGGGAATTTCTGCTTTGTAACGTGTTTCAAAAGTTTGATAAGAGAGCGGTTGCCCGTTCACTTTCCCATCAAACTCAGCAAGCAATCTTTGAATTGCACTAATGCCGAGATTTTCTTCGTTATTGTAAAGATCAATTAGGGCTGCTTTAATGTTTTTCATTTATGCAATTTTGTTTAATCAAACATAAAAAATCAATTTGGAGTTTATAATTATCGGTTCTTGATAAATAAATTATCAGGTAGATCTGGTTTTTGTCAAAAAATAAGATATTATGTTTAAAAAATAACAGCGGCATCCTTTCTGCAAATTAGATATATTGGATTTAAATAAATCATCTAATTAAAAATAAAAAC
>MHAR01000086.1:54534-54741 GCA_001803045.1 Ignavibacteria bacterium RIFOXYB12_FULL_35_14 | reverse complement strand
AAAAAATATCTCAACGCTGATTCTGGCATCCAAATGGTACCCGTTTGAAACCTATAAAAACTGTTTTAAAGCCGTTTGCCAGGTGAATGCCGGGAACAAGCCGGATGTCCTGCGGGAATGGGGAAGAATGGCCGGTGAAACAACGATGACCACCATTTACAAAACGGTTCTCTATAAGAAGGATGCTGAGTCGGCGCTGGGCGCTTT
>MHAR01000086.1:0-54482 GCA_001803045.1 Ignavibacteria bacterium RIFOXYB12_FULL_35_14 | reverse complement strand
TTTATTTTTTTCTTCTTACTGATTATTACTTTCGCTAAGTCAAGTGCACAAGATTTTTTCAAACCAATCTGGACGCCCTTAAATAGACTATATAAAGGTGCTGTTAGAGATGTTGCGTTTGATTCAGCAGGACATATGTTTATCTGTGCCGATAAAATGTATGTATCTGAGGATAGTGGAAAAACAGGTGATATTTATCTTGATAAATTAGTTAAAAGAATCTTTATAGGACCTTATAATTATATTTATATCTCTACTTCAGAGGGATTATTCCTACAAAAATCTTTTAATTCTGATTGGGTGAAACTGACAGAAATATCCCCAAGATCAATGGCATTTAGTAATGATAGTAAAATTTTTATTGGTTCGGGTGATGGCTTGCATTATTCTTCAGATGGTGAAAATTGGACTCAGATTAAAAGCATGGGTTTAGACTCTGTTGGAGTCAATGCAGTTTATGTTGACGCTGCAGGAAGGATATATGCAGGAGGATTTCTCAGACCATCTCCGGAATCTTCCTTACCGTATTCAGCACGTCTTTACCGCTCTGAAGATTATGGAGATACCTGGCAAAAATTATCTATCCCTGATTCAGTACGTACTATCTCTACTTCTAACATTTTTATAACTGATGACAATAAAATTTTTGTTGGCTCTATAACCGGTATTTATAAATCTGAAGATGATGGTAAAACATGGAATACAACTGGTTTCCCAAGTGAAGGATGCTGGAGAATGATTTTAAATAATAACAAAATATTTGCTATTTCTCTTTGGGGAAAATTATGGAGGAGTATTGATTATGGATATAATTGGGATATTCTCTACGACACTTCTGGTATAGATGTAAGCTGCATAGGTATTAATGATTCAGGAGAAATATACATTGGTACATCGAATGGCTTATTATTGTCAGCCGATGATGGGCAGACATGGGAACAAATTTTAAATGTGAATATTACCATTCCTGCTTTATGTATTACGTTCGACTGGAATGGAAACCCTATTATCGGGACTGAAAACGGAGTTTACCGTTCCACTGACAATGGGGATTCCTGGTTCATTTCTGGTTTGCAGGGAAGAACTGTTATTAGTTTAAGCAGAAGTCCCAAAGGATATGTATTCTCAGTTACCAGCGATTCCGGTTTATACAGATCAAATGATACTGCCAAAAGCTGGAGTAAAGCTGGTTTAGGCACTATAGTATCAAGCCCTGGTATAATTTCAATTGATTCAAGTGGAAATATATTTTATGCCATTTGGAATACAATTTATAAATCAACTGATGATGGAGAAAGCTGGGATAAAGTTTTTAATTATTCATTTTTATCAGTTAGTGGTATTTCAATCAGCAAGATTCAAAATATATATGCTGTAATTGATAGTGTTGGAATTTTTCGATCAACTGACGGTGGTGTTAATTGGTCTGAAGCGAGTAATGGGATACCTGAAAAGTTCGTATGCAATATTGTAAATAGTGGGGATTATTTGTTTGCAGCAAATTGGGGAGTGTACCGCACAACAGAAGATGAAATAAATTGGCATCTGGTTGGTTTAAGGGATGTAACAGTTGAAAATTTGTCGGTTGATTCTAAGGGGAATATATACGCATATGTTACGATTAGTGGATCATACATCAAAAAGATTTACTTGTCAACAGATTATGGCGAATCTTGGAGCATAATTGATAGTACATATTCAGATGATAAAGTAATCTTCCTTGGAATAAATGATAACGATTATATCTTTGCCGTGACAAAAAATGGAATGATTTTAAGAAGTTTCAATTCAATAACTTCTGTTTTTGATAATAAAAATTTTGTTTTAAGCACATTCATTTTACAACAGAATTATCCCAACCCATTTAACCCAAGTACGAAGATCAGTTGGCAGTCACCAGTAAGCAGTTGGCAAACGTTGAAGGTTTATGATGTACTCGGAAACGAAGTTGCAACTTTAGTTGATGAATTCAAATCAGCAGGAAGTTATGAAGTTGAGTTTTCCGCCAAAGGCGGATTGGCAAGCGGATTTTATTTTTATCAATTGAAAGCTGGAAGTTTTGTCCAAAATAAGAAATTAATTTTAATGAAGTGACATAAAAAAAATTTTAGAAATCAAGTAAATATTTTTTATTTAAAAAGGAGACTTAAAATGATTAAGTCGAGTTATAAATGGATTTTAATTCTGATTCTCATTCTATTAAAATCGATTAATCCGCAATCCAATATTAAAACCTGGTCAGAAACTACAGTCCAAGATTTTTCAGATAACCAATTAAACAGTTTAATAGTTAAAAATAATAACGGGGGTGAAGTTCAACTACCGCATCCACTAGTAAAAACTGTTACTGACTTCACAGATAATTCAGTTTTAAGATTTATTGCTAAGAATAGTTCGGGTGATTTTGTCAGAACCTGGGTTCAAGGAGGAAATGTTTTTATAAAAAAATACGCTTCCGATGGAAATGAAATTACTAGTTCTATTTTAGTAAATGAAGTTAGTGGAATTGCCGGTCAGGACGGTGTCAGTCGCGTAGATATGTTTGATGATGGAACATATATGGTTGTATGGGCTGATCTTGGATATAATCCTTTGGACGATCAAGAAACAATGTATGCTCAACTATTTAAAGATGATTCAGTAAAGGTTGGAAATAATTTTAAAATAAATGAAATTAAGAATACAAGCGGACAATTTCCTGTTGTTTTTGCAAATGAGACGGATCAAAATTTCTGGATATTCTTTTCTGTAAACACCTCTGAAGGGTACAAAATTAATGTACAAAAAAGAGATAAAATTGGTAACAAAATTGGAATTACTTTTTTTTTGAACCAGCCAGGTGTAACAAAACATGAATTACAACCAGCCGTTAGTGGTAATGATCAAAATTTCTTTGTTGCTTGGAATGGTTCAGATAGTAACATTAGTACTTATGCAGACATCTACACGCAAATGTATTCTAATCAAGGAGTGCCATATAATTTAATAGTTAAAGTCAATGATGATAAAGTTGATCATGCGCAATTTGGAGTTGATTTATGTTTAGACAACAATAATAATCTTTTTATTGTTTGGGGTGATTGTAGGGATGAGATTGAACCCGTTACTTCGATACAAAGCAATATTTATGGTCAGATTTATAATTCGACTAAAACTCCAATAGGTCTAAATTTAAGATTAAATGATCTTGGATTTAATGGTGGTAATTATTCGCCTAGCATAGAATTCTTAACAGAGGATTTTCAATTATCATGGAATTATTGGGATGAAGCGAACCGGCGGTATTTGCTTTATACAAACAAATGGAAATTTGATCCGAAATACTCCGGTGAAATGACTTCATCAATTTTTTATACAAGTCCATATGGTTGTAGTTTTCAAAATATTTATTGGGAAAAAGTAAATAACCCCAAATGTGATATAAAATTTAAAATCAGAACTGCAAAATCAATTTCAGAATTAAATAGTTCTTACTGGTATGGACCCGAAGATACATCTGATTATTATACAGACACTTTTAAAATAAATTCTATTCACAATGGCGATAGATATGTTCAATATAAAGCATTTTTTGATTCACAGGATGGAAGCACATCTATTTTAAAATCAATTAGCATCGAATATGTTTCTTTAGATACAATACCGCCTTTTACTCCTAAAAGCTTTTCGGCACATGCTTCTCATTCAAGCATAATGTTAAATTGGGAATCGAATAAAGAAAATGATCTATACGGATACGAAATTTACAAAGGATTAGCTAGTCATAAATATTTAGACAGCTTAAAAATATTTGTGCCTATAAATAATAATAGCTTTAAAGATAGTTCGGTTATTTCCGGACAAAATTATTTTTATGCCATAACAGCAATGGATTCCAGCCATAATGAAAGTAAAATTTCCGAAGAAATAACCTCAAAAGCTTACGGAATTGATATTTATGTTAATGAGAATGCCGGGAGCAGTAGTGACGGTTCTATTCAATATCCATTTAAAACAATCCAGGAAGGAATTGATGTAGCATTTTATGGTGATACGGTGAAGATTTTTCCGGGAAATTATTCAAATTCAATTAATATGAAGAATGGTGTTTCCCTAATTGGTTTTGATGCCGGACAATGTAAGATAAACACTACAATTAATGCTTTAGGAAATTGTGTTATAAAAAGATTAGGCATTATGAAATCTTTAGTGTGTAATTCAGGTTCTCAATTAGTAACCGAAAACATATTTGTAGGTTCTTCTGGTTCTTATTCGCCTGCAATTTCATTAACATATCAGTCTTCGCCTACTATTACTAAAAATTTTATTACGGAATGCGGACATGCCATTCAAATGAATTCGGAATGCAATCCAATCATTAAAAATAATATCATTGTTGCTGATGAAGTGGGTATAAATGTACTTTGGGATGATCAGCCTAAAATAATAAATAATACTATTGTTGCATCTGAAGTATGCGCAATAAATTTATTGTCGTTTCAGAATGTCATTATTGAGAATAATATTTTATCTGGGGGGATAAATATTAGTTCTCCCAGCTATACCACAGGCATTAATTATAATGACGTCTGGGAATCACTCTATCACAACCCGCAGCTCCCGAACACAAATTTATTTTTAGATCCCGAATTTATTAATGCAGATTTAAATGATTTTCATCTCAAATCTTCTTCACCATGTATAAATGCAGGAAATCCAAAGGTTGAATATAATGATATCGATGGGACACGAAATGACATTGGCGCTTATGGCGGACCAGACCCGATGAAAGAAATTACTTCACAATTCTTAACAAAATCAATTTATGTTTCGAGCTTATCAGGTTATCCCGGTGATACAGTCTCCGTTGATATCGGTTTGGATAAAATCATTGGTTTAGCTAAAGCAAACTTCGTTTTTAATTATGATAATTCTACTCTAAATTTTTTAAATGCAGAACTTACTGAAGCAACAAATAATTCTACTCTAAAACAAAATATTGTATCGGTAAAGGAAATTGGATTTGTAATTAATTCTCCAAATGCACTTCAATCTGGTTCAAATGAAATTTTAAAGATAAAATTTATTGTTAATATAAATGCTAAAACAGATGATGCGTCTCCGTTAAATTTAAAGGATGTATTTCTTTGGGATGAATTTTTAAACGAAATAACTATTCGAAGCATAACAAATGGAGCATTTGTTGTGAATTTTACGAATGAGAACGATAATTATATTTATGTAGATTCAAAGAATAGCGGAGGCGAAGATGGAAGTAGAAATAATCCATACAATACAATTATGGAAGCCATGCAGCAAGCTGTGGAAGATGATAGTATTTTAGTCGCAGCCGGAAATTATAACGAAGCTATTACAATGAAAGAGGGAGTATCTGTAATAGGAAGTGGAGCCTCAGTAACTAATATAATTTTAACAGGTGAAAACAATGGTATTACATTCAATAATATCAAAAATGCAATATTGAGTGGATTCACAATTAAACCGGATGAAAACCGCGTTCCATTTGGTGCAATGATATCATGTGAATCTTCCTCTCCGGTTATTAAGAAAAATAAAATTGAAGGATCAATATATCCTGATCCGGGGATAACACTTGATAATAATTCAAATGCAACTATTGAAAATAATTATATAACAAATATTTTTATATACATTACCGCATCGAACCCGATAATTAAAAATAATATTATTGAACAGAATGAAATCGGAAGAATTTCCTTAGGTGGCGGATCATCTGCAATAATTTACAATAATCTTATAGAAGGGCCTTTTGGAGGCTCTGCAATAGATATTATGGGCTCATCACCAGTTCTTAAAAATAATATGATTTACTGTAACGATGGAGGCTGGGGAATATTTCTTATGAATTCTCAGGGCACTAAAGTTTTAAATAATATTGTTAAAGACAAAAGTAAAACAGGTGTTGGAATTTGGATTCAAAACTCTTCAGACAATGAAATAATTAATAATTCAATTATAACTCACGGTAAAGGGATTGAAGAACAAAGTTCGCAATCAATTATTATGAATAATATAATTATAGACAATAATAATTATGGCGTTCAATTATCACCTCTTTCTAACTATGATTATAATGACGTATGGAACAATTATGTTAATTATCAAGGAATGGAGCCTGGAAATAATGATATATCCTTGGATCCGCAATTTGTTGATACAGCAAAAGGAAATTACCATTTAACTGAAAATTCACCTTGTATCAATACCGGCAACCCTGATACAAAATATGATGATATAGATGGTTCAAGAAATGATATTGGCGCTTATGGTGGACCCAATTCAGATTCTAATTCAATATTCTTTGATGGAAGTTCATTGGCAGTTGATCAATTGACAATCTCAGATACAATTCAAATTTCAATTATGGGAGATAAAATTAAAGGAGCATCCGAATTAAATTTTTCTCTTTCGTTTGACCCTGCAGTATTAAGTATGGTTAATGTTAACTCAGGAGGATTGACTAAAGCATTTTCGTTAGAAACTACCAACTTAAGTATAGGTTCTATCAACCTTTCAATAAAAGGTTATAAAGGAATAAATGAGGACAATGGAGAATTAATTCGACTTGAATTTGCGTGCAACTCCGCACAAGCCTCAAGTACATTTTTACATTTTGATGACGCATTTATAAGGGATGAAGCTACATATCAAAGGAAAATATATACCCTAATTGATGGTGTGATAAAAATAATAACAGGTGTAAGCGATTTGGATAACTTAGTGCCAAAAACATATTCACTTTCTCAAAATTATCCGAATCCTTTTAATCCATTAACAAAAATTCGTTATGAAATTCCTAAAGAAGGAAACATATCGATAAAAGTTTTTGATATTCTTGGTCGAGAAATAACTACTTTATTAAATAAACATGAACAACCAGGTAGATATGAGATTGAATGGAACGCCCATAACTTTGCAAGCGGTATATATTTCTATCGTTTGCAAGTAGAAAGTTTTATTGAGACAAAGAAGATGATTCTGCTTCGTTGAACATTCTTATTCGCTATTTTATATGGCTTGAGAAATCGAGCCATTATTATTTTAAACCTTTGCCCTTTAGATTTATCAATTCCTTGCTTGCCCTATTCCTTATCAATATATTTGCTGCCACATTTTATCAATCAATTAAGTCTAAATATTGGATCATTTCAAAAAAACAATTCTTCCTAACGGCATAAAAATTCTCACCGAAACTCTTCCTGAAAGCAAATCATTTTCTTTAGGATTTTGGTTCGAAGTTGGATCTCGCGATGAAGATTTAAAGCATAATGGCGTAACTCATTTTATCGAGCATATGTTCTTTAAAGGAACAAAGAAACGTTCTGCAAAGAAAATCGTGACTGAAATAGAATCTTGCGGTGGTTACTTGAATGCTTTCACATCTAAGGAACATACATGTTATTATGGAAGAGGATTAGTCGACCATTTTAGCGTAACCTTCGATGTAATCTCAGACATGATTCAAAATTCTATTTTCAAACAAAGCGAAATAAAAAAAGAAGCCGGAGTGATTGTTGATGAGCTCAGAGATGTTGATGACAATCCCGAAGAATTAATCTTTGACAAATTTGAAGAGATTTTATTTTCGGGAAACAGTTTAAGCTATCCCATATTAGGTACAGAAAAAAATATTAGGAAATTTACTCATAACGATTTTGTCAGCTACATCAATCAAAAATATGCTTACGATAGAATGTTGATAGCTTCATCCGGGGGAATTAAACATGAGGAAGTCGTTAGATTGGCAGAAAAATACTTTAATAAAAATTTTATTAAGTCTCGAATAAATAGAAAGCTAATCAGCAATCACAAAGTAAAAACTAATACGGCAAATATCGATAAAGAAATTCAGCAGGTTCACGCTATAATCGGTTCATCTACTTATGGTTATCAGAGTAAAAAAAGAGTTCATGTTTCATTGCTAAGTCAAATTCTTGGTGAAGGAAGCAGTTCAAGATTATTCCAATCACTTCGCGAACGAAATGGAATTGCTTATCAAGTTCACTCTTTCTTGAATTCCTTTTTGGACACATCTGTTTTTGGAATTTATTTTTCTACAAATGAAAAGATGATCAGCAAAGCTTTAAGATTAGTTGAAATGGAATTGAAAAAGCTGCGGGCGAATAAAATTTCTGAAAAGGAATTAAACAAAGCGAAGGAATCTCTTAAAGGAAATATAATTTTAAGTATGGAAAGTACTTCTAATAGAATGATACGCATGGCTCAGTCAGAACTATATTATAATAAGTATAAAACTCTCGAAGAGACTATAAGCGAAATAAATTCAGTTTCAGTGAAAAATATTTCAGATATAACTGATGAACTCCTGAATCCCAAAACTTTAAATAAATTATTTGTGAAATCCAAAAAACTTTTGATTAATTGAATTTATCTCATTCAAATTGATAATAGTTATCAAAAGCGGTATTTTTTGAGGAGACAATCCTCTTTTTTGTTTGGAGAAAATCATGAAAAATGAAAAAATAATTCCTGCAATAAGAACGAATAATATAACTTATGCCGTTCGGGATATTGTTATCTTAGCAGATAAAGTGGCTAAAACCGGTAAGGAAATGTTATTCCTTAATATTGGAGATCCCAACTTGTTCGATTTTGCGCCGCCGAGACACATGGTCGAAGCAACTTACCATGCAATGCTAAAGAACTATAATGGTTATTCCCCCTCATCCGGAATTAAAGTTGCACGAGAATCAATTGCGAAGGAAGCAGAAAGAAAAAAAATATCTAACATTCAAGATATTTTTGTTACAACCGGTGCAAGCGAGGCAATAGATATTTGCTTAACTGCTCTTGTAAATAGTGGTGAAAATGTTTTAACTCCTAGTCCGGGTTATCCTTTATACACAGCAATTGCAAGTAAATTGCAAAACATTGAGAATCCTTATTATTTAGATGAAAGCAACGGCTGGCAGCCTGATATCGAAGACATCAAAAGAAAAATAAACGAGAAGACACGCGCGATAATATTAATTAATCCAAATAATCCAACGGGAACCAATTGGAGCGAAAGCACTCTCAAACAAATAATTGATTTAGCGCTCAAACATAATCTTGTGATCTTCTCCGATGAAATTTATGATAAGCTTTTGTTCGAAGGGCAGAAGCACATTTCTATTGCATCACTTAACAAAGATGTTCCTGTAATTACTTTTGGCGGATTATCGAAAAATTATATTGTACCCGGATTCAGAATTGGCTGGGGAATGGTAAGTGGTAACGAAAATCTCCTTTCGGATTATATCGAGGCTATCAACAAACTTTTGCGAGCAAGGTTATCTGCAAATCATCCCGAACAATATGCCATTCCGGCAGCTTTAGATGGTGACCAAACACATCTAATTCAGGCAAATAAGAAACTCACAAAGCGTCGTGATATAACAGTTGAAATGCTAAATGCAATTCCTGGAATTTCATGCGTAAAACCCGAAGGCGCATTTTATGCTTTTCCGCAGCTTCATATGAATCAACCGGATAATCATTTTGTAGCAGACTTGATTAATGAAACCGGAGTCGTCGTTGTACCTGGTACTGGATTCGGACAAAAACCAAGCACACAACATTTTCGAGTTGTTTTTCTGCCGCCGGAAAATATTCTGGAAAAAGCATATAATAAAATTAGAGATTTCACTGAAAAGTATTTTGAAAAATATGAAGTTGTTCACGAGAACAAATAGTAAATTAATTCCTGCCTAAATTTTTTGGAATTATTTGTATATCAAAATCGTTTTGAATTAATATTAATAAACTACTAGTTCGAAAAGGGAACGAATGCCGAAATTTATTTTAGATGACAAAGAAATTGAGTTTACTCAAGGTCAAACCATAATTGAAGCAGCAAAACAGCATGGAATTGACATTCCGTATTTTTGTTGGCATCCGAGCTTATCTGTTTCAGGTAATTGCAGAATGTGCCTTGTTGAGGTTGAAAAGATGCCCAAACTTGTAATTGCATGTTCAACGATTGCTGCTGAAGGAATGGTGGTGCACTCGCAATCGCAAAAGACAATCGAAGCAAGAAATGCTGTGATGGAATTTTTCCTTATCAATCACCCTCTTGATTGTCCTATTTGCGATGAAGCCGGAGAATGTAAGCTTCAAGATTATGCCTATCAGCACAGCGTTGGTGAAAGCAGATTTGTAGAAGAAAAAGTACACAAGGATAAACGTGTGCCGCTTGGCCCTTTGGTAATGTTTGATGCTGAAAGATGTATCTCATGTTCACGCTGCATTCGTTTCTGTGATGAAATTGCCAAAGATCCTGAACTTACTTTTATTAAAAGAGGTGATCGGGTTACGATTGTAACTTATCCGGGCGAAGAATTGGATAATCCGTATTCTCTCAACACAACTGATATTTGTCCAGTTGGTGCATTAACAAATAGAGATTTTAGATTTCAAGCTCGAGTTTGGGACATGTCGGATACAAAATCAATTTGCATTGGCTGCTCTCGTGGCTGTAATTCAGAGATCTGGGTAAGAAATAATGAAGTGCTTCGCTTGACTCCTCGTTACAATGAAGATGTTAACAGTTACTGGATGTGTGATCATGGAAGAGTAAACACTTACAAATTTATAAATGCAGAGGATCGAGTAAAAGGACCTTTCATTCGTAAGGAAGGAAATTTAATTCAAGTTAGTTGGGAAGAAGCATATAGTCAAACCGCATCAAAATTAAAATCTTTTAATAAAGATGAAATAGCTTTTATAGCTTCACCATTTGCAACATGTGAAGATAACTATGTCTTTAAAAAATTTGCGCAGTCAATCATTGGGTCAAAACATTTAGATTTTATGCGTCATGTTGATCCGAATTTTGGTGATGATATACTAAGGAAAAATGATACTACTCCAAACACCCTTGGTTGTGAACTCTTAGGAATTTCTCCAAATAAGTCCGGATTGAATCTTGAGGGAATTTTTAATGGCATAAAACAAAAGAAAATAAAAGCAGCTTATATAATTGAGGATGATTTAATTACAGTAAACCCCGAACTTGAAAACATTTTTACTGAGCTTGATTTATTAATAGTTCACTCTACTAATTTTAATCGTACAACTTCAATTGCAGATGTTGTATTTCCATCTGCAACTTATGCGGAAAAAAATGGCACATTCGTAAATTTCCAGGGAAGAGTTCAAAGGATAAGACCGGCTGTTGCATCAATTGATGTTGACAGAGCAGTCGATGGACTTTCACTCAGCCGGTTAGATAAATTCGGAACAAAGTATGATAGTTGGGCAGAAAAAAATAAACGAGATGCAAAATCTTCATGGAAAATTTTAACTTCACTTTCTGCTTTCTTTAATAATAAGTTTAAGTTTAATCTTACTGAAGATGTATTTGATGAGATTTCAAAGAACATAAAAGCATTTAATAAATTGGATTACGATGTAATTGGTGAAAAAGGAATTTTGTTGGAGAACATTAATAAAGAACAATCCATTAAAGTTTAGGGGCAATAAAATAAATGTCAGTATTAGAAATAATCGTATTCACAGTTGTTAAAATCGTTCTCATACTAACTGTAATGCTTCTCATGGTATCGTATTTAGTTTACTTTGAAAGAAGAGTTAGCGCATGGGTTCAAAATCGTTTAGGCCCAAATCGTGTTGGTTGGGAAGGAGTTCTTCAGCCATTTGCTGATGTGTTTAAATTATTACTGAAGGAGGATATTGTTCCCGTAAAGGCAAATCAATTTATTCATACCCTTGCCCCGGTGATTGCACTTTTTGTAGCATTTGCTACTTATGCCGTTATCCCGATTGCATCCCCATTAAAAATATTTGGATATGAAATTCCGCTTGTTGTTGCAGATGTGAATATTGGAGTTCTTTATGTGCTAGCTCTTACTTCAGTTGGAGTATATGCAATTACTCTTGCCGGCTGGTCTTCCGGAAGCAAGTATTCTTTATTTGGAGGAATTCGTTCTTCAGCTCAAATGATTTCTTATGAAATATCGATGGGATTTTCCGTCGCGGGTGTTTTACTTTTTGCTGAATCACTCAGACCAATAGCAATTGTCCAATCTCAAGGAAGCTGGATGTGGAATGCATGGATTCAGCCAATCGGATTTATTACATTTGTTGTGTCGGCTTTTGCAGAAACAAATCGACTTCCATTCGATCTACCTGAAGCAGAACCGGAACTCGTGGGTGGTTATCATACCGAATACAGCAGCATGAAATTTGCCGCATTCTTTTTAGCAGAGTATGCAAACATGATAATTGCCGCCGGGATGATTGTAACACTTTACCTTGGAGGTTATAATCTTCCGTTCTTTAATATTGAAAGTTTAGGATTAGCAAACTGGCTTACTGTAATAATTCAAATTGGTTCATTCTTTATAAAGATGGGAGTACTGTTATTTTTCTTCCTTTGGATTAGATGGAGTTTGCCGCGATTTCGCTATGATCAGTTAATGAGCATAGGCTGGAAAGTAATGTTTCCTTTGTCGCTGATCAATTTAATTTGGGTTGCTGTTCTTATCATGGTTTTCAATCTTTAAATAGGTTTTATTTTAATATAGTTAGTTGGAAATTTGATGGGTGTTAAAAAACGAGAAAAAGATTTTACTGTTTGGGAAAGAATATATATTCCCGAAATCGTAAAGGGTCTGTCGCTTACACTAAAAAGTATGTTCAAGCCAAAGTTTACAATGAAGTATCCTGAGGAAAAATTTATTCCTTCCGCTTCCTATCGCGGAAGACCGGTTCTTGTAATGGAAAATAATGGAGAAGAACGTTGTGTTGCATGTGGTCTGTGTTCGAGGGTCTGTCCTCCCTTAGCAATAGAAGTTCAAGCATCGGAAACAGAAAGAGAAAAAGAAAGATATCCTGAAAAATTTGAGATCAATATGCTTCGCTGCATCTTTTGTGGATTTTGCGAAGAGGTTTGCCCGGAAGAAGCAATTGTAATGAGTAAAGACTATGATCTGGCATTCACTAACCGCGCAGATGCTATTTATGGAAAAGATAAATTGTTAGTACCGGTTAACCAATTGTATGATAGAATTGAGTTTTTAAGACAGTACAAATAGAGATAATAACTGAGGTTACTCGTTTAATCGATCAATTAATATAACTTTAAATCACTTCACCTGATCTCACAAGAAAAGATCAAATGCTTTCAAAATTATTTTCAAGTGCAACCTACGGAATTAATGCCTACATCGTAGAAGTTGAAACTCATGTTGAAAAACAAATTCCATCTTTTACTATTGTAGGATTGCCAGACAATGCGGTTAAAGAAAGCCGTGAGAGAGTAATGGCGGCAATTAAAAATACAGGGTTCGAATTTCCACATAAAAAAATTACAGTAAATCTTGCACCTGCCGATATTAAAAAAGAAGGAAGCTCATTTGACCTTCCCATTGCAATCGGGATTTTAGCAGCCACAGAAATAATTGATCTGGATTCCATCAATGATATTGTTTTTCTTGGCGAGCTTTCGCTTGATGGAAAACTAAGACCAATAAAAGGTGCATTACCAATATCTGTTGAAGTGAAAAAACGGGGAATAAAAAAATTAATTGTTCCAAACGAATCTGCTGAAGAGGCAGCAATAGTTGATGGTGTCGAAGTTTATGGTGTTGAAAGTCTTGAAGAAGTCGTTCAATTCATCAATGAAGATAAACAGCTTGAACGAGTTGTTGTAGATAAAGAAGAATTATTTTCTCAAGTGAATGTTTATCATCTGGATTTTTCCGACGTAAAGGGACAAGAAAATGTCAAACGAGCATTGGAAGTTGCAGCAGCCGGTGCTCACAATATAATTATGATTGGTCCTCCAGGCTCAGGAAAAACTATGTTGGCAAAAAGAATTCCGACTATTCTTCCTCCGATGTCATTCGAAGAAGCATTAGAAACAACCAAGATCCATTCGGTTGCCGGAATCATTCCCAGAGATAAAGCATTGATAACCGAGCGGCCCTTCCGAAGTCCGCATCACACAGTTTCCGATGCCGCATTAGTGGGCGGCGGATCATTTCCAAGACCGGGAGAAGTTTCATTTGCTCATTATGGAGTTCTTTTTTTAGATGAATTACCTGAGTTCAAAAAAAATGTTTTAGAAGTTTTGCGGCAGCCATTGGAAGATGCAAAAGTCACAGTAAGCAGATCGAAACTCTCGCTCGAATTTCCCGCTAATTTTATGCTTGCATCTGCAATGAATCCTTGTCCTTGCGGTTACTTCACAGACCCTAATAAAGAGTGTACTTGTTCACCTCCACAAATTCAAAAATACATGGCAAAAATATCCGGACCACTTCTCGATAGAATTGATATTCATATTGAAGTTCCGGCTGTTAAGTACAAAGAACTATCCTCTGAGTCAAAAAGTGAATCTTCAAAAGATGTTAGAGAAAGGGTTATTAGAGCAAGAAAGATTCAGCTAAATAGATTTGCTGGGATTAAGCATATTTTTAATAATGGAGATATGGGTTCAAAGGAAGTTCGGCAATTTTGTAAACTTGACGATACCTGTGCAGAATTAATAAAGATGGCTATGACAAAACTCGGTCTTTCAGCACGAGCTTATGATAGAATACTCAAAGTCAGTAGAACAATTGCTGATTTGGATGAATCAAAAGAAATTAAGCCACAGCATATTAGTGAAGCAATTCAGTATAGAAGCCTTGATAGGGAGCTTTGGAACCATTAAAAAGGTCATATTCAAAAATTTTAATAACCTCACATTTTTTTCCTAAAAGTCTTGTCTCAATATATTTGCATATTTTGTTGATAAGCAATATATTTATTGCTCGTTTTTTATATTTAAGGGCGGACGCCGGAGTTGGAGAGCCGGGGCGGACTGTAAATCCGTTGGCTGACGCCTTTGGGGGTTCGAATCCCTCGCCGCCCACGGAAACGTATAAAATATTAAGGTATAAAGTTTCAGAAAATCTATCCTTAATTTTTTTTGCCTTTTTGTAATTAGTTTTTTGATATAAGGTATTGTTGCGGGAGTAACTCAGTTGGCTAGAGTCACAGCCTTCCAAGCTGTTGGTCGCGGGTTCGAGTCCCGTCTCCCGCTCAGAAAGCGAGAAGCCAATTTTTCATCATTAATAATAACTAAAGACAACCTATTTCTAACCAAGATACAACTATTACTGAAAGCTGACGTAGCTCAGTTGGTAGAGCACATCCTTGGTAAGGATGAGGTCACCGGTTCAATCCCGGTCGTCAGCTCAAACTTAGGAAAAAAATTATGAGAGATATTATCACACTAGAATGTACGGAATGCAAAAGAAGAAATTATTCAACAACAAAGAATAAAAGACTTCACGCTGGTCGAGTTGAATTTAAAAAATATTGCCGCTGGGATAAAAAGCATACAATACATAAGGAAACCAAATAATTCAGCTACGTCAGTAGCTCAATTGGCTAGAGCAGCGGTCTCCAAAACCGCAGGTTGGGGGTTCGAGTCCCTCCTGACGTGCTCGATTTTAGAACTAAATACTATTTGATTGAAATGAAAGAAAAGATAATCAATTTTGTTAATGATGTGGTCAAGGAAATGAAAAAAGTTACCTGGCCAACAAAAGAAGAGCTTAAAGAATCTACTGCAATTGTAATAATTGTTTGTTTGATTCTAGCTGCATTTACGTATATAATAGATATGGGTGTTACTGCAATTTTCAGAGGAATTTTCTAGCTCATGAGCCAGCTCGAATTTAGATGGTATGTTGTTAGAACTTATTCCGGTCATGAAATCAAAGTTAAAAGTTTTCTTGAATCTGAATTAATTGATAACGAAAAAATTAGAGTTAAAATTCAAGATATTCTTGTACCAACTGAAAAAGTTTTTGAAGTAAAAGATGGAAAGAAAAAAAGCAAGACTAAAAATTTCTTTCCAGGATATATTTTGGTTCATGCCGAATTAAATAATCAAGTAAAGGAATTTATTCTTAACACTCCTTCTGTCATGGGTTTTTTGGGAAATAAGAATAATCCAAATCCGCTGCAGCCAGATGAAGTTAAACGCATCGTGGGCAGAATTACTCAAGAAGAGGGCGACGAAAGAATGGAAACCATCTTCAGAACCGGTGATCTGGTTAAGATAATCGATGGTCCATTCAACAACTTCAGTGGAACTGTTCAAGAAGTAAATGAAGAGAAAATGAAAATTAAGGTAATGGTTTCAATTTTTGGAAGAAAAACTCCTGTTGAAATCGACTTTGTTCAAGCAGAGCTAGAGAAGTAAAAATTTAATAGGTAAACAAATGGCAAAAAAAATAACTGGCTTCATCAAATTACAAATCCCCGCGGGTAAAGCAAATCCATCACCACCAGTTGGCCCCGCACTTGGTCAAAAAGGTGTGAACATTATGGAGTTCTGTAAGCAATTTAATGCCCGAACTAATGACAAAGAAGGTTTGATAATTCCTGTTGTAATTACTGTGTTTTCTGATAAATCATTTACTTTTATAACAAAAACTCCTCCTGCAGCGGTATTATTGTTAAAAGCAGCAAAGCTTGAAAAAGGCTCGGCAGAATCGCATCGAACAAAAGTCGGTAAAGTTTCTAAAACACAAGTGAAGGAAATCGCACAATTAAAAATGCCTGATCTTAATGCAAACGATATTGATCATGCGATGAGTATGGTCTCTGGAACTGCAAGAAGTATGGGAATTACCGTAGAAGAATAATTGCGATAAAAAAGATTAGAGGGAATAATGATTACTACAAAAAGAAACAAAGAAATTGAAAAAAGCTTCGATAAGAATAAAGAGTATTCTATTTCTGAGGCCATTAAAATTATTAAAGATAATTCCAAAGTTAAGTTTGCAGAATCACTTGATGTTGCAATTCGACTAGGAGTTGATCCTCGTCATGCCGATCAAATGATAAGAGGAACAGTATCATTGCCGAACGGTACCGGTAAGCAGGTCAGAGTTTTAGTTATTGCAAAGGGATCAAAAGCTCAAGAAGCTTTAGATGCCGGTGCAGATCACGCAGGGTTTGAGGATTATCTTGAGAAAATAAAAACCGGCTGGGCAGATGTTGATGTTATTGTTGCCACTCCGGATTCAATGGGTGAGTTAGGAAAATTAGGTAAAGTTCTTGGGCCGAAGGGTCTCATGCCAAATCCTAAAAGCGGAACAGTAACAATGGATGTTGCTAATGCGGTTAAAGAAGTAAAAGCCGGTAAGATAGAATTCCGAGTTGAGAAAGCTGGTATTGTTCATGCATCGCTCGGTAAATTAAATTTTGAAAATGAAAAATTAGCTGAAAATGTTCGAGCTTTCTTAAACACTATTGTCAAATTAAAACCATCTTCGGCCAAAGGGCAATATGTAAAGAGCCTTTTCCTTACAAGTACAATGGGACCGGGACTTAAGATCACCAAAGATGAAATTGCACTTCATTAAATTAAAAAGTTTACGCACTCTGTAACAATGCTTCTAATCCCACTGGGATTAAATTAAAAGGTATAGGAGTAAAATGAATAAAAACGAAAAGTCCGAAATAATCTCGGAAGTTCGTGAATTGATTGATGGTTCTTCTGCTCTCTATTTAACTAATTACAGCGGAATTCCAGTTTCTGAAATTACAACTCTCAGAAACGAATTGCGAAAAGAAGGTGTTACTTATAAAGTAATTAAAAATACTTTGTTTGAAAGCGCTCTTAAGGAATCAGGTAAGTACGAAAAGCTTGGAGATTATCTTACTGGAATGACAGGATATGCCTTTGCTTCAGGTAATCCCGTTGCTCCGGCAAAAATCATCAAAAAATATTTTGAAGCTTCCAAGAAGTTTGAACTGAAAGCTTGTTATATAGAAAGTCAATTCTACGATGGTTCAAGATTATCGGAATTGGCGACTCTTTCATCAAAAGAAGAAATAATAGCAGGTATTTTAGGAAGTCTCAATTCTCCCGCTTCAGGAATTGTTGGGACTATCAATGCTGTATTTAGAGATTTGGTTAACGTCGTTGATCAGATTTCCCAAAGAGAAGCAGCTTAAAAATTTGTTTAGAAAAAAAATAATTAGGAGAACTAAAAATGTCCGATAAAGTTTCTGCACTTGTTGAAAAAATCAAAGAACTTACATTGCTCGAAGCTGCCGAATTGAAAACTGCTCTCGAGAAGGAATTTGGTGTTACTGCAGCCGCACCCGTTATGATGGCTGGTGGAGGCGCACCTGCAACAGCTGCGCCAGTTGAAGAAAAAACCGAATTTGATGTTATTCTTCAATCATCTGGTGAGAAGAAAATTAACGTAATTAAAGTCGTTAGAGCTCATACAGGATTAGGGCTTAAGGAAGCTAAAGATTTAGTTGATGCAGCACCAAAAACTGTTAAAGAAGGCATCTCAAAGGACGAAGCTGAAAAGCTTAAAAAAGAATTTGAAGACGCCGGTGCTACCGTAACTGTAAAATAATTAAAGAATTATAAAAGATTTCTTTTTAAAGTGATAAGGCGGATTTTTCCGTCTTATCGCTTTTGCATTTTAGAATATTGTGAATTATCGCTTGAAATCGAATAAAAAAATTGAATTTTAACCGGAGGAACAAGTTGAACAACAACAATAATAGAATTTCATTTAGCAAAATCAAGAGCGTCTTGGAAGCGCCCGATTTGCTTGGCATTCAAACAGATTCTTTTGAAGATTTCGTTCAGTTACAAACTCCTCCTTCAAAAAGAGAAAACAAAGGTTTGCAGCAAGTCTTTATTGGTAATTTTCCAATTTTTGATAATAAGGAAAATTACAGATTAGATTTTTTAGAATATTATGTTGAGAAACCACGTTATTCCATAGTGGAGTGTCTTGAAAGAGGATTAACTTTTGCCACTCCATTGAAAGCAAAATTAAGACTTTCAACTAAAGACCCTGAGACAGAAGAATTTGTAAATACTGTGGAGCAGGAAGTTTATTTGGGAAATCTTCCCTACATGACCGATCAAGCTACATTTATTATAAATGGGGCGGAGAGAGTAGTAGTTTCTCAATTGCATCGTTCACCTGGTGTTGCATTCTCACAGACTGTTCACCCAAATGGTACACCAATTTACTCTGCCAGAATTATTCCATTAAGAGGTTCGTGGGTTGAATTTGCTACCGATATCAACCATGTGATGTTTGTTTATATTGATCGCAGGAAGAAATTCCCTGCAACCACATTGCTGCGTGCCTTAGATTATGCTTCTGATGAACAAATTTTAGGATTATTCGATTTAGTAGAAGACATAGATGTTAATAGAGTTAAGCTCGATAAATATCTTGGAAGAACTATTGCCAGCGATGTGTTTGATACTTCGACCGGTGAAATTTTTCTAACCAAAGACAGTGTTCTAAGTGAAAAAGATCTTGAGCGAATTAAAGAAACGGAAGTTGATAAAATTAAATTAGTGAAAACAGATGGACTTGTTGAACAAGATTTAATCTTAAACACTTTAAGAAAAGATACAGCAAGAACCAAAGAGGAAGCCCTTCTTTCGATATATAGACAATTAAGATCGGGCGAAGCGCCAGATACAGAAACAGCTAGACTTTTAATTGAAAAATTATTCTTTAATGATAAACGATACGATTTAGGTGAAGTTGGTCGTCATAGAATGAATGATAAATTGAAATTGCAAATTCCAGAGAACATCACTGTTCTAACACCGCAGGATATTATCGAAATAATGAGACACATCATAAAATTAAAAGCCGGTGATGAGTCGATGGATGATATCGATCATCTGGGAAATAGAAGAATACGAACAGTTGGCGAACAGCTTGCTCAGCAGTTTAATATTGGCATGGCAAGAATGGCTAGAACCATAAAAGAACGTATGAACATGCGTGATACCGAAAGTTTTACACCACAAGATCTTGTGAATGCAAGAACAATCAGCAGTGTTGTTAATGCTTTCTTCGGAACAAATCAGCTATCACAATTTATGGATCAAACCAATCCTCTTGCAGAACTTACTCATAAAAGAAGAATGTCCGCATTAGGACCTGGTGGATTGACAAGAGAACGTGCTGGCTTTGAAGTACGTGACGTTCATTATACTCACTATGGAAGACTTTGCCCAATTGAAACTCCCGAAGGACCAAACATCGGGTTGATTTCATCACTTACAATTTATGGCAGAGTAAACCGTTATGGATTTATCGAAACACCATATCGCAAAGTATTAAAGGGTAAAGTAACCAATGAAGTTGAATATCTAACTGCTGAACAGGAAGATTATCATACAATCGCTCAAGCAAATGCTCCTCTTACAGAGCAATCAAAATTTCTAAATGAGCGAGTTAAATGCAGATTTAAAGGTGAATTTCCTATCTCTACACCAGAAAATATTCAGTACATGGATGTTGCTCCCGCGCAAATTGTAAGTGCGGCAGCCGCTTTAATTCCATTTCTCGAGCATGATGATGCTAACCGCGCATTGATGGGTTCAAACATGCAGCGGCAAGCAGTGCCATTGCTTCGTCCCGAAGCTCCTATCGTAGGAACCGGATTAGAGAGAAAGGTTGCTTATGATTCGCGTGCCGTACTTGTTGCTGAGGGTGATGGAGTTATTGATTATGTGGACGCAAATCAAATTGTGGTTAAATATGATATTAATCCAAATAGTATAGAAGCTATTACAACATTTAACGATGTAAAAAGAGTTGTTTACAAGCTCAATAAATTCCATGGAACTAACCAGGAAACATGTGTTAATCAAATTCCGTTAGTTAAAGAGAAACAAAAAATTGTTAAAGGAGATGCTCTTGCTGATGGTAGTGCAACAGATGGCGGTGAACTTGCATTAGGTCGCAACGTGTTAGTTGCATTCATGCCATGGCGAGGTTACAATTTTGAAGATGCTATTATTCTTAGCGAAAAACTTGTTAGTGATGATGCATATACATCAATTCACATTGAAGAATTTGAGCTTCAAGTGCGCGAAACAAAACGCGGTGAAGAGGAATTAACTCGTGAAATTCCCAATGTAAGTGAAGAGTCCGTAAAAAATCTTGATGAATATGGTATTATTCGCGAAGGTGCTGAAGTAAAAGAAGGTGATATCTTAATTGGTAAGATTACCCCTAAAGGCGAAACCGATCCTACTCCTGAAGAAAAACTTTTACGTGCCATCTTCGGAGATAAAGCCGGTGATGTTAAAGATGCTTCCTTGAAAGCTCCTCCAGGATTAAAAGGTGTCGTAATTAAAACAAGATTGTTTAGTAGAAAAAAGAAGGATAACGAATCCAAGAAGATCGAGAAAAAGCAGCTTGATCATCTTGAACATGAACATAAGCTTGCTTTGAAAAATCATTATGAAAAATTAATTGAAAAGCTAACCAAGCTTACTGAAGGAATGACTTCAGCAGGAATTAGAGATTTGGATGGCAGTGTTGTTCTTAGAAGTGGTACGATGTTGAAGGATACTACATTCTCTTCTATGGAAGATGTTACGAAGCTCGATTACACCTTAGAATGGGTAGATTCGAAAAGAACAAACCATCATATTAATACTCTTTACAAGAATTATTTTGATGTACTTGCTGATCTTGAAGAGGAATTCAAACGTGAGAAAGTTAAAATCACTAGTGGTGATGAACTGCCTCCCGGTATAGTTCAATTAGCAAAAGTTTATGTTGCCAAAAAGAGGAAAGTGTCCGTCGGTGATAAAATGGCTGGTAGACATGGTAACAAAGGTGTCGTTGCCAAAATTGTTCCTGTTGAGGAAATGCCGTTCTTACCGGATGGAACTCCTGTTGATATTGTGCTTAATCCTCTTGGAGTACCATCAAGAATGAACCTCGGTCAGTTGTATGAAACTGCACTTGGCTGGGTTGGTAAAAAATTAGGCTTGCGTTTTTCCACTGCAATTTTCGACGGAGCAAAAATCGAAGATGTAGATGAGTGGCTGGATAAAGCCGGCTTAGAACACGGCAGTAAAACTGAACTTTACGATGGACGCAGCGGTGATAAATTCCATCAAAAAGTAACATGCGGGTACATTTACATGTTAAAGCTTAGCCACCTTGTTGATGATAAAATTCACGCACGTTCAATTGGACCCTACTCGTTAATCACCCAGCAGCCACTCGGCGGTAAAGCACAATTCGGTGGTCAAAGATTTGGTGAAATGGAAGTTTGGGCGCTAGAAGGTTACGGAGCGGCTCATATACTTCAGGAAATTTTAACGGTAAAAAGCGATGACGTTGCCGGGCGTGCAAAAGTTTATGAGGCAATCGTAAAAGGTGAAAATTTAATGGAACCAAATATTCCGGAATCGTTCAATGTTTTAATAAAAGAGCTTCAAGGATTAGGCCTTGAGGTTAAAATAAATTAAAACAATAAGAATAATTATAATTAGAAATTAGGAGACAATAAAATGTCCTTTAGAATTCAAGAAAATGCAATGCGGGATATCGATAGTTTAACGATTAGTTTAGCTAGTCCTGATAATATTCTTACTCGATCTTATGGTGAAGTAACAAAACCTGAAACCATCAATTACAGATCATATCGACCCGAAAAGGATGGTTTATTCTGCGAGAAAATATTTGGACCGACAAGAGATTGGGAATGTTTTTGCGGTAAGTACAAACGAATTCGTTATAAGGGAATCATTTGCGATAGATGCGGTGTGGAAGTTACACAGAAAAGTGTTCGCCGCGAACGAATGGGCCACATTGGTTTAGCAGTTCCGGTTGTGCATATTTGGTTTTTCCGCGCACAGCCATCTAAGATTGGTAATATTATTGGACTAAGCTTAAAAGAGCTTGAAAAGGTTATTTATTATGAATCTTACATTGTGTTAAATCCCGGTCCAACAGGTTTAAATAAAAATGATTTGATTTCTGAAGATCAATTTTATGAAGTAATCAATTCGTTGCCTGCCGGAAATGAAAAGCTTGATAATGAAGATCCGAAAAAATTTGTTGCACGAATTGGCGGTGATGCGGTTAAGGAAATCTTAAAGAAAATTGATGTTGAAAAAGTTTCAAAGGAACTTAGAGATCAGCTCACTGAAGAAACTTCTCAACAGAAAAAAGCTGATATTTTAAAACGATTAAGGGTTCTCGAAGCATTTAAAGAAACTGATGGAAAAGTCCCTAACCGTCCTGAATGGATGGTTCTTAGTTACATTCCAGTAATTCCACCTGAACTTAGACCATTAGTTCCGCTCGAAGGAGGTCGGTTTGCTACATCAGATCTTAATGATTTATATAGAAGAGTTATAATTCGTAATAATCGTTTAAAAAGATTAATTGATATAAAAGCTCCGGAAGTAATTCTTCGTAACGAAAAAAGAATGCTTCAGGAAGCGGTTGATGCTTTATTTGATAACTCAAGAAGAGGCAGTGCAGTAAGAAGCGATAGCAATCGTCCGCTAAAATCTTTAAGTGATATGCTTAAAGGTAAGCAAGGTCGATTCAGACAAAACTTGCTTGGGAAAAGAGTTGACTATTCTGGTAGATCAGTAATTGTAGTTGGACCTGAGCTAAAGCTTCATCAATGTGGTTTGCCAAAGGATATGGCTGTTGAATTATTCAAGCCATTTATAATCAGAAAGCTGCTTGATAGAGGTCATAATAAAACTGTTAAAAGTGCAAGAAAAGTTGTTGACAGAAAAGATCCAATCATTTGGGATATTCTTGAAAAAATTATTAGCGGACATCCGGTTCTTTTAAACCGAGCCCCAACTCTTCATAGATTGGGAATTCAGGCATTCCAACCTGTACTTATTGATGGAAGAGCCATTCAGTTACACCCAATGGTTTGTACGGCTTTCAATGCTGACTTTGACGGTGATCAGATGGCTGTTCATATACCATTATCTTACGAAGCTCAATTAGAAGCTTCATTACTAATGTTAAGCAGCCATAACATTTTGTCACCTCAAAATGGAAGCCCGGTTGTTGTTCCGACCCAAGATATCGTCTTAGGATGCTATTATCTTACTAAATATAGAGAAGGTGATAAAGGAGAAGGAACTGTTTTTGGCTCAACTGAGGAAGCCATCATTGCTTATAACTCAAGAGCTGTTGGCTTACATGCAAGAGTAAAAGTTCGTGTTGATTCACAAATGATTGAGACCACAGTAGGAAGAATTATTTTTAATCAAATTGTACCTAAAGAAATGGGATATTTCAACCAGCTTCTCATCAAGAAGACATTTGGCGGATTCATCGGTCAGATGTTTATGAAGCTGGGTAATAAAGTAACGGCAAAATTCCTTGATGATTTGAAAGATATAGGATTCAGATATGCAACAGCCGGTGGTTTATCAGTTAGTTATGCAGATATGGTCATTCCAGAAGAGAAAGAAAATCTTATCGGAAAAGCTAATAAAAAAGTTGAATCGATTTTAAACGAGCATGAGCAAGGTGTTATTACTGATGCTGAAAGATATAATAAAATTATTGATGTTTGGACTCACACTACAAATGATGTGGCTCGTGTTTTAATGGATAAAATTAAAGAACATAATCATGGTTTTAATTCGCTTCACATGATGGTTGATTCCGGTGCTCGAGGTTCTCAAGAACAAGTTCGTCAGCTTGCTGGTATGCGCGGACTTATGATGAAACCTCAAAAAACACTTTCGGGGCAAGCAGGTGAAATCATCGAAAATCCGATCGTAGCTAACTTCAAAGAAGGTTTGTCAGTACTTGAGTATTTTATTTCCACCCACGGTGCTCGAAAAGGCCTTGCCGATACAGCTTTAAAAACTGCTGACGCTGGTTACCTTACAAGAAGACTTGTTGACGTCTCTCAAGACGTGATCATAAGTGAGATTGATTGCGGAACAATATTAGGTATTCCGGTAACTGCCTTAAAAGATGTTGAGCAGGAAAGAGAACCATTAGCAGAAAGAATTACCGGCCGAACTGCTCAAGAAGATGTGTTTGATCCGAGAACTGATGAAGTAATCATTGAAGCTGGAGAAATGATAACAGAAGATATCGCAGAGAGAATCGAAGATGCAAATATTGATTCTGTATATATCAGAACAGTGCTTACATGTGAATCCAAAAGAGGTGTTTGTGCAAAGTGCTACGGTAGAAATCTAACTAATGGAAAAATTGTTGAAATTGGTGAGGCAGTAGGAATCATTGCTGCTCAGTCAATCGGTGAACCCGGAACTCAGCTAACATTAAGAACCTTCCACCTTGGCGGTACATCTTCACGAATTGCAAGTCAGTCGCAAGTAGAAACTAATGTTGAGGGAACTGTTAGGTTCGAGAAAATCTCTTATGTAGAAAAATCAGATTTCATGGGTAAAGTCAAGGTAGTTACAGGACGACGTGGCATCATCGGAATTTTTGACGAGAACAATCGACAAATTAAAAAATATGATGTTCCCTATGGTGCAGAATTAGTGGTAAGCGATGGAAGCTATGTTAAGAAACGTGTTCCATTGTATAATCACGATCCTTACAATACCGTTATACTTTCAGATTTGGGTGGTAAAGTAAAGTTCGTTGATCTTGTTGATGGAGTAACCTTACAACAAGTTACTGATGAACAAACCGGTCACGTACAAAAAGTTGTAATAGATTCAAAAGATAAAAATCGCACGCCATCCATTTTAATTGAAAGCGAAAATGGTGAAAAGAAAACATTCCACATTCCAACACGTGCTTATCTCTCTGTTGATGAAGGTGAATCTGTTGATGCGGGAACAATCTTAGCTAAAATTTCAAAGCAAACTACAAAGAGTAGAGACATCACAGGTGGTCTTCCCAGAGTAACCGAACTGTTTGAAGCAAGAAGTCCACAAGATCCTGCGATTGTTTCTGAAATTGAAGGAACGGTTAAATTTGGTGCACGTAAGAAAGGTACACGTGAGATAATTGTTCTTGCTCCGGATGGATCTGATGAAAAAAGATATAACGTTCCTTTGGGTAAACATATTTTGGTTCAAGAAAATGATGAGATACCTGCCGGTGAAAAAATTACTGATGGGCCAATTAATCCTCATGACATTTTGAAAATTAAAGGAACAAGTGCGGTTCAAGAATATCTCGTAAATGAAATTCAGGATGTATATCGTTTACAAGGTGTAAAAATAAATGATAAGCACATCGAAGTAATTGTTCGGCAGATGTTGCAGAAAATTAAAATAGTTTCTCCCGGCGATACTAAATTTCTTGAGGAAGATATTGTTGATAGAATAGAATTTATTGAAGAAAATAATAAAACGATGTCTATGGTATACATAACAGACAAAGGTGATTTGAAATTAAAAGAAGGTCAACTTGTACCTCGAAATAAAATTAGAGAATTAAATGCTGAATTAAAAAAGAAATCTAAAGAACCAGCTGAGTTTAGAGATGGGTATCCGGCAACCTTCGAGCATGTACTATTGGGCATAACCCAGGCGGCTTTATCGACAGAAAGCTTCATTTCAGCCGCATCATTTCAGGAAACAACCAAAGTGCTTGCAAATGCAGCCACTGAAGCAAAAGTTGATTATTTACTTGGGCTTAAAGAGAATGTTGTTATGGGGCATTTGATTCCAGCAGGTACCGGATTGAAAAAATATCATAATATTATGCTGAAATCCGAGGAACCGATTGAAGAAATGACGGAAGAAGAAAAGGTTCAAAGCAAATAACAGCCGTAAATAATTAATTTTTATAATCGTTATTTTCTTGACTAATTTTTGAATAAAAAGTATATTTCCTGACTAAATTATTTCAGATTCCAAAAAACTAGGTGAATTGTGCCCACGATCAATCAATTAGTACGTAAAGGCAGAGTTAGAATTTTAGCTAAAAATAAGGCTCCGGCACTGGATGCATGTCCTCAAAAAAGGGGTGTATGCACAAGGGTTTACACTACCACGCCTAAAAAACCTAATTCCGCTCTAAGAAAAGTTGCCAGAGTAAGGCTCACAAACGGAATGGAAGTAACATCCTATATTCCAGGAGAGGGACATAATCTGCAAGAGCACTCAATCGTTCTAATAAGAGGCGGCAGAGTAAAAGATCTTCCAGGTGTTCGATATCACATTATTCGTGGTACACTGGATACTAGCGGTGTTGAGGATAGAAAAAAAGGAAGATCGAAATATGGAGCCAAGAAACCTAAAGCAAAATAATTTATTATGAGAAAAAAAAGAGCAGAAAAAAGGTTCGTTAAACCAGATCCAAAGTACAACGAAGTTCTTGTAGCAAAGTTCGTTAATAGTTTGATGTATGATGGAAAAAAGTCGACCGTAAGAAGAATGATTTATGGCGCATTCGACATCATTGAAGAAAGAACGAAAAAACCAGGTGTCGAAGTATTCAGAAGAGCAATTGATAATACTGCGCCAATTATTGAAGTAAGAAGCAGAAGAGTCGGAGGAGCAACTTATCAGGTTCCAACTGAAGTAAGACCGGAAAGACGAATTGCTTTAGCAATGAGATGGATCAAAACTTATGCAAGACAGAGAAATGAAAAATCAATGTCGCTTAGATTAGCTTCCGAATTGATTTCTGCCTCAAATGGTGAAGGATCCGCAGTTAAGAAAAAAGAAGACACACACAAAATGGCCGAAGCTAACAAGGCTTTCGCACACTTTAAATGGTAATGGATACGAAAGAATAAAGAATAAGAAATGTCAGCTAGGATTAAAATAGATAAAGTCAGAAATATCGGAATTATGGCGCATATCGATGCCGGTAAAACTACTACTACCGAAAGAATATTGTTCTATACCGGTAAAACACATCGATTGGGTGAGGTGCATGATGGTGCCGCAACTATGGATTGGATGGAACAAGAAAAGGAACGTGGAATCACAATTACCAGTGCTGCTACTACTTGTTACTGGGCAGATCATCAAATAAATATTATTGATACACCTGGACACGTTGACTTTACTGCTGAGGTTGAACGTTCACTTAGAGTTTTAGACGGAGCAGTTGCATTATTCTGCGCTGTTGGTGGTGTTGAACCGCAATCTGAAACCGTCTGGAGACAAGCAGATAAGTACAAAGTTCCGAGAGTTGCATTTATCAACAAGATGGATAGGACAGGCGCCGATTTTTATCATGCTATTCAAATGATGAGAGAAAGACTTGGTGCAAATGCCATCCCAATAAATCTTCCGATTGGGGAAGGCGATTTATTTACCGGTGTAATTGATCTTATTTCGTTTAAAGCAAGAATGTACCATGGAGACACTCTCGGAGTAACTTATGATGATATGGAAATTCCTCATGATTTAATGGAGAATGCTAATAAATACCGTACTCAAATGCTTGAAGCAGTTTCGGATATCGATGATACCTTGTTAGAAAAATATCTCGGCGGGAAAGAAATCAGTGAAGCTGAAATTAAATCTGTTTTAAGAAAAGCTACTATTAACCTTAAAATTATTCCGGTGCTGTGTGGCTCTGCATTCAAGAATAAAGGTGTTCAGCAGTTATTAGATTGTGTTGTGGATTTTCTTCCATCTCCAATTGATTTTAAGGAGATCGAAGCACACCATATTGGGATTAATGATTTAGTCTCAAGAAAGATTGATGCAAAAGAAAAATTTACAGCGCTTGCATTTAAGACCATGAACGATGCTTATGTTGGTAAGTTAACCTTTTTTAGAGTTTACACAGGAACTCTCAAATCTGGTTCATATATTTTTAATTCTGTAAGTGGAAGGAAGGAAAGAATTAGCCGATTACTGCAGATGCATGCAAATCATCGAGAAGAAATTGATGAAGTTATTGCCGGTGATATTGGTGCTGCAGTTGGACTGAAATTTACTAAAACAGGTGACACGCTTTGTTCAGAAGATGACCCTGTTGTTTTAGAAAAGATCGTGTTTCCTGAACCGGTTATTCAGATTGCAATCGAACCAAAAACAAAAGCTGATCAAGATAAATTGTCTGAATCACTTTCTAAATTGTCTGATGAAGATCCGACTTTTAGAGTAAAAGTTGATGAAGAGACTGGTCAGACTCTTATCAGCGGAATGGGTGAATTGCATCTTGAAATTTTAGTTGACCGCATGAAAAGAGAATTTAAGGTTGAAGCAAACGTTGGTAAACCTCAGGTCGCTTACCGAGAATCAATAACTCAAAAAGTGGATTCGGAAGGGAAATTTATTAAGCAGTCAGGTGGCAGAGGAAAATATGGTCATGTATGGATTGAGCTGATGCCCAATGAACCTGGAAAAGGTTATGAGTTTATTAATGGAATTATTGGTGGTGTTGTTCCCAAAGAATATATTCCATCTGTATCAGCAGGAATTCAAGAAGCGATGCGTAATGGAGTTATTGCCGGATTCCCTGTGGTAGATATCAAAGCAAGGATTTATGATGGTTCTTTTCACGATGTAGATTCCGACGAAATATCCTTTAAAGTTGCAGGTTCTATTGCATTTAAAGAAGGTGCTAAAAAAGCAAAGCCCATACTTCTCGAACCGATTATGGACGTAGAAGTCGTTACTCCCGAAGAATATCTCGGAGATGTAATGGGCGATCTTAATTCTCGTCGTGGCAAGATTGAGGGTTTTTCTGCAAGAAAGGATGCACAAGTAATTACAGCTACAGTGCCGCTTTCTGAAATGTTTGGTTATGCAACCATTTTAAGATCTATGACCCAGGGTAGAGCTATTTTTACAATGCAGTTTTCACGCTACTCGGAAGTTCCAAGGAATATAGCTGATGAGATTGCCGAGAAATCCCTTGGGAAAAAAGCAAGAACTGTTGCTTAAGCAATTGAATTCATCAAAGAAAACAAAATAAAAAGGAGAATTAGATGGCAAAAGAAAAATTTGACAGGAGTAAGCCGCACGTTAACGTAGGTACCATTGGACATGTAGATCATGGCAAAACCACATTAACCGCTGCCATCACCATGGCTCTTGCGAAGAAAGGCTTATCGCAAATCAGAACATTTGACAGTATTGATAATGCCCCTGAAGAAAGAGAAAGAGGTATTACAATTGCTACTGCTCACGTTGAGTACTCAACGGCAAAAAGACATTATGCGCACGTAGACTGCCCCGGTCACGCAGATTATGTTAAAAACATGATCACCGGTGCGGCTCAAATGGATGGTGCGATATTAGTTGTAGCAGCAACTGATGGTCCTATGCCTCAAACGAGAGAGCATATTCTTCTCGCTCGTCAGGTTGGTGTACCCAAAATGGTTGTATTCCTGAATAAAATTGATATGGTTGATGATCCTGAATTGATCGACTTGGTTGAAGAAGAGCTGAGAGATCTTTTAACTTATTATGAATTTCCTGGTAAAGAAATTCCAATCATCAGAGGTTCAGCTCTGCAAGCCTTGGAAGCTGGTGTTAGCAATGCTAATCCAGATGATCCGAAATACAAGTGTGTATGGGAGCTTATGGATGCTGTTGATAATTATATTCCAATCCCTCAACGTGATACTGACAAACCCTTCTTGATGCCTGTTGAGGACGTATTTTCTATCACCGGTCGCGGTACAGTTGCAACCGGAAGAGTTGAAAGAGGACAAGTTAAGATTGCTGAAGAAGTTGAATTAATCGGTCTCGGTGTTCACAAGAAAACAGTTGTTACCGGTATCGAAATGTTTAGAAAAGAGCTCGACTCAGCAATGGCTGGAGATAATGCCGGTATATTGTTGAGAGGTGTTGATAAAAATGAAATTGAAAGAGGAATGGTTCTGGCTAAAACCGGAAGTATCACTCCACATAAGAAATTTGAAGGTGAAGTTTATATTCTATCAAAAGAAGAGGGTGGACGACATACTCCATTCTTTAACGGATACAGGCCGCAATTTTATTTCAGAACTACTGACGTTACCGGTGTAGCTCATCTTCCTGCTGGAACCGAAATGGTGATGCCTGGCGATAATGTTAAACTTTCAGTAGAACTTATTGGCGAAATAGCTATGGAAGAAGGACTAAGATTCGCTATTCGTGAAGGTGGTAGAACTGTTGGTGCTGGCGTTGTAACAAAAATCATTGAGTAATTTATTGGTTATCAAACAGAAAAGGAGTTATGCTCCTTTTTTGTTTGTAATTTCATAAGGAGATCTTTAAGTGGCCGGACAGAAAATCAGGATTAAATTAAAATCGTATGATCATATTTTAATTGATAAGTCGACAGAGAAAATTATTAAAACTGTTAGAAGCACTGGTGCGGTTGTATCAGGCCCTATTCCGTTACCAACAAGAAAAACAATTTATACTGTTTTGCGATCTCCTCACGTTGATAAAAAATCACGTGAGCAATTTGAAATTAGGGCGCACAAAAGAGTCATTGATATTCACAACTCAAACAACAAAACCGTCGATTCGTTAAGTAAGTTAGATATTCCGGCGGGTGTTGATATTGAAATTAAGCTTTAAGGAAATATGGTGCTGAAATGTCCGGTTTATTAGGTCAAAAAATAGGAATGACGAGCGTTTACAATGAAAAGGGTGATCTTGTCCCAGTCAGTGTAATCAAGGCCGGTCCTTGTAAAATTGTTTCCATCAGAACAAAAGAAAAAGATGGCTATCATGCTCTTCAGCTTGGTTTTGGTGAGAAGAAAGAGAAAAGAGTTTCGAAACCGGTTTTAGGGCAATTTAAAAAGAACGAATTAGCGCCGTTAAAAGTTTTAAGGGAATTTAAATTTTCCTCTGAGCAAGAATTTAAAATTGGCGATGAAATAAACGTTAGCATTTTCGCTGAAGGCGAAAAAATAAAAGTCAGAGCAAAAAGCAAAGGCAAAGGATTTCAAGGTGTTATGAGGCGCCATGGTTTTGGTGGAGTTGGCGGTACAACTCATGGACAGAGTGATAGATTGCGCGCTCCCGGCTCTATTGGTGCGAGTTCGTATCCTTCAAGAGTTTTTAAAGGTCAAAGAATGGCTGGAAGAATGGGACACAAAAACGTCACCATTTCAAATTTAAAAATTTTCAAAGTTATTCATGAACAAAATTTGATTCTGGTTCGTGGAGCCGTTCCTGGTGCAATAAATACAATTGTTGAATTGTTAAAGAGATAATGCTGGATATAAAATGAAAGTTGAAATTTTAAAAATAGATGGCAGCTCATCCGGGAAAAAATGCGAGCTTAGAGATGATATATTTGGCATTGAACCGAATGATCATGTATTGTATTTGAGTGTAAAATCCTATTTAGCCAATCAAAGGCAAGGTACAAGTAAATCAAAAGAAAGAGGCGAAGTTAGAGGCGGCGGAAAGAAGCCAAGGAAACAAAAGGGAGGCGGAGGTGCCCGGGCAGGTACGTCTAGATCTCCTTTGTGGGTTGGAGGCGGAACGATTTTCGGACCCAAACCAAGAGATTATCGGCAGAATCTTCCTAAAAAGGAAATTAAGCTTGCGAGAAAATCCGCCCTTAGTCATAAGGTAAAAGCTAACCAGCTTGTGGTTGTTGAAGATTTTAATTTCGATTCACCTAAAACAAAAGAGTTCACAAAAATTCTTACGAACCTAAAATTATCCGGTAAAAAAACTTTGCTTTTAACAAATGGAAATCTTACTGCGGTTTATAAATCCGGAAGGAATATTCCTAAAGTAAAAATTTTAGAAGCTGATAAAGCATCTACTTACGATATAGTGAATAATCAGGTTCTTCTTCTTCAAAAAGGCGGAGTGGAATTGATAAATAAATCTTTTGGTATGAAAGAGGGGGTTGACTAAAATGAAAGAAATTTTAATTAAGCCCCTAATCACTGAGAAAATGACGAACATAACCGCTGATAAGGGCAAATACGGTTTTCTAGTGAATAATCAAAGTAATAAAATTGAAATTGCCAAAGCAATTGAAAAAAAATTTAATGTTCACGTTTTAACAGTTAGGACGATTAACTATCCGGGAAAATTAAAAACACAGTTTAGAAAAAGCGGACGGTTTGTCGGAAGAACTGCAAGTTATAAAAAAGCTGTAGTTACTTTGAAAAAAGGTGAAACTATAGAATTATTTGAACAGGTATAGGATTTATTCTAAGGTAATTTAATGGCCATCATAAAATTAAGACCCGTTACACCAGGTACAAGATTCAGATCAAATTCTTCTTTTGAAGAGATTACAAAAGATAGTCCGGAAAAATCACTAACGGTTGCGATAAAAAAATCCGGAGGAAGAAATAATCTTGGGCGGGTTACATCGCGTCATCGTGGCGGTGGACATAAAAGAAGATATCGTGTAATTGATTTTAAACGTAATAAAATTGGAATTCCCGCTAAAGTTTTTTCTATTGAATATGATCCGAACAGAACATCAAGAATAGCATTACTTCACTATGCTGATGGTGAGAAGAGATACATTTTAGCTCCTGAAGGATTAAAAGTTGGAGCAACAATTACTGCTGGTACTGGAAGTGAAATTATTGTTGGTAATGCATTGCTATTAAAAGAAATGCCATTGGGAAGTTTTGTTCACAATGTAGAATTAAAACCAGGTAAGGGAGGTCAATTAGGAAGAAGCGCAGGATCTTCACTTCAGCTTCTTGCAAAAGAAGGAAATTTTGCTCAACTAAAAATGCCATCGGGTGAAATTCGGAAGGTAAATTTAGAATGTATGGCAACGTATGGAATTGTTGGAAATGCAGAGCAAGAAAATATAAGTTTAGGTAAAGCCGGAAGATCAAGATGGTTAGGAATAAGACCGCACGTTAGAGGTGTGGCAATGAATCCTGTTGATCATCCAATGGGTGGTGGTGAAGGAAAAACTTCAGGTGGTGGCCATCCAGTTTCTCCTTGGGGTCAAAAAGCAAAAGGCCTTAAGACAAGAAAGAATAAAAAAGAATCTAACAAATTCATTATTAAAAGACGTAACAAATAGAGTAGAATATGCCAAGGTCGGTTAAAAAAGGTCCATATATCGAAGTCAAATTGTTGAAAAAGATTGACCAATTGAACAAGTCAAATCAAAAAAAAATTATTAAGACTTGGTCGCGTGCATCTACAATCATCCCGGATTTTGTTGGTCATACAATTGCTGTTCACAATGGAAACAAAATGATTCCTGTTTACATAACTGAAAACATGGTTGGTCATAAGCTTGGTGAATTTTCTCCAACAAGAATTTTTAGAGGACATCCTGGGACTAAAGCTGAAAAGTCTACTCAGGTAAAATAAATTAAGCAAAAAAG
Organism: Ignavibacteria bacterium RIFOXYB12_FULL_35_14; assembly: GCA_001803045.1. GTDB lineage: Bacteria > Bacteroidota > Ignavibacteria > Ignavibacteriales > Ignavibacteriaceae > XYD12-FULL-36-8. The sequence continues at coordinate 20,417 of MHAR01000086.1, read as the reverse complement.
AAATTTTAAATCATGGAAGCACGAGCAGTTTACAGATATATAAGTTCATCACCGCGAAAAATGCGTCTGCTTATTGACCTTATCAGAGGTATGTCGGTAGATAAAGCGCTTGATGTTTTACATTTTCATCCCAAGCACGCATCAAAAAATGCTGAGAAAGTTTTAAGATCGGCAGTTTCTAATTTGATCAATAAGGAAGATTCTGCCAAAGTCGAGCCATCTCATCTATTTGTTAAAGAAGCATACGTTAATCAAGGCCCGACAATTAAAAGAATTAGTCCTGCTCCAATGGGACGTGCTTACAAAATAAGAAAACGATCTTGTCATTTAACTATTGTGGTTTCCACAAAGGAATAATTTAGGAGGATTTTTGGGACAAAAGGCTAATCCTATTGGTTTGAGAGTTGGTGTCATTAGAGGTTGGGACTCTAATTGGTACGAGAATAAATCTTATGCGCTCAAACTGAAGGAAGATAAAAAATTAAGAGATTATGTTAGGAATCGTTTAAAGAAAGCCGGAATATCTAGAATAGTTATTGATCGAACTTCAAAGAATATAATTATTACAATTCATACATCAAGACCCGGAGTTGTAATTGGAAAAAGCGGTAAAGAAATTACTCAGCTTGAACAAGAGCTTAAACAAGTAACCGATAAAGATGTAAAGGTTCAGATATCCGAGATTAAAAGACCCGAATTAGATGCTTATTTAGTTGCAGAAAACATTGCTAATCAACTTGAAGGAAGAGTGTCTTTTAGAAGAGCAATGAAAATGGCAATAACTGCTGCGATGAGAATGGGAGCTGAAGGGATAAGAATAAAATGTGCCGGTCGTTTAGGCGGCGCTGAGATGGCAAGAACAGAACAGTATAAGGACGGTAGAATTCCTTTGCATACTCTGAGAGCAGACATTGATTATGCTGCAGGCAGAGCAGAAACAATTTACGGGTCGCTCGGGATTAAAGTTTGGATTTGCAAGGGCGAAATATTAGGTAAACGAGTTACAGATTAATTTTTGGAGATAACTTACAATGTTAATGCCTAAAAGAGTTAAGTATAGAAAATCGCAACGCGGACGTATGACAGGTAAAGCATATAGAGGCAGCTCGGTTGATTTTGGTGATTTCGGCTTAAAAGCGTTGGAACCTCATTGGATTACAAGCCGGCAAATCGAAGCTTGCAGAGTGGCTCTTTCAAGGAAAATGAAAAGAGATGGAAAAGTTTGGATAAGAATATTTCCTGATAAACCTGTTTCAAAGAAACCGCTTGAAACTCGTATGGGTAAAGGTAAAGGAGCACCTGAATTTTGGGTTGCAGTTATTAAACCCGGAAGAATTCTATTTGAGGTTGGCGGTGTTTCAAGAGAAGTTGCAAATGATGCTCTTCAGATTTGCGGTTATAAACTTCCAATTAAAACTAAAATTGTTGCTCGTCCAGATTACGAATAAGATTCAAGGTTAAAATGAAAATTCAAGATATAAGAGAAATTAAAACTCCGGAATTAATCAAACAGATTGAAGAAGAAAAAAAAAATATGACGGACTTGAAGTTCGCACATCAGCTAAAACAACTGACGAACACGTCAAAGCTAACAATGTTAAAGAAGGATATTGCAAAAATGCTAACTGTGTTAAAAGAGAGATCATTAGCTGAGAAAAAATCCGTTGCAACTAACTCCAAGGAAGGAGTTAAATCGTAAGTATGGAACAGCGAGCTTTAAGAAAAACTAGAGTTGGTATTGTTGTAAGTAACAAAATGAAAAAAACCATTACTGTTGCAATTGAAAGAAAAGTTCAACACCCCATTTATAAAAAATATTTTAAGAAAACCACTAAGCTTTTAGCTCATGATGAAAAGAAACAATGCGGTATCGGTGATAGAGTTAAGATAATGGAAACGCGTCCATTGAGTAAATTGAAAAGATGGCGATTAGTTGAAGTGGTAGAAAAAGCTAAGTAGTTAACCCGATTTGCCGAGGAAAGCATGATTCAAGAAGAAACAAATTTAGTAGTGGCAGACAACTCCGGCGCCAAAAAAGTGCGATGTATTAGAGTTCTTGGCGGAAGCGGTAGACAATATGCCAGCGTTGGTGATCTCATTGTTGTATCAGTTAAAACGGCAATACCAAACGGCACCGTCAAAAAAGGAGAAGTATCGCGAGCAGTTATTGTAAGAACCAAAAAAGAAGTTCGAAGAAAAGATGGATCTTACATTAGGTTTGATGAAAATGCTGCAGTGCTTTTAAATCCTCAGAACGAACCTAGGGGCACAAGAATTTTTGGCCCTGTTGCACGAGAGTTACGGGAAAAACAGTTTATGAAAATAGTTTCACTTGCTCCTGAAGTTTTATAAGGAAAAATTTTAATGAAAATTCATAAAAATGATAACGTGATGATAATTTCCGGTAATGACAGGGGGAAATCCGGTAAAGTTCTTAAAGTTTTTCCATCAGATTCAAAAGTAATTGTTGAAGGAATTAACATTAGAAAAAGGCACACTAAACCGAGTCAAAAAAATCCTCAGGGCGGAATTTTAGAAAAAGAAGCTCCGATTCATGTTTCTAATGTTATGCTTATCGATCCCAAAAGTAATAAACCGACAAGACTAGGATCGCAAATTATATTGGATGAGAAAACAAAGAAGCAAAAAAGGATTAGGGTTAGCAGAGTTAGCGGCGAAATGTTACAGTAATTAAAACAAAACTAATTTATTACTACAATGGCTGATAAAAAGATTAAAAAAGAAAATACGGAAAAGCCGGTCAAGAAAGTAAAAGAATCTAAGGATTCTAAAAAGGAACCTAAGAAATCACCGGCTTCTAAAGAAAAAGAAATTCGAATTAAAACCCGGCTTGAAGATTATTACAGAGCCGAAGTTGTTCCTAGCTTAATGAAAAAATTTTCATATAAAAGTATCATGCAAGTACCGAAACTCCACAAGATTGTTGTAAACATGGGTGTCGGAGAAGCGGTTACCGATCAGAAAATTCTTGAAGAAGCAATTAAGGATTTGGAAACAATTACCGGACAAAAAGCACGCATCAGAAAATCGAAGAAAGCTATTTCGAACTTTAAATTGCGTGAAGGTGTAAATATTGGTGCAATGGTTACTCTCAGAAAAGGAAAAATGTATGAGTTTCTTGATAGACTAATCAATATTGCTCTTCCGCGTGTTCGAGATTTCAGAGGACTATCTGATAAGTCTTTTGATGGTCATGGTAATTATTCAATTGGTATCAAAGAACAGATAATATTTCCGGAAATTAATTTTGATAAGGTAACAAGAGTTTTGGGAATGGATATAACTTTTGTTACAAGCGCATTAACTGATAACGAAGCATATGAATTGCTTCAAGCTTTTGGTGTCCCATTTAGAAAAAAAGAAATTAAATCAGCTTAGTAAGGAGTTTTAGTGGCTAAAACAAGTTCAGTTGCAAAGGAAGCACGAAGAAGAAAGCTTTGCGAAAAGTATGCAAAGCTGCGGAAAGAGCTAAAAGAAAAAGGTGATTACGATGCTTTGCAAAAGCTTCCTAAAAATTCTTCTCCGGTAAGGTTACATAATCGTTGTATGTTCACCGGAAGAGCAAGAGGGTTTCATAGAAAATTTGGAGTTTCACGCTTAGTTTTAAGAGAAATGGCTCTTAAAGGTGAAATTCCCGGATTAAAAAAATCAAGCTGGTAAACGGAGGAAAAGAATGCGTGTTACCGATCCGATTTCGGATTTCTTAACCAGAATTAGAAATGCTGTTAAAGCAAGAAAAGTTGTTGTTGAAATTCCTTCATCAAAAATGAAACTTGGCTTGGCAGAAATTCTGAAGAAAAATAATTTTATTGATGACTTTTCGGTTACTGAAGACAGTAAGCAAAATGTTTTGAGGATTCATCTTCGTTATCAAAAGGGAAGTCCGGCTATAAGCGGTTTGCAAAGGATAAGCTCTCCCGGATTGAAGGTTTACAAGAAAAACAGTGAGCTTCCTCGGGTTCTCAATGGATTAGGTATTGCGATAATTTCTACCCCTAAGGGATTGCTTACCGATAAAGAAGCACGAAGCAAATCTCTTGGTGGTGAAGTTGTTTGTTTCATTTGGTAATTTCTTAAAAATTGGAGTTCAATAAGTGTCAAGAGTTGGCAAAAAACCGATAACAATTCCTAAAGGTGTTTCGGTTACTAAAAATGAAAATGTTATTAAGGTAAAAGGGCCTATGGGTGAGTTACGGACTGAGGTTCATAATAACATGAAAATCGAAATAAAAGGCGAAGAACTGACTGTCCAAAGACCTGACGATTTAAAGTTAAATAAATCATTGCACGGTTTAACGCGAGCTTTAATCCAAAACATGATTAAAGGTGTTACTGAACAATATCAAAAAACTTTAGATATTGTTGGAGTTGGATATAAAGCAGAACAAAAAGGTGAGAACATCTTAATAAATATTGGTTACTCACACCCAATATTTTTTATGCCGCCTTCAGGTATCACTTTGCAAGTTTCTACACCAAATCAAATTGTTATAAGTGGAATTGATAAACAGTTAGTTGGAATGATTTCTGCAAAAATCAGATCTTTCAGAAAACCTGAACCTTACAAAGGTAAAGGAATTAAATACTCTGATGAACAAATTGTTAGAAAAGCCGGTAAAACAGCTGGTAAGTAATTAAGAGTTTTGGAATAATAAAATGATAAAAAAGAATAAAAATATCAGACTTCGTTCAAAGATTAAAATTAGAAGTAAAATATCAGGGATTAAAGAAAAACCCAGATTAACTATTTACCGGAGTTTGAATAACATTTTTGCACAATTGATAGACGATTCAGAGGGCAACACTTTAGTTTCTGCTTCTTCACTATCAAAAGAATTGGCTGAAGAAATAAAGAACACTAAAGGAAAAATCAGTAAAAGCAAAATGGTCGGTAAACTGGTAGCAAAAAAAGCTTTGGAGAAGAATATTTCTCAAGTTGTTTTTGATCGGAATGGATATAGATATCATGGCAGAGTAAAAGCCATTGCAGACGGTGCTCGAGAGGGAGGTTTAAAATTTTAACCTCAACTGAACTTAGGATTGCCGGGTCGTCTAATGGTAGGACTACGCCCTTTGGAGGCGTCTGTAGAGGTTCGAATCCTCTCCCGGCAGCATGTTAATAACCGGATAATTATTTTTCAATTTTTTTTAAATAGGCAGCGTAGTTCGAATGGAACATAAAACAAGTAAACAACCCGACTCAGAAGGTTTAAAAGAAAAAGTAGTACACATTAATCGTGTTGCCAAAGTTGTAAAAGGTGGACGAAGATTCAGCTTTAATGCAATTGTTGTTGTCGGTAACGGAAACGGCACCGTTGGGGTTGGATTAGGTAAAGCAAATGAAGTAACCGATGCCATATCCAAAGGTGTGGATGATGCTAAAAAAAGTTTGCTTAAAGTTTCTGTTTATAAAGGAACAATTCCGCACAAAGTTATTGGCAAATATGGTGCTGGCAAAGTGTTAATTAAACCGGCATCGCCCGGAACAGGTCTGATTGCTGGTGGTGGAGTTCGTGCAGTTTTAGAAGCTGCTGGTGTTCAAGATGTTCTAACAAAATCACTTGGTTCAAGCAATCCTCACAATCAAGTTAAAGCAACTTTAAATGCTTTGCTTTCATTAGTTGATGCAAGAAGAATGGCAACTAAAAGAAAAATGGAAGTTAAGGAATTATTTACCGTCTAATTGAAAAGTTATGGCAAAATTAAAAATAACACAAGTTCGCAGTATAATTGATCAGCCCAATAACCAAAAATTAACAGTTAAAGCGCTCGGTTTAGGAAGACCTAATTGGGAAAAAATTCATACCGATACTCCCCAGATTAGAGGTATGATAGAAAAAGTTAAACATCTTCTTAAAGTAGAAGAAATTAAAGAATAAAAAATTAGTTGAGATTATGGATATTCTAAGTAATTTAAAATATGCCAAGGGTTCTAGAAAGAACCGAAAACGAATTGGACGAGGTGAAGGTTCGGGGCATGGTGGAACTTCTACAAAAGGAATGAATGGTCAGTTGTCAAGATCAGGTGCTAATAAAAGATTTTGGTTTGAAGGTGGTCAAATGCCTTTGCAAAGAAGAATTCCCAAATATGGTTTTACCAATTACGCAAGGGTTAAGTATCAGGTGGTGAACTTAGAAGATCTTCAAAAATTAGCTGACGAAAAGAAATTAACTTCAGAAGTAATTAATCCTGAAATGCTTAAGAAATTAGGTTTGATATCTACATTGAACCAGCCGGTAAAGGTTTTGGGGAATGGTGAGGTTAAAGTAAAGCTTAACTTAGAAGTGAATGGTTTTAGCAAAGCGGCAAAAGAAAAAATTGAAACTGCCGGCGGAACAATTAAAAAGATTTGAGTAATCCTTAATGTCCAGATTTACAGATACATTCAGAAATATTTTCAAGATACATGAACTCCGCCAGCGAATTATTTATACATTAGGTCTGCTTATAATTGTTCGTGTTGGTTCTCATCTTACTCTTCCGGGAATTGATTCAATATTGCTTTCTGAAGCAATGAAAAATCAAACATCAGATAATTTATTCGGATTATATGATTTATTTGTCGGAGGAGCCTTTTCTAATGCAGCAATATTTGCACTTGGAATTATGCCCTACATTTCAGCATCAATCATTATTCAATTGTTAGGTGCTGTAGTTCCATATTTCCAAAAACTTCAGCAAGAAGGTGAAGAAGGCAGAAAGAAAATTACTCAGTTAACACGATACGGTACTGTTTTAATTTCTGCAATGCAGGCTTGGGGTGTAACAATACGACTGTACAATCTTGATCTTCGTGGAATGCCGATAATTCCTGAACCAATTCAAGGAATGGCTTGGACGATTTCTACGATTATTATTTTAACTGCCGGTACGGTTTTTATGATGTGGCTTGGTGAGCAGATAACCGAAAGAGGGATTGGAAATGGTATTTCGTTAATAATCTTTATCGGAATAATAAACAGATTTCCTTTCGCTTTACTTGATGAATACAGATTGATTTCTGCCGGAACAAGAAGCATAATTATTGAAATTGTTATTCTAATTCTCATGGTTCTCATTATTGCCGGAGTAGTTTTAGTTACTCAAGGAACCAGGAGGATCCCGGTTCAATATGCGAAAAGAGTTGTCGGTAGAAAAGTTTATGGTGGAGTCACTCAGTATATTCCTTTACGGGTAAATACGGCCGGAGTTATGCCGATAATTTTTGCTCAGTCAATTATGTTTATTCCAAATACTGTTTTATCTTTTTTTCCGAACAATGATTTTCTTCAAACGATAAATTCTTATTTTCATTATCAATCGGCTGTTTACTCAATCATCTATGCAATTATGATTATCTTCTTCACTTATTTTTATACGGCAATTGCATTTAATCCTAAGGATGTTGCCGATAATATGAAGAAGCAAGGTGGATTTATTCCGGGAATTAGACCCGGTAAACAAACATCCGAGTTTATTGATAATATATTAACCAAAATAACTTTACCCGGATCCTTTTTTCTTGCAATCGTCGCAATACTTCCCGCGTTTGTTTCTGCGTGGGGAGTTTCGGGTCAGTTCGCACAATTTTTTGGAGGAACCAGTTTGCTTATTATTGTGGGAGTTGCATTGGATACACTTCAGCAGATTGAGTCACATTTACTGATGAGACATTATGATGGTTTTATGAAATCGGGAAAACTCAGGGGCAGAAGATAATATTTTTTCAGTGGTATACATAAAAACTAAAAAGGAAATTGACTTTATCCGGGATAGCTGTAGAATAGTTGCAGAAACGTTGAGATTAGTTGCAAATAATATTTGTCCTGGAGTTGAAACAATAGAGCTGGATCGCATTGCCGAAGAATACATTTTCAGTAATAATGCAAAGGCGGCTTTCAAAGGATATTCGCAAGCAGGTTCGTATGATTATCCTGCTTCAATTTGTGTCTCAATAGATGATGAAGTTGTTCATGGAATTCCTGGTGATCGTGTTCTTAAAGAGGGTGAAATAGTCTCCATTGATATTGGTGTCTTGAAGAATGGATATTTTGGAGATGCAGCACTATCTGTTGCGGTTGGTAAAATTTCTTCGGACAAGCAAAAGCTATTAGATGTGACTGAAAAATCCCTTTACGAAGGTATTAAGGAAGCAAGGTTGGGTAATCGTGTTCATGATATTTCGTTTGCTGTTCAAAACTATGTTGAAGCAAACGGGTTTGCGATAGTGAAAGATTTGTGCGGGCACGGCATTGGTAAATTTCTTCATGAAGAACCGGCTGTCCCAAATTATGGTGTTCGTGGTACTGGTCCAAAATTAAAAAAAGGTATGACAATCGCAATTGAACCAATGGTTAACACTGGCACTTACAAAGTTAAAACTGCTAAAGACGGTTGGACAGTACTGACTCAGGATGGTTTGCCATCGGCACATTTTGAGCACACAATTCTTGTATCTAATGGATCACCTGAAATTTTAACGGTTTGTTGATGGCAAAGCAAGGACCAATAAAAGTCGATGGAGTTGTTACTGAAACATTGCCTAATGCGCATTTTAGAGTTAAGCTCGATAATGGACATGAAATTCTTGCTCATGTTTCAGGAAAAATGAGAATGCATTTTATTAAAATTTTGGTAGGAGATAAAGTTTCAATTGAATTATCTCCATACGATTTAACTAAGGGTAGAATTACCTATAGGTATAAATAGCGGAGAATTTATGAAAGTTAGATCTTCTGTAAGAAAGATTTGTGAAAATTGTAAGATAATTAAACGAAAAGGTGTTGTAAAAGTGATTTGTAAAAATCCTAAACACAAACAACGTCAAGGTTAATTTTTATCTAAGGAGTAAAAGTGGCTCGTATTTCTGGTGTTGATTTACCTAAAAACAAAAAAGTCCTTTTCGGACTTCAATACATCTTCGGTATAGGAAGAACCCTTTCAGCTGAAATTCTCCTCAGGGCAGAGGTTAATCCTGATAAAAAGGTTGCCGATCTTACTGATGAAGAAATTGCTAAAATAAGATCTGTTATTACTTCAGAATACAAAGTTGAAGGTGCACTCAGGTCCGAGGTTCAGCAGAGCATTAAAAGATTAATGGATATAGGAACTTATCGCGGTATTAGGCATAGAAGAGGTTTGCCTGCAAGAGGTCAGCGAACACGAACTAATTCCCGAACTCGTAAAGGTAAGAGAAAAACTGTTGCCGGTAAGAAGAAAACACCAACCAAGAAATAGAAGTTGAGATTATAAGGAGAAATATAATTGGCTAAAACTGTTAAGAAAGTTAAAAAGAGAACTCACATTGATTCCAATGGTGATGTTCACATTAAAGCCACCTTTAACAATGTGCAGATCACGATTACAGATATTTATGGTAACACAATTTCATGGTCATCTGCAGGAAGAAATGGTTTTAAAGGATCAAGAAAAAATACACCATTTGCAGCCCAAGTTACTGCTGAAGCTGCAGCTAAAGAAGCTTTTGATCTTGGATTGAGAAGAGTAGATGTTTATATCAAAGGACCTGGTTCTGGAAGGGAAGCTGCTATCAGATCCCTGAACACTGCTGGTCTTCAAATTAATTCAATTAAGGATGTTACGCCAATTCCTCATAACGGTTGTAGACCTCCAAAGAAAAGAAGAGTTTAATTTTTCGGAGAATTTAAGAAATGGCAAGATATACTGATTCAGTATGCAAATTATGTAGAAGAGAGAGACAAAAGTTATTTTTAAAAGGACAAAAGTGTTTTACTGAAAAGTGTCCAATTGAAAATAGATCTTATCCGCCGGGACAACATGGTCTTTCACGTAGAAGTAAAATTTCTGAGTACGGTGTTCAGCTCAGAGAAAAACAAAAAATAAAAAGAATTTATGGTTTGCTGGAAACTCAATTCAGAAATTATTTTGAGAAGGCAATCAAAGCAAAGGGTATTACAGGCGAAAACCTTGTTAAATTTTTAGAAAGAAGATTAGATAATGTCGTCTTTCGTTTAGGATTTGCATCATCAAGAAAACAAGCAAGGCAGCTAATAAGACATCGTCACATTCTTGTTAACAATAAATCAGTAGATATTCCGGCTTATCTTTTAGCCGCCGGTGATATAATCAAAATAAAAGATAAAAGTAAAAGGCTCGATTTAGTTCACAACTCACTTAAAAAAGTTCGTGACAATACGTATAATTGGTTATCGGTAGATAAAGCAACCTTGTCGGGTACATTTGTTCAAGTCCCCGAAAGAACCGAAGTTCCTTTAAATGCTAATGAACAGCTTGTTGTTGAACTATATTCTAAATAATGAAATTCATATATAATTTAATTGAGGGTTATTAAATGAGTGCACCTTATATAAAGATGCCCGACGCAGTTGTACTCGACGAAAGTAATTATACCAATACATTTGGTAGATTCACACTTCAACCGCTCGAAAGAGGTTATGGAGTTACTTTAGGCAATTCATTAAGAAGAATTCTTCTATCATCTTTGCCTGGCACAGCGATTACATCTGTCAAATTTGGTGGTGTCCTTCACGAGTTCACTACAATTGAAGGAGTTGTAGAAGATGTTTCAGAAATAATTCTGAATCTGAAACAAGTTAGGATGAAGCTTTTGAGCAAAAAACCTAACAAAATAAATTTATCCTTTCATGGTGAAACCGAATGGACTGCTGCCGATATTCAAAAGCACAGCAACGAAATCGAAATTTTAAATCCCGAACTTCACATTGCAACTTTGAATAAAGGCGCAAAGTTCGATGTGGAAATAATTGTTGGTAAAGGCAAAGGATTTGTCACCGCATCTGAAAATGTTTCACCGGAAAGCACTATTGGCGTAATTCCAATCGATTCAATCTTCACTCCTATACGAAATGTTAAATATGAGGTTGAAAATGTTAGAATTGCAGATAGAAACGATTACGAAAAATTAATCTTGGAAGTCACTACAGATGGTTCTATCACGCCGGAGGATTCATTAACTCAAGCGGCAAAAATTTTACGAGATCATATTCAACTCTTTATTAATTTTGATGTTGTACAAGAGGAAGTTCATACATCAACGCAAAAAGATACTGAGAAAGAAAGAATAAAGAAAATTCTATTAACAAATGTCGATGATCTTGAGCTTAGTGTAAGATCACACAATTGCTTAAAAGCTGCTAACATAAAAAACATTGCAGAACTCGTTAGAAGAGATGAAGCAGAAATGCTTCGATTCAGAAATTTCGGCAGAAAATCTCTAGCAGAGCTTATGGAAATAGTTGAGACGCTTGGTCTCGACTTTGGTATGGATGTGGATAAATACTTGAAAGAAGAAACAGAATCCAATTAATATTTCTTGCAGGAAACTAAATGAGACATGGAGTAAAAGGACGAAAGTTAAGCAGAACACACAGTCACCGTGCAGCATTAATGAATGCGCTTGCAACTTCTCTATTAAAGCATAAAAGAATAAAAACAACATTAGCCAAAGCAAAAGAAGCTCGTAAACATGTTGAAGCTTTAATTACTAAAGCTAAAAAGAATAATCTTCACTCACGAAGGCATGTGATGAGATTTGTCAACGATAAAGATGTTGTGAAAGAGTTGTTCAGCGAAGTTGTACCGAAAATCGGTGAGCGCCCAGGTGGATATACCCGCGTAATAAAACTTGGCAACAGAATGGGTGATGCTGCATCAATGGCAATACTTGAACTGGTTGATTACAATGATGTGATTACCAAAAAAGCTGAAGAACATAAGGAAAAGAGAGAAGCTAAAAAGGAAGCTAAACAAAAAGCAAAGAGTGAAGAGAAAGATGCCGAAGAAGCTGTGGAAGAGAAAGAGTCGAAGCCGAAAAAGAGGAAAAAGAAAGATGAAGAATAATTTTTTTAGCCCCGATTTTTCGGGGTTTTTTATTTTAAATTCTTCTTACTTTATACTTTCCTGTTTTCCGCAATGCAGCACCCTGCGTGATAATTATTGAAAAGTCACATCCTTGCTTTTTTTATTTAACATTTTAATAATAATTGGTTATTTAAAATGGAACACCATCACAGAAAATCATAGGTCGCTCCTATGGAGCTTAGTTATCTTTTTGCTTATTTGTATTACAAACAGGTCGTTCCGCTGGAACTAATTTTATTTCAGCATAGCAATTTTAATTTGCTCAATTAGGAGTCCGCCTTAGGTGGATTTGTAGCAAACATTAGCAATAGATTTTGATAGAGTGCGACCTAATAACCTGATGGATCAGAAACATCATTACTAAAAATTAAAACTGTTAAATCTCCCTGCTAAATTTTTAAAAAACATACTCGATAATAGTTGAGCAGCACCCAAATTGACAAATTTCACTTAGTTAAGTGCTTTATTATCAATGATTTAACTCTTAACTAAAAATCGCTTGCGGAAAACAGGAGAAAGATGAAGAATAATTTTTTTAGCCCCGATTTTTCGGGGTTTTTTATTTTAAATTCTTTATACTTTATAGTTTGAATTAAGCGACTTAAATTGCATACGAAATTTTTACAATGTTTGAAAAGCAGCAATTCATAAAATCCGCTTTTAATTTAAGCGAAATTCCTAAATGTCGATTGCCCGAAGTAATTCTATGTGGTCGATCTAATGTTGGCAAATCTTCGTTTATTAATTCATTTTTTAATAAAAAAGACCTTGCAAAAGTCAGTTCCACGCCCGGAAAGACTCGATCGATTAATTTTTATGAGATAGATAGTAAATTTTATATTGTCGATTTACCCGGTTATGGTTATGCTAAAACCAGTAAAGCTGAACGAGCTCATTGGTCCAAATTAATTGGGGAATTCATAACAAAATCGAGTTACGTCCGGTTAGCAATCCATTTTATCGATAGCCGTCATAAACCGACTGATCTTGATCATCATTTGAACAAACTTTTGCAAGACTTAAATATTCCTCATATAATTCTATTGTCGAAGGTAGATAAGCTAAAACAATCTGAACAAAATCTAGCAAGGAAAAACTTGAAACAGTTTTTTCCGGGGATTGATCTAAATTCTAATGTGGTATATTATTCCTCTGTGAAACTCCGCGGTAAAAAAGAAATCGCAAAACTTTTTGAAGAAATATTTTATTAACTCGCCTTATGCAAAGGTGAAGAATAATAAACCCGGTTCATAACGCATAGTTCTAAAAATCAAGGGAAGTTGGTTTGTTTGCGAATTTTCATCATTACCTTGTGTAAGGTGACTAAGTAATTTGAACTTGAGCTTCTTGTTTGCTTGCTATTCTAAAAAATTGTAAAATTATCAGGTAATTTGTTTCAAAACTTTCCAATCTATGCAAATTAAAATGAATCGAAGACAAAGAAGAAGATTACTAATCTTTCTCGTAGTGCCTATTTTAGCGGCAGCTTTGTTGTTAGCAGATGATCTTACTGTAAGAATTATTGCACTTGCATTAATCATAATCTATGTTGCATTCATAATTTTCCTCCGCGATTCATTAAAATTTCAAAGTACATATATAAATGATGACTTCGATGATAATTTAATTGATGATGGTTATCAGTCCGATGCAAAGAGTTATGGAGATTCATTTAAAATTGTCTCAAAGACAATTAATCCGGATGTTATAACAGCTTCAAGCTATCCTATTGATGAAAGACTTCCAAGAACAACGCTCAAACCTCCTGATCTGAAAGAAAGATTTAAAGAAATTGCTAATGAAGAATTACCGAAAGAATTGGGTCATGGCGGACAATTTTCATTTGCGCTTGAAAAAATTCTTAACGTGATTAAGGAAGTATATTATGCTCACTCTGTTATTTTCTTTTGGTATAATCAAAAAAAAGAAAAATTTTCAATAGATAAATTTGTTTCAAATTCAACTTCAATATCACAAAGAAAATTTGACTTAGAAGATGACATACTTAGCAAAATTGTTCAGAAAGGTGAGCCTGAATTATTAACCGATATTTCCATAGTTGCTGAAGCAGATGTTATCCGCTACTACGAAAGCAAGCAGGGCATAAGAAGTTTTGTTGGAGTTCCGCTTTTTTATGATAAATCTCTGATTGCAATCATAGCGCTTGATTCCAAAGTAGAAGATGCATTTGGAATAGAAACAATTTTTACACTTGGCAGATTTGTCAGAGTAATTACGATGATTATATCGATATTTGAGGAGAAGCACTCTGATTCAATCTCTCAGCAAAGGTTAAACGGTATTCTACATTTGGTTGGATCGCACCTTAAGCTTGAAAGTGAAGAAGATTTAGCTGCATCAATTCAAAATTCATTTGTTCAATTAATTCATTGGGATGCTTTTACATTTATTTATTATGAACCGATCGAAAAGAAGTTTAAAACGATTAAAGTAATTAACAACACTTCATTAAAATATGTCGGGCAAAATTTAGTAATTGAAATCAACGGGACATTAGCGGGTAAATGTATCACCACAGGTATGCCTGTCAAAATAGATGATACATCGCTAGGTGGAGTAAAAAGATTTTCTAAAAGCGAAAATGTTACCTTTGACGGCTCCTTCCTCGCAATTCCAATAATTTATAAAAATCAAAACTTTGGCGTTCTTTGCTTTGAAAGTTTGAAGAAGAATGCGTATTCAAATGATGACGTGCAGTTCTTGAAAAGCGCAGCTAATTATTTATCATTTGCTATCCACTCATTTTCATCACAAACACTTCTTAAAAGTTTTATCACTCTCGATATAGAAACACATACACTTAACACATTCAGCTTTAAAGAAAGGGTGAGTGCTGATTTACATAAGGCAGTTCAATTAAAAGTGCCGGGTGCCATTGCATTGGTACGTATTGATGATTTTCTTGAACAGGAATCTCTCTTCGATGGAAATCCGTTCCCTAAAGTGCTCAGCACGGTAGCAGAAATTATATCAAGTGAAATGACTCCTCTTACAACCTTCGGAAGAATCAACGAAAAAGTATTTGGAGTTTATTTCTTTAATTCGACAACAAAAGATATTTTTCTTTGGGCGGAAAAATTGAGAGTCAAGATTGCTCGAAAACCAATTGCTGTTGTATCAAAACAAACAACTTATACGGTTTCTGTTGGAATTGCTTCTGCATCCAACAAAACAAATGTGGAAGAGATTATCTATAATGCCGACCTTGCTCTGCAAAAAGCTCTTGAACGCGGAGGAAATACTGTCCGAAGTATTAACTGAAATTCATCTTAAAAATTTTCATTTTAAATATTCAATTCATGAATAACTTTATCATAATTATTTTGGATGGGGTTGGTATTGGTGAACTTCCTGATTCTCATCTTTATCAAGATGAGGGAAGTAATACTCTCGTAAACACGGCTCTAGCAGTTGGCGGTTTAAACTTACCTAATCTTCAAGCTCTGGGACTTGGAAATATTTATGATGTCAGGGGAATAAATAAAGTTGATAATCCCAAAGCTTCATTTGGGAAGATGAAAGAAATTTCAAATGGAAAAGATTCAACAACAGGCCATTGGGAAATTGGCGGGATATTTGTGGATTTAGATTTTTCATATTTCCCAAATGGTTTTCCAGATGAGATAACAGATAAATTTCTGAAGCTAACGGGATGTAAAGGATTTCTTGGTAATAAAGCTGCTTCTGGTACGGAGATAATTCAGGAACTGGGTGATGAACATGTTCGAACGGGTTTTCCAATAATTTATACATCGGCAGATTCCGTTTTTCAAATTGCAGCCCATGAGGAAATCATTCCGTTGGAAAATCTTTTTGAAATCTGTAAAATAACTCGAGAGGAAGTTTTAACTTTTCCAATAGTGATTGGAAGAGTAATTGCTAGACCTTTCGTGGGCAATTCAGGGAATTATATTCGAACAGTAAACCGAAAAGATTTTTCAATGAATCCACCCGATGATACTATTTTGGATGTTTTATCTAAAAACTCAATAAGCACAGTTGGCATTGGAAAAGTTAATGACCTGTTTAATTACCGTGGAATAAAGACAATCGAAAAAACAAAATCCAACGAGGAGGGATTTAAAAAAATATTAGAATACACTTGCAAAAGTAAAAACAGTTTTATCTTAGCTAATCTTGTAGATTTTGATGTTTACTATGGCCATCGTAACGATCCGCATGGTTTTGCAGATGCATTGAAGAATTTTGATCACGTTTTACCCCAATTGATTAATGTTCTTGATGAATCAGATGCTCTAGTTATCACAGCGGATCACGGAAATGATCCAACGACACCAAGTACGGATCACAGCAGGGAATATGTTCCTTTAATATATTATAGAAAAAGCAAAGCCGGAAAAAATCTGGGAACACGAAACACATTTAGCGATGTTGGTAAAACTGCTGCAGAATTTTTTGGTGTGAGTAATTCTCTTAAAGGGGAAAGCTTCTTAAATGAATAATAGACAACAGAGTCAATTTGTTGAGAGTAAATTAAGTAATGAAATTGCGATAAAAGTAAAATTGATAAAGATTATGCAATCATTATCCTAGGGAGTAGTCATCAAGTTTATTGAATCAAAAAGAAAATTGATTTGAGGGTTTATCACCAAAATGAATTAGATTTAAAGTGAAAGCTATCCGATAAAAAAATAATTTTCTAATCCTCCGAAATTATTAACCTAAAAGAATCTTCTTTATACTTCTCTCTTCCACTAATGTAAAAAATTATTTACAACTTTCATTTGAATCATTAATCATTTATTTTTGTGCAAATTTGGAACTGGTGTAATCCGTTAAATTAAATGTAAAAATTTTTCTAATAGCAAAATAATTAATAAAGGCTGGCTAGTGAAAATTGTAAAGCAGTTTACAAATCGCGAAAACCAATCTCTTGATAAATATCTTCAGGAGATAGGAAAAATTAATTTGCTTACAACCGAACAAGAAATTGAATTGGCTATTAGAATTAGAAAAGGCGAGCAAGCGGCTTTAGAACATCTTGCTAAAGCGAATTTGAGATTTGTAGTCAGTGTAGCAAAGCAATATCAAAACCAAGGACTATCACTTGGGGATCTTATCAACGAAGGAAATCTTGGATTACTTAAAGCTGCCAAGAGGTTTGATGAGACAAGAGGTTTCAAATTTATTTCTTACGCCGTTTGGTGGATACGACAATCAATTCTGCAGTCGCTAGCGGAGCAATCCAGAATAGTAAGATTACCGCTAAATCGGGTTGGTGCTCTCAATAAAATTGGTAAAGCATACAGTAATCTTGAACAAGAGTTCGAACGCGAACCGAGCGCTGATGAACTTGCTAAAGAACTTGATATGGATGCCTCAGAAATTGCCGACACATTAAAGATATCCGGCCGACACGTATCAATGGATGCGCCTTTCACCCATGGTGAAGAGAACAGTCTATTAGATGTTATCCAAAGTGATCTTCAACCTTCTCCTGATCATCTCTTAATGGATGAATCGTTAAGGGAGGAGATTGAGCGAGCGTTATCTACCCTGTCGGAAAGAGAAGCGGAAGTCATTAAATTATATTTTGGTTTAGACAAGGAAAACTCGCTAACTTTAGAAGAAATTGGAGAACGATTTAATCTTACAAGAGAAAGAGTAAGGCAGATCAAAGAGAAAGCTATTAGACGTCTTCGACATACATCACGAAGTAAAAATTTAAAAGCTTATCTCGGTTGATTTATGCGGCTAAAAAAAATCGCTACATTAATATCATTTGTTATTCTTATCTCAATTCTATATTTAGGATGCACCTCTTCTTCCTATTCTTTACGTTATAAAAATAGCGTTGGCATTACAAGTTACGATGATTCTTTAAAGGCAGGATTAATAAAAGACGATAGTGATGATCTTCTTTATTATTCTCAGGTTCAAGACACATCTGCAGAGTTTCAAAGCTGGGAAGATGAAGAAGAAAGTTTGATAGATGAATCGGAAGTTGATATTTCTTCTATTCTTGCAGCAATCAAGTCTTCGGAGAATTATTCCGATTCGGGTTTAGCAAATACAACCCTGAAAGAAAGAATGTTGATAGAGATTATTAAATACATCAATACGCCCTATAAGTTTGGTGGAAATTCCGAGAACGGAATTGACTGTTCGGCATTTACCCAAAATGTATTCAGCACTAGTTTGGATGTAATGCTTTTAAGATCCGCCCGCGAACAGTTTACTCAAGGACTCCCAATCAGAAAAAAAGAAAATCTTACTTTTGGCGATTTGGTCTTCTTCAATACGAGGAGAGCAGTTCGTCCTGGGCATGTTGGAATATATATTGGTGATAATCTTTTTGCACATGCCAGCTCATCTAAAGGAGTTATTGTCTCTTCTCTTGATCATAAATACTATTCAAAAAAATATATGGGGGGGAGAAGAATTAATGAGATTTTTACTGAAAACTAACTGTTGACTTCCTTCCTCCATGCCTTTCTAAATTTGTTATCATTCATATTATATTTTGTATGAGATATTGAATTATCCTTTATTTAATTATAGTTATTTTGGCCTTCAGTAAAATTTGATTAAAAAATGATAATAAAACTGTTAAAAAATACTCTGTCAAAAGAATTATTCCTTATCTTTTTAGTTACAATACTGCTGGTTGGAGGAGTTATCCTTGAGAATAATATCAAGGTTGAGTCATTAAAGTATTTGAGCTATCTAATTCTTCTCTCTGCCTACCTTGTAGCGGGCTGGAGTGTTATTTTGAAAGCGATAAAAAATTTATTCAGAAAAAATTTCTTCGATGAGAATTTCCTTATGACCATAGCCACGCTTGGTGCAGTAGCTATAAACGAGCTACCTGAAGCAGTAATGGTGATGCTGCTATATAATGTCGGCGAATTCTTCCAAAAATCTGCTGTTGACCGTTCAAAAAAATCAATTAAATCATTGCTTGAAATACGACCTGAGTACGCAAATCTTAAAGTTGATGATAAAATAATTAAAAAAAATCCTTCGGAAGTTAAAGTAGATGATTTAATAATTGTAAAACCCGGTGAAAAAATTCCGCTGGACGGTAAAATAATAAATGGATCGTCTTATGTAGACACATTTATTCTGACCGGGGAGTCGGTTCCCAAAACGGTAGGTAAAGACAATGATGTTTTAGCTGGAATGATAAATAAATCTGGGACAATTGAAGTAAGGGTGAGTAGAATATTTAGCGAAACGTCCATTTCAAGAATTATGGATCTAGTTGAGTTCGCTTCCCATAAAAAAGCCAGACCTGAAAAGTTCATTTCAAAATTTGCGAGGATTTATACTCCGATTGTAGTTCTTATCGCAGTTGCAATTGCTTTCGTTCCGCCACTATTATTCACGAGTCAAACATTTTCCGTTTGGATTTATAGATCACTCGTAATTCTTGTAGTTTCATGTCCCTGTGCCTTGGTCATAAGCATTCCTCTGACTTATTTTGGAGGATTAGGCAGTGCATCAAGAAAGGGAATTTTAATTAAAGGTTCAAGCTATCTTGACACGCTGACGGAATTGAATACTGTTGTCTTTGATAAAACGGGAACACTTACTAAAGGAATATTTAAGGTGACCAATGTGATTACGCAAAACGGATTTAGCAGAAATGAAGTTTTATATTATGCCTACTTAGCAGAAGCAAATTCAAATCATCCAGTTGCAGATTCTATAAGAGAAGCATATGGAAAAGAACTGAAGATTGTTGAGACCAAAGACCAAGAGGAAATTTCAGGATTAGGGATTAAAGTGAAAGTCAACGGTGATTTGATAGTCGCAGGTAATGATAAGTTGCTGCATTCCGAGAACATTGATCATGATATTTGTAACGTCGAAGGAACAGTAATTCATGTTGCTGTGAATTCAGTTTACGCCGGACATATTATTATCTCGGATGAATTGAAAGATGATTCGGTAAAAACTATCGAAAGTTTGAAGTCATTGGGAATTAAAAGAACTGTTATGCTTAGCGGAGACAATAATTTTACCACATCTAAATTTGCTCGAAAATTAAATATCGACAGCAGTTTCAGTGAGTTGCTGCCGGAAGATAAAGTCACTAAGCTTGAAGAAATTTTATTAGAAACTAAAATTGGCAAAGTAGCTTTTGTTGGTGATGGTATTAATGATGCTCCGGTAATAGCGCGTGCAGATTTAGGAATTGCCATGGGCGGTTTGGGTTCGGATGCTGCTGTCGAAGCCTCCGACATCGTAATTATGGAAGATCAACCATCTAAAGTTTCTCAGGCAATTCTAATTGCACGAAAGACACGAAAGATAGTTTGGCAGAATTTAATATTTTCGCTTTCGGTAAAAGGTGTTTTTATCCTACTCGGAGCCGTTGGAATTGCTTCTATGTGGGAAGCAGTATTTGGGGATATGGGTGTCGCTCTAATTGCTATATTAAATGCAACGCGCATCTTTAAAATATAGGGTCTTCGCGTAATCGAGTGGGTCATTTTATATCTTCTTGAGCATACAAGTGAGAATTTTTAAGCGGAGATATTCCTCG
>MHAR01000085.1 GCA_001803045.1 Ignavibacteria bacterium RIFOXYB12_FULL_35_14 | reverse complement strand
AAAAAATGTTCGTAAAATAATGTGTGAATCAAATATTTTTTTTGCTCCATATTCGTTTTAGAAATTTAGGTAATAAATAGAAATGAACAGTATATTATCCCAGCAGGGGGAACAATAATTGAACAGGGAGATATATTACTCGTTCTAACAAATAAAAAAATGATTGGAGAAGTAAAAAATTTACTTAGCTGATCAAACTAAATGCAAATGAAGATCACTGGAATTTAATAAGGCATGTTAAAACAATATTAGTTATGAATAGTAAGAATTTAGTCGAAAAGAATGATCGCGATATATTTTATGATTATGAAATCTTGCATAGAACTGGATTGTTATTGTTTTGCTTAATATAAAAAACCGGTCGGGTAAAATACTGACCGGATAAGAAAAATAAATTAAAAACTTTGAAGCGAATTATCTTACACCCAACCTCTTAGCTTACATGCCTCGGCTACTCGCGCAACACCTACAACCATAGCACCTAAGCGAGGATGAACTTTCTTATCTCTTACAGCTTCATCCACTCTGTGATAAGCTTTTGTAAGCTTTTCATCAACAATTTTATGAATCGACTGCTCATCCCAGAAGAAGGAATATCTGTCTTGGACCATTTCGAGGTAAGAAACTGTGACACCGCCTGCACTTGCAAGAATATCAGGAATGACTTGGATTCCTCTGTTGCTAAGAATAATATCAGCTTCGGGAGTTGTTGGACCATTGGCTAATTCACAAACTATTTTTGCTTTTATGTTTTCAGCATTTCCGTCATGGATTGCGTTTTCTAAAGCTGCAGGGTAAAGTATATCAACATCGAGCTCAAGCAAAGATTCATGTGGAATTTTCTTAGCATTAGGGAAGTCAGCAATTGTACCATTTTTTAATTTATATTGAACTAGTTCTTTGGTGTCAAATCCTTCGGAATTGAAAATTGCGCCACGTGAGTCGCTTGCAGCGATTAACTTTCCGCCGCCCAATATTTCCTGGTGAAGTAAAGCTGCACGCTGCCCTGCATTTCCAAAACCCTGGATTGCATATTTTCCCGTTGGGTTTACGCCAAGCTTTTTACATGCTTCTCTTACAGTAATTACGCCGCCTCTTGCGGTAGCATCTCTTCGTCCTTCTGTTCCGCCTATTTGAGTTGGCTTATCAGTGAAAGCGCCCGGATGATGCTGATTAATAATTGTTTCATACTCGTCCATCATCCATGCCATTGTTTGAGGATTAGTATAAACATCGGGTGCGGGAATATCTTTATCGACTCCGATAGAGGAAGCAATCGCACGAACATATTCACGCGAGATATTTTCTAATTCACGTTCAGACATTTTTTTAGGATTGCAGCAAACGCCGCCTTTTGCACCGCCGAGCGGCAAATCGACTACAGCAGTTTTCCAGGTCATCCAGCATGCTAATGCACGAATTGTATCAACTGTCTCATCTGGGTGGAATCTTATTCCCCCTTTTGCCGGACCTCGTGCATAATTGTATTGAATTCTATAACCTTGAAAGATTTCAGTTTTTCCGCTATCCATTTTTACATGCAGAGTAAAGTTGAATTCTTTTTGAGGTGAGGTTAGCAGTTTTATGGTTGCTTCATCTAAATTTAAAAGTTTTGCTGCCTCAAAAATTTGCTGTTGTGCAACCCTGAAAGAATTATATGATTGCATCTTTATTCCTCAAATTTTGATTTATCTGGTTTGGGTTTATCCTCGTCTTGGTTTTTTATTGGCGGATCGAGGATTATCCTGTACCAACAGTTTTTACAAGTTAATGCTCGATCGACACTAAGCAAAACTTGTTGCCATGGACTTAGCTTGTGTCCGCAATGCGGGCATGAATCAAATATTTCGGACTTCTTGGGTTCTTTAGCCATTATAATTAATTACTAGCTTAATGCTAATGATGAAATCTAAATAAATAATAATTAAGATTCTCCCGGTTTAAAAATTATCCCTTTTGTTTGATGACCATTCATCTTTATCTGAATTGGTTTTTCAAATCTCAATAATTTTGTAAATGTTTTTGATTCAACTGGTGTTTGATTAAGCAGCCATTTCCAATCTAAGAATCCTTGATGCTTATGTTCGTTCACGCTGAAGTAACCAATCATAAATGATGTTATATTTTGAAAGAAGTGAGAACCCTGCGATGGTTCAACGGACATCTCCTTAAAACCTGTTTCTATAATTGCTTTTGCACCGGCAATTTGCTCCCAGTTAACCGGTATACCAAGCCATGGATCTAAGGAACCCCATCTTCCTACCCCGATTAACAAATACGGTCGCTTTTCATTCATCAGCAGATTATTAAATGTACTTACTTCCTTTGCAACATCTCTGCTTTTAGATCTATCAAACAGGTGGTAATCGACGAGCACAACATCGTAAATTCCTGTAAGCACTCCATTGCCTAAAACTTGATTGCTTAGGCAAATTAATTTTTTAGGATCGATATTTTCAACATCCAGCTCTTCAGATTCCCGGCTAATAACTAATGGTCTCATCTGCAGCAAACCAAATTCTTTGGGCATTCCCATCTTAACAGACATTGTAACCGCAAATTCAATTTCTACCGGAGTTCCCATTCCCCATGTTCCCATATCTAAAAGAAGATCCAAAATTTCAGGAAGAGGAAATAACTTTCCTCTTAAGATAGGGCCAAAGGTTACAATTCTTGCACCGGGTCTTGATAAGCCGTCTGTTATTCTATCATTATCGTGAGAATAAACTGAACCAACGTAATGCAGCGTTCCGTCTTTTTCGGACATATTTAAACTATATTGCTTTTGAAGCAGATCATGAGTAGCATATCCAAAATCCGATTTGCCGGTAAGATCGAGAGCATAAAATTCGTGCTGTGTGCTGTTCATTGATTCTTCCGCCGTGTAAAATTGAATTAAATCTGTTGGGTACTTTGGGCAGAACCTTACGGTATTGCCGCCATCAACAACAGTTTTGCCAAGTCCTAATGCTGCCGATACAACTCCATCAATTGGTTTTTGAGGTGGAAGCGGGTAGAAATTATATGATCTTGCAACGCCTGATATGTCGGGATAAAATCTCTCATTATGTGAATTACCAATCATTTTTTGAATGATCACAGCCATCTTTTCTTCTTCAAGGCGATATGAAGTTATCCTGATATAATCTTTTGCCCCCTGATAAAATGTCGATGCATAAACTCTCTTTATTGTATTTAATAGATCGTTCAATCTGATAAGCGGATTAGCCTGATTGTTGGGAAGCATGTATGTTTCATAAACACCGGCAAAGGGATGATATTGTGAATCTTCAAGTAAGCTCGAAGACCTGACGGCAAGCGGTTCGCGAATAATATCAAGAAAAGCAGCAAGCTCACCAAGAATATCTTCGGGAAATTTAACCGCTTCTAAAAATTTTTTTGTTATTTCCTCGTCATCGTTACAATTAAGAGCAAATTTTCTGAGATTATTCTCATCTATAAATTGATCAAAGATATCGGTACCAAGAACAACAGCCGGTGGGACAAATATTTTTACATCCGGGAATTGATTGCGCACATCATAATTGTTTATTAGCGTATTTACAAATCCCAATCCTCGTGCTTTACCACCAAGTGAACCACCGCCGATTCTTGCAAAACTGCTTTTAGGATCGAATGTTTCTTTTGTGAAATCTGTTATTATGCCTCTTTGCCTCATGTGGCGGTAATTACGCAGAGAAAAAATTAAATCTTTTCTTAATTCTTCAATTGAAATATAATCGGAAACTTTTCTTGGGCGCAAACGATGTGCAAGCCAAAATTCAGTTCGTGCTTTCAGCCAATTGGAAAAATGATTTCTTGAAGCATGATAAACAATACTTTCCTCGGGAACAATTTTTAATTGATCTTCAAGAGATCTTAAATCATTCGCGCGCCCAACTTCAACTCCTTCATTCGCGCGAAAAATAAAATCACCGAAGCTGAAAAACTGATTCATAAACTGTCTTAACTCGTTAAGAAGAAGAGGTGAATCCTTCATTATGAATGATGAGTTGACACTTAGAGCTAAATCTTCGTTATTAGAATTATTTGAAAGCAATAAGATTGGAACATCCGAATGATCTTTCTTCACTTCTTCAGCAAATCTAATTCCGGCTTGCGGATCCTGCACACCATTGCGGGGAAAGTCTATATCTGAGATAACACCGAGAAGGAATTCCTTATATTTCTGATAATACTCCCAGGCTTCTTCATAATTTGAGCAGAGAAGAATTTTTGGTCGAGCCCGCATTCTTAAAAATTTGTGAGTGAGGTTTATTCCCTCGGAAATTAATCTCTGTGACTGCTTTAAAATTTCTGTATAAATAATAGGCATGAATGACGAGTAGTAGCGTACGTTATCTTCTATAACAATTATGCTTTGAACACCTACCATCCGTGTATCATGATCAACATTTAATCGGTCTTCAAGAAATTTTATTATTGCGATGATAATTCTAAAATCACCTTGCCAGACGAATATTTTATCGAAGACAGAAGTGTCATAATTAAAAAGAAGATTATTAAGCTCTTTGTTGTCATGTGCAAGAAGAACAACCGGAATGTTTAGCCCTGATTCTTTTACAAGTTTGGCAAATTGAAGCGCTTGCATATCTTCTATGTGAAGAGTTGTTATGATGAGGTCGAAGCGCTTTTCATCTTTAGCAAGATTTATTGCATCATAACCGCTTGAAACTCTGGTTAATTCAGGAGAGTGGCTAAGATTTAATCCTTGATATTCGTTTCTGATTAACTCGTACAGCCTACCATCTTCTTCGAAAAGGTAAAGATCGTATAGGCTTGAAACTAACAGAACATCACGAATACGCAGACGCATTAAATTCTGAAAACCTTGAAAACGGTTTCCATAACCATGTTCAACTAAAAGATCATCGAAGTTAGATCTTATCTCATCGAAGCGAGTTAAGGTTGTTTGGTTTTTCATGTTAGAAAATTTGAATTATTACACAAGTAATTTAATCAATTTAGGATTTGAAAATTAGAGTAATTTATCGGGCATAAACCCTCAATGTTTGCGGCTGCGGTTGAACAATTAAAACCTTGAAGGTTTGGGTAAAAAATAAAAAACGAAAGATCTTTTGAAATCCTTCGCTTTAAAAATTCCCTCTCCCTTTAGGAGAGGGTAAGGGTGAGGGCTTTACACAACACCCTGATCAATCATTGCATCGGCAACCTTTAAGAATCCGCCAATATTTGCCCCAATAACGTAATTACCTGGAACTCCAAATCTCTCGGAGACGTCAACACACGTTTGATGTATACTTTTCATGATCATGCGTAAGCGATTATCAACTTCCTCTCTTGTCCACGGCATACGCATACTGTTTTGTGTCATCTCAAGACCTGAGGTAGCAACACCTCCGGCATTAGCTGCTTTTCCCGGTCCGTATAGTATTTTGCTGTCTAAGAAAACTTTAACACCGTCAAGATTTGTTGGCATGTTGGCGCCTTCACTTACAACATAAACACCATTCTTAATCAAGTTCTGTGCATCTTTACCATTGATTTCGTTTTGTGTCGCACTCGGAAATGCGCAATGTGCTTTATGATTCCACAACGGATTGAAATCTGCGTTCTGGTTCAATTCAGTATAAACTGCGCTCTTATATTTATCAGCATACTCTTTCATTCTTCCGCGTCGAACATTCTTCAATTCCATAACGAAAGCTAATTTATCTTTATCAATGCCGGCTTCATCATAAATATATCCGTTCGAATCAGATAACGTAACAGCTTTACCTCCAAGCTGATTAATTTTTTCAACGGTATACTGTGCAACGTTTCCGCTGCCGGATACAAGACAAACTTTTCCTTCAAGTGTTTGTTTTTTAGTGCTTAACATTTCAGCGGCAAAATAGACCGCACCGTAACCTGTTGCTTCAGGACGAATGAGTGAACCGCCCCAATTCAATCCTTTCCCTGTTAACACTCCGGTAAATTCATTTTTCAATTTTTTGTATTGACCGAACAAATAACCGATTTCTCGTCCGCCAACTCCAATGTCTCCGGCAGGAACATCTGTATCAGGGCCAATATGCCTAAAAAGTTCACTCATAAATGCCTGGCAGAAGCGCATAATCTTAAGATCGCTTTTTCCTTTTGGATCGAAGTCAGAACCGCCTTTTCCGCCTCCCATTGGTAACGTTGTCAAACTGTTTTTGAAGACTTGTTCGAATGCTAAAAATTTTAATATACCCTGGTTAACAGATGGGTGAAATCTCAATCCGCCTTTGTAAGGGCCAATTGCGCTGTTCATTTCAATGCGGAAACCACGATTGACATGAACTTCACCTTGATCATCAACCCAGGGCACACGGAATGTAATTATTCTTTCCGGTTCTATAATTCTTTCTAGAACTTTTGCAGCACGATATTCAGGGTGCCGGTCTAAAACCAAAGCGAGAGAGTCAGCTACTTCCTGCACTGCCTGATGAAATTCAGGTTCGGCAGGATTTTTAGCTTTTACTTCTGCCATTAGATCTTTTACGTATTGGGACATTTGTACCTCCAGTATTTTTTTGATGAGTTTTATTTGATGATATAGCTTGCTGTCATCTAAAGTGATATTTGTTGGAGGAATTTAGGATTTGAATTAATAGCTAAAAATAAGAATTAGTATGAATGTTGTGTAATAGAAATTATGACAGGTTTTTCGGAAATTCCAAATTACAAGCCCAAATAACAAATAATGATCAATCTTCAATTCTCCAAATTTTGGATTTGATTTTTTGTATTTGGAATTTATTTGTGATTTGCTTTTTGTTAATTGGAATTTTTCAGCTATTCGTTGAGCTTATTATTAATCACGTACTGCGTCAGCTCAACATTCGATTTCATATTCATTTTTTCGAATATACGGTTTCGGTAGGTGTAAAATGTGTGAATGCTTATTGATAAATCGCCAGATATTTTTTCAGCAGATTCACCCGAAGCAATTTTGCACATAACTTCATATTCTCTGTCGGAAAGAATTTCGTGAGGTAATTTGTTATATGAATCGTCGACAGTGTCAGCTAACTTTTCAGCTAATGGTTGACTTATATATCTCCCGCCTGATACAATTTTTCTTATTGCCGTAACAAGCTCATTCGGTGCGCTAACCTTTCTTAAATAACCTAACGCACCAGCTTTCAGCGCTCTAATTCCATATTGTTCTTCTCCATACATGCTGAGAATTAGCACAGGCAATTTAGGATTCTGAATTTTTAGATCTTTCAACAAGTCGAGCCCGGATTTGCCGGGCATGTTAATGTCTATTATTGCAATGTCGAAATGATTTGTTCTTAGAATTTCAAACACTTCATCTGCGTTTGCTGCTTCACCGGTAACTTTCATATCGGATTCTTCAGCAACAATTTGCTTTAATCCTTCTCTAACAATTGCATGGTCATCGGCGATGAGGATCTTTATCATAATCTTACATTTAGTCTTTAACTCAAAATGATTATATCGATTTCTTTATCAATTGAATGAAATACCAACATTAAGATAACCCCAAAAAGGTGGGTTATCCGGTCCAAGAAATGTATGAAAGCCGCATTCAAGTTCTATGGAAAAATTCCTAGATAAGTCTATTAAATAAAAACTATTTAATCCAGCAAAGGGAACTGGATAAGCATAGAAAGGTCCCTCAGCTAAAATGGCAGCTAATCCTGCGCTTCCGGCAAATAATATATTCTTACCCAAATATATTTCTGGGCCGAACTTACCGTAAGGAATAATAATATTAGTCGACTTCCATTTCCTGTCGAACTGAGATTGAAAAGCAAAATTCAAACCGGTCTCAAGAGCAAAATCCATTTTAAATAGTTTAGAAGCTTTATTTAAGGAACTCGATCTGTAACTGCAATTAAGAAAAAATGCTTTATTTTCATCTTCAGGATAGTGAGAAAGAAGCTCAACATACCCCAGGATAATCCTATTTCTTGAAAAAGTATTTTCAGAAGGCGTTTGGGTTAGTGAATCCAATTGTGCAAGCAATATTCCGCTGAGAAGCATTGTCAAAGCAGAGAAGCGGAACCATAATGATAATATTTTTCTCAAGGTTTTATTGGCCCTGAAAATTTATGTAATAAAATTTTATCCAAACTTTAATTATTAAAAGGTATTTCAACAAGCACTGATGTTCCACTATTCATTGAACTTTTTATTTTAACTCTTCCGCTGAAAAGCATTGCGCGTTCCTTCATCCCAAGTATTCCCAGCGATCTTGAATCATTGATCTGATTTACCGTTATTCCTTTTCCATTATCTTTTATTTCTAGGATAAGATTATTCTTATATTCCTTTAAACTAATAAATACTTTATCTGCATTTGCATGTCTAGCAATATTTGTAAGTGCTTCCTGAAAAATTCTAAACACAGCAGTTGACTTTTCTTTATCCAAAAACGGTTCTTCTTTTGGTAAATCGCAAACACATTCAATGCCGGTACGATCCGAAAAATCTTTTGCCTGCCAATCAATTGCCGGACCTATTCCAAGTTCATCTAAAACATTTGGACGGAGCTTCTCAGAAATTCTTTGGATTGAATTAATTGAATCATCAATCAACTTAAGCGAGGAATCAATTTTATCCTTGAGAATTTGCTGATCATCATTAAGCTTTTTACCAACGAGCGCAATTTGAATTTTTAAGAATGTAAGCATTTGTCCCAATTCATCATGTATTTCACGGACTATTAGGGTTCTTTCTTCTTCCCGAATGTTTTGCAGATGAAGTGCAAGATTTCTCAATCGTTCACCGGTGTCTTTAATTTTTCTTTCTGCTTCTTCACGCTGGCTGACATCTCTTGAAATGAATAACACAGCAGGTTTGTTATTAAATTCAATTAAATGTGCGCTTATTTCAGCCGGAATTTTGTTTCCTGTTTTTGTCACCTGAACAGTATCGAAGATTGCATGACCCTCAAGCCAAATCATATCTATTATTTTTACTACTTCACCTTCAAAGTTGTTAAAGATCACTGAGTAAGGATTTTGGTTCTGCAAATTATCTTTTGTGTAATCAAGTGTTCGACAGGCAACCTCATTGACTTCTACAAAATTACTGAGTGTTCTTCCATAATTTAGATAGCAAACGAACATTGCATCATTTGCCTGGTTAAAAACACTTCGGTAGCGTTCCTCACTCTTTAAAAGCTTAAGCTCGATCTGTTTTTTTTCGGTAATGTCACGAATAATAAGAAATAACAAATTTTGATTTCTGTGATTTTCTAAGAATGCGGTCGTAAACTCTAACCAAATTTTTCTTCTATCTTTTAGAATAAATTCATTTTCAAATCTATGTTCTTTATTATTTTTTGAAAACAAATGCTGAATTAAGCCAATGATTTCCTTTTGATGATCCTCAGAAAAATTTGAAATGAAGTTTTTAGGCGGGAATGGATTGTCACCGAATAAATTTATGTACGCTTTATTTGATAGATGTACTATTCCTTTATCATCAATTAGGCACAATGCATCGGTGAAGTCGTTAAATATTTCTGATAATTGAATATCGAAATTTTGGTATGGGTTATGTTTTAATTGCACCTGGTTTAATAATAATGCCTTTGTTTTTATGCCCGCTTATTTTAACTATTACCGGTTGATCAAACCTAAAATGTTTGGTGTATTTAAGCTCTTCTACGGCCGGAATCGATGATAACCAATCCCAATCAATAAATCCAAAATGTTCAAATGAGTTAACGGTAAAATAACCAATTCTGAACGATGTTATATTTTGAAAGAAGTGTGAGCCTTGTGAAGGTGTTACATTCAAATCTTTAAATCCCGCTTCAACTATAACGCTTGCCCCTGATATTTGATCCCAGGTAACCGGAATTCCAAGCCACGGGTCGAGGCTGCCCCATCTTCCAACACCAATTAAAAGATAAGGTTTTTTTTGATCTAATAATTTCGAATTTATTGCGCTGACCTCACTTGCTACTGCGCGGCTTTTACCGCGATCAAATTTTTCAATATCAACAGCTACAATATCAAAAACATTGGTGATTGCTCCATTGCCTAAAACCTGCTCGCTTTGACATAGCAAGTCTTCCTGAGAAATGTTCTCAACATCTAATTCCTCTCGTTCGTGACTTATGACCAATGGCCGCATTTGAAGAAGTTCAAATTGTTTTGGAGAATTTTCTGGTACCTTGAGATTCACGGCAAACTCAAGTTCAATCGGAACCCCCATACCCCATGTTCCCAAATCTAAAAGTACGTCGAGGATTTCTGCAAGCGGAAAAGCTTTATGCTTTAGAACCGGGGCAAAAGTAACAACTCGTTTTCCGGAGCGCGATATACCATCATACACCGCATCATTTTCGGGTGAATATGTTGAACCAACATAGAACAGCGTTTGATCTTTTTCGGCAATGGTAAGTTCGTATCTTTTAACAAATCTATCCGGTGTATGCTCCATCGGACTTTCAGGAACATCATCTATTGTCAAAGCATAAAATTCTTGCTGGGCATTGCGTATAGTTTCTTTAGTAGAAAAAAATTGGAGAAGATGTTTTGGATATTTCGGACAAAATCGTACTGTATTACCGCCGTCAACTACTGTTTTGCCCAGTCCCAATGCAACCTGTGCAATTCCATCCGAAGACTTTTGAGGAGGAACAGGATAAAAATTGTATGATTTAGCCACACCGGCAAAATCGGGATAGAATCGATTTTCCCTCTGAGCGCCAACCAACCTTTGTACAATTACAGCCATCTTTTCTTCTTCCATCCTGTAATCGGTTGCTTTCATGTAGTCTTTTGCCCTCTTGAAAAAGGTAGAAGCATAAACAGATTTAATACATTCAAGCAATTGATTCAAACGAACGGCAGGATCGGGGTGATTATTTGGTACCATATAAGTATGATAAACACCGGCAAACGGCTGAAATTGCGAATCTTCCAATAAGCTTGACGATCTTATTGCCAGCGGTTCATGAATGATCTCAAGAAACTCATTTAATTTTTTTATTATTTCGAATGGAAATTTTTTAGTATCAATGAATTTATTAAGCAGCTCTTTATCTGCTACTTCCTGATAAGCAAATGATTCAAGATGATTTTCTTCAAGGAACTGATCGAATACATCGGTTGCAATTACTACGGCAGAAGGAACGGAAATCTCAACATCTTCAAATTTATATCTTATTTTCTGACTGTTTATCATGGTGTTGATAAAGCCCAAACCGCGGGCTTTACCGCCAAGCGAACCCTTTCCAATTCTTGCGAAGCTGTTTATCGGATCAAAAAGCTCTTTCGTAAATTCGGTAATTGTTCCGCGTGTTCGCTCTTCAGTATAGGATCTGATTGAACCTAAGATCTCCTGGCGAAGATGATCTGGAGTTTTAAACTCTGAAACTTTTTTAGGCCTGAGATTATGAGCCAACCAGAATTCTGTTCGTGCCTTAAACCATTTAGAAAAATGATTACGTTCTGCGTGATAAACAATACTCTCCGCCGGCACAGTTCTTAGCTGCTCTTCCAATTCTATAAGATTACTGGCACGACCCACTTCGTGCCCGTCAGGCATTCTGAAAATAAAATCTCCGAATCCGAAATTATCAAGCATAAACTGTCGAAGGTTATGGAGCAACCTTGGTGATCCTTTTTGCAGAAAGGAAACACCGATTGATCTTGCAACTTCTGCATATTCAGCATTACTTGACTGCAGAAGAATTGGTATATCGCTTTGACGTTCTTTAACATTCTTCGCAAACTTAATTCCAGCTTCAGGATCCCTGACCCCATTATATCTAAAATTATTATCTGTAATTATGCCGAGTATAAATTCTTCGTACTTATCGAAGTAATCCCAAGCCTCTTCATAAGTAGTGCAAAGGAGAATTTTCGGTCTGGCGCGCATTCGAAGAAATTTGTGAGTGATATTAATTCCTTCAGAAATTAATCTTTGTGATTGCTTGAATACCTCGGTATAAATTAATGGCAGGTAAGAAGAATAAAATTTAATATTGTCTTCGACTAAAATAATTGATTGTACCCCAACGGTTTGAGTATCATTTTCTAAGTTTAAACGGTCTTCAACGTATTTTACTATCCCCATCATGAGCCGGTAATCGCCCGACCAAATGAATAACCTATCGAATATAGATGTGTCGTACTGGGATGTTAATTCTTTTCTTTCACGGTTATCATAGGCGAGAAGTATAAGCGGCGTATCTTTTGTTATTTCACGGATTTTCTGGGCAAGATGCATAACATGCATATCCTCGATATGCAGCGTGGTAATAATTATCTCAAAATTATTTTGATACTTGATGAGGTTTAGCGCTTCTTCTCCTGTCGTAACATGCGTAATTTCCGGTGCCCAACTAAGGTTTAGCGATTGATATTCCTCTCTAATTAATTCGTATAGTCGTCCATCTTCTTCAAATAAATAAAAGTCATACAAGCTCGATACTAGAAGAATTTCCCGCACCTTCTTCTGCATCAATTTCTGGAACAATCTTATCCGGTTCCTAAAAACATCTTCAGCGTTTATTTGAATATTTTGTTCTAATGTATAAGGCATATTTTAATTATCAACTTAAAAAATATAAATTTTTGATTCCTTAACCACGACTTTTAGGAGTCGTGTTAAAGTGTCATTACGAGCTAATCAACTCACCCTAAATCCCTCTCTTAAAAAGAGAAAGACTTTCAACGCGTGATGAACTCGCCGAGGGTGACCAAAAAGTCAAGATTAATGTCACTCTGAGCCTGTCGAAGAGTGATACATATCTCCAAACTGTTAGATTTCGATGGCAATGCCACTCAATCTGACAAGCCTATTTTAATATTACTTTTGGGTCACCCTCGGACGGGGGATGAGTTCCACAGTTTAATAAACAATAAATTTTTGTTTAGTCACATAAATTTTTCAGCATTCTGCATAGATCCCGAAACAAGTTCGGGATGAGGAAGTCATCGCAAACTTGAAACTTCGACCTTAAGTAAATTAATATTTTCGAATATTACACCAAACCCTGATCGAGCATCGCATCTGCAACTTTTAAGAACCCGGCAATATTTGCACCAATAACATAATTACCCGGCTGACCATAACGTTGAGCTGTTGAAACGCAGGTATCATGAATTCTGGTCATAATTTCGTGTAAACGTTTATCAACTTCATCGGAGGACCATGGTAAACGCATGCTGTTCTGCGACATTTCTAAGCCCGAAGTAGCAACACCCCCTGCGTTTGATGCTTTACCAGGAGCATAAAGAATTTTAGCATCTGTAAATATTTTGTAACCTTCTATGGTCGTCGGCATGTTTGCACCTTCGCAAACGCAATTGCAGCCATTTTTAACTAACTCCTTTGCATCTTCCTCATAAATTTCGTTTTGAGTTGCACACGGAAGTGCCACATCAACTTTAACTCCCCAGGGTCTTTTTCCAGGATAAAATTCAACTTTAAATTCATCTGCGTAATCTTTAACGCGGTCGTTAGCACTTGCACGAAGCTTAAGCATGTAATCAACTTTTTCTCCTTTAACTCCGGATTTATCGTAAATAAAACCATCGGGTCCCGATAGTGTTACAACTTTTCCACCAAGCTGATTTATTTTTTGGACTGCACCCCAAGCAACATTCCCAAAACCGGAAACAGCACAAACTTTCCCTTCAAAGTCCTGTCCTCTTGTCTTAAGCATTTCCTGTGCAAAGTAAACTGTACCATAACCGGTTGCCTCGGGACGGATTAGCGAGCCACCCCAATTAATTCCTTTACCAGTCAGAACACCCGTAAATTCATTACGTAATCTTTTATATTGACCGAATAAGAAACCTATTTCTCTTCCACCAACACCAATATCTCCTGCAGGTACATCTGTATTTGGACCAATATGTCTGAAAAGTTCAGTCATAAAACTTTGACAGAAACGCATCACCTCGTGATCGCTTTTACCTTTTGGGTCGAAATCTGAACCGCCTTTGCCGCCGCCCATTGGTAATGTCGTTAAACTGTTTTTAAAAACTTGTTCGAAAGCTAAAAATTTTAAAATGCCAAGTGTAACCGAAGGGTGAAATCGTAAACCGCCCTTGTAAGGGCCAATAGCGCTGTTCATCTCGATGCGGTAACCGCGATTGACATGAATTTCGCCCTGATCATCCATCCACGGAACTCTAAACATTATCACTCTTTCCGGCTCAACCATCCTCTCAAGAATCTTTGCCGAACGGTATTCGGGGTGCTGTGCAATTACTCCTTCCAATGATTCCAAAACCTCTTGAACAGCTTGATGAAACTCGGGTTCATTTTGATTTTGAGCTTTAACTTTTGACAATAAATTATTTACGTACTCTGACATATAAACCTCTGTATTTTGAAAATGTGTATTAAAGTTATTGAATTAGGAATTTTTGTTATTTTAATTTTATTATTGTAATCGGATAAACACTTTTTGCAGAAATTAATATTTTCGATTGAAGTTGTCATCAATAAGATTTTATGATTAACAAATCCTTTAATTGCCCGTGCCGGCTCTTAATTTTCAAGACAATAAAGATGTGAATAATTCTCCCCGCAAAACTCTTTTTTGTCGCTCCAAAATTAGCAATTTGTTGGCTGAAAAACTTAAGGAAGTTGGAGGATTATTTTAAGTTTATCACTGTTAAATGAACAAATAGTTGCTTTAGCTATAGTTATATATTGGTTATATTTGAAGAAAAGAAAGAAGTGAAAAAAATCAAAATGTTTCCGGTTTTACTTGGAGGTAATACAATGAAACAATACGAAGCTGTTATAGAAGTCATGATGGAAAGAGGTGGTTATGCTACTTTGGGAGAATTGTATAAAGATGTTTTTAAGATTGAAAATGTAAAATGGGGAACACAAACCCCATTTGCATCAATCCGAAGAATTGTTCAGGATGAAAGATTTTTTTTCAAAATCAGGCCGGGGCTCTGGGCATTGAAATCAAAAAAAGCAGAAGTGTTAGAACGTTTTGAGATCGTTGAGAAAAGGAATAAAGAAGACTTTAACTTTACACATGCATACTACCAGGGATTATTGTTAGAGATTGGCAAGTTAAAAAAAATGCAGACTTATGTTCCGGCGCAGGATAAGAACAAAAAATTTCTTGAAAAGCCATTAAGCGAAATTGCCACTATGGATAAATTCTATAATTTTACATATGATCACATAGTTGATAGAGCAAAGAATATCGACGTCACCTGGTTTAACGAAAGAAAACTTCCCAATTCCTTTTTTGAAGTTGAACATTCGACTGACTTTAAAAATTCTTTATTAAAGTTTGTTGAATTACAAGATTTCAATGTTGATTTTAGAATTGTGGCAGACAAAAAAAATGGGAAATATTACAGCTCTGTCTTATCAATGAGTGCGTTCAACTGCATCGCAAACCGTGTAAAGTTGATTTCATATGACATACTTTCGGAACTTCACACAAAAACAGTTGAGCTAAACTTAATCGAGAACAAGATCTAATTTGTAGAAAATGAGTAAAAAGTTAACAACTCAATCGAAAAATGCTGAAGTTGAGAAATCAAGATTAACAACGGGTTTATTCTCAAGCCGTTCTGATGAATGGGAAACGCCAAAATATGTATTTGATATCCTCCATCAAGAATTTGATTTTCAATTAGATGTTTGTGCTACTTCAGACAATACAAAATGTGAAGTGTATTACTATAAGAAAATTGATGGACTCAAACAGGAGTGGAGTCCATTTCGGTGTTGGATGAATCCTCCTTATGGAAAGAATATTGTTCACTGGATGAGGAAAGCATATCATGAAAGCCAAATAGGTGCTTTGGTAGTCTGTCTAATTCCTGCACGGACAGATACAAAATGGTGGCATGATTATGTGATGAAATCATCCGAAATAAGATTTATTTCGGGCCGATTAAATTTTGGTAATGAAAAACAATCTGCACCCTTTCCTTCTTGTATAGTTATATTTTATCCAGAACTGGATAATCCAAATAGGTTAACTGTTCCCATAATAAAATCTGTACGTTTTCAGAAAGATGTTCAGCAATTCAAAATTGGCGACTTTTGATTTCATAAAACAAAGCTTATTAAAAAACATTTTCAAATTAATACTGTAAAACTTAGCACATGAAAAAAGCAAAAAATTCCATAATGTCAATCATTCTGACAGTTATAATAACATTCAACCTCTTCTCTCAAACCCCACAAGACGAAAAACAGAATTCTTTTGCTTTCGTTTTTTGTACCGACATTCATGTTCAACCTGAGAGAAATGCTGTTCAAGGATTCACCCAAGCAATAGATACAATTAACAAGCTGCAACCTGCATTTGTAATAACTGGCGGTGACTTAATTATGGATGCGCTTGGGCAAACTTATGGAAGAGCGGATTCACTTTACAATTTATACCAGGAAGTAACAAAAAAAATTCAAATGCCTGTTCATAACACAATGGGCAATCATGAGATTTATGGTATTTATACAAAAAGCGGCGCAGATCCTTATCATCCCGAGTTTGGTGAAAAAATGTTTGAGAAAAGATTAGGCAAATCCTATTACTCGTTCGACTATGATGGTTGGAAGTTTATGATTCTGAATTCGATAGAAGACACAAAGAAAAGCGAATACATCGGACTGATTGACGACAAACAGATTGATTGGATAAAAGAAGAGTTAGCAAAAACAGATCCCAAAACTCCAATTGTTATCAGCACACATATTCCTTTCATTACAATATTCAATCAAAAATATTATGGCTCTACTTTAGCGAGTGATTCTGCGTTAGTAGTTGTGAACTCAAAGGAAGTTCTAGATTTATTCAAAGGATTTAATTTAAAACTCGTTCTACAAGGTCATCTCCATACAGTCGAAGATATATTTGTTGATGGTATTCATTTTATAACTGGCGGTGCTGTCTCAGCAGCTTGGTGGACAGGACCAAACATGGGCTTCGAAGAGGGGTTTATGTTTATAACCGTTAAAGGCGATGGATTCGATTGGAAGTATGTGGATTACGGCTGGCAGGTGGAATAATATTCTAAATTGTTTTTCTTAGAATAGAATATTTCCAGAATTCCATTTTTATTTTTCCGCCACATATTTGTACAAAATAAATCTAAGTTTTTACATTATTATTTTATACATCATGGTACAATTATGAGAAATAAGCTGATAAGGTTTTGTTTCACTAAGGTATTTGTGGTTACTAAGGTTGAAAAAAATCGTATACACTGGTGTATTAAATATCTGAAGGAGCAAACCTTAGTAACAGACTAAGATAAATAATCTCATTAACCTTATCAGCTTATTAAAAAAATAAGAAACTAGATGTAATCATGTGTTGAAAGTCCCATCCAAACCACCGAAATATTTTGGGCAGCAGTGTTCTGCAATGTTAAATTCCTTTAAGTGCTTGCAAAGGCAGTCATGTGTTCATAAATTTGAAACAACAACCAATTTATTTTATTAGGAAAATATTATGTCAAATAAAATTTTAAAAGAAAAAATTCAGCAAGCCATTGGAATATTAAATGAAAAGAGTGTTGACATGTGGCTGACCTTTGTAAGAGAAAGTGCAATTTCTTCCGATCCGGTTATGGAGATGATAGTTGGAGAGCATTGCACCTGGCAAACTGCATTCATAATTTGCAAAGACGGAGATACAACAGCAATTGTCGGCTCATTGGAAAAGGACAAGTACGAGAAGAATGGTCTTTACAAAAATGTAATCGGTTATCTTAAATCTATCAGAGAGCCTTTAGTTGATTATATCAAATTGAAAGATCCTAAAAGTATTGCAGTTAATTATTCAAAAGATTCAGTGCTGGCAGACGGGCTTACATACGGCATGTATCAAATTTTTCTTGATCATTTACAAGGCACAGATTATGTGAACAGGCTGGTTAGTTCCGAAGAAATTATTTCTGCTCTTCGCGGCAGAAAATCTGCAACAGAGATCTCTATCATGAAGGAAGCAATTAAAGAAACTTTAAAAATATTTGATTCGGTTACTAAGTATATTAAACCGGCAGTAAGTGAAATTCAGATTGCTGATTTCATTAAAAAGATTGTTGTTAAAAAAGGATTCGGTTTAGCGTGGGAGGAAGATCATTGTCCTGCGGTGTTTACAGGTCCCGATACTCAAGGCGCTCATTCCGGCCCAACAAATCGCAAAGTTAAACCCGGTCATTTAGTCAATATTGATTTTGGAATAACTTATAAAGGGTATTGCTCTGATCTTCAAAGGACATGGTATATTCTGAAAAAAGGCGAGAAGCAAGCTCCTCCCGAAGTTGAAAAAGGATTTAACGTGATCCGTGATTCAATCCAGATGGTTGCAGATAAGCTAAGACCTGGAGTTAAAGGGTGCGATATGGATGACATTGCAAGAAATTATATTTTATCTCAGGGATATGAAGAATATCCACACGGACTCGGACATCAAGTGGGAATGCAAGTACATGATGGCGGGGCCGGATTATTTCCTCGCTGGGAACGTTATGGAAACACGCCTTTCATGCAGCTTGAAGAATCTCAGGTATTCACAATTGAACCGCGGCTTACTGTGAAAGGTTTTGGTACATCAACTCTTGAAGAGGAAGTTGTCCTTACAAAAGATGGTTGTAAGTTCCTCGCTAAGCCGCAGAAAAAATTGATGCTTATATAAGAAAATGAACCACACCTCGCTGAAAATAATTAAGGAGTTTATATGAGTTACATTGAAGTTGCAAAGGGAATTTATGAAATGCTCCAGGGAACTGATTTTAGAAATTTGTTAAAAGGTAGAGGAAACAATTATGATGAGTTCAGAACACTTATGTGGGATAAGTTTAGAATTAATGAACTAATATCCTCCTACAAACAAGGTACCAGTTCATTATTAGAGAAACATTTATCGTTTTATAATGATGTACTTAATAAATTTCTTAAAAGCGAAGAGATAGCATATTATGAAAATCATATGCCTTTAAGAACGGCATTTTATTTGTTTTGGATTTGGGATAAGAAGTTGGAAATAGCTGATGAAAAACTAGACAAGTTTATTGAGTCATTTTATATTGGAACATTCGGCTATAAAATGATAGATGTATTTAGTGACAACAAAAATCCGAATGCTGAAATGATATTTGTTGGTTTCTATGCAATTAAGATTGCCGAAAAGCTTTTAAGCGAGGCGTTGGGGACTGAGAATACGAGCACACCAATATTAAAATATTTTAAAATATATGCTGACGTAGAATGTTTCGAAAAGAAAAATCGTTGGAAGGTTACTCCATTTAAGTGGGATGAACCAGAAAGATTAGGAAACAAAGCAGCTCCAATATATATGGTTTACGAAACTCTTTTTAGATTTGCAAATTATGATGAGCAAAAAATTAGTGATCTAATGAAGGCATTTAATTATACTGCTGCCGCATTACAAATTGTGGACGATCTTTTGGATGCTAAGGAAGATTTGTCAAATGGATATGAAACTCTTGTTATGACAGGCTATTATGAAATATATGGATTTCAGGATGAAATAACTGATGAAAAAATCACTACCATTTTAGATCAGGAGAGATTAAAAACAATTTATACAATTGTTCACGAACTTTTTGATAAAGCCAG
The DNA here is from genome assembly GCA_001803045.1 of Ignavibacteria bacterium RIFOXYB12_FULL_35_14. GTDB lineage: Bacteria > Bacteroidota > Ignavibacteria > Ignavibacteriales > Ignavibacteriaceae > XYD12-FULL-36-8. The sequence goes on along the minus strand of MHAR01000085.1, from coordinate 35,647 downwards.
AGCATTATTCGAAAAACATGATGAATATATAATTCTCCTTACACATGAAATACAATTTTACAACATCAATAGTTTAATTGAAGCACAATAAGGAACTGTGTTTTAGGGCACAATTCATTTCTAATCCCCAATCTTAACTTGAATCTATTGAAGTAATTATTTATTATTCACTTGTAAGTTTACAATGATTTAAATAAGTGACCTATTTAATTAACTAATCGAAAGGAGTTTTATGAAGGGATTAAAAGGACTAAAGAATTTAATTCAAGCTATAAACAAGAGCTTGAATTCAAAGCAAAATCCATCATCCGGCAAATTTCAATTTCGTTTGGTTGATCCTAATCGTTTACACACATGGTGGTATTGCTAAACGGGTCATCAGTTTCATAGTGTTAAAAACGGCAGTTTAAAACTGCCGTTTTTTATTAAAAATAATTTTATGTGCGAAAAATTATTTCATTAAGACCATTTTTTGTCTTAATACTAATTTAGCTGCCTTTAAAACATAGACGTATATTCCGCTTGCAAGCTCGCTAGCATTGAATACTCTTTCATAAACTCCGACTTCATATTCACCATCAGCAATAACAATTATAAGCTCACCAAGTGAATTGTAAATCGAAAGATTCACCTTACTTGCTTGCGGTAAATTGAATTTAATAAATGTTGTATAATTAAACGGATTGGGGTAGTTCTGCATTAAATAAAAATCAGGTTGAATAACCGTCTCATTTTTTTCAGTGCCAATTGTAATAGTATCATTTCCTCTAAGCGTGCCATCGATTGAATAACCTGTAACCCGAAGCAAGCTGGAGCTTCCGGCTTCAGATCCAGTACTATCCCAATCAAATGATGTATTTGTCAATCTTTGAACTATAGGTATAAAAGTGATCTCATTATCATTACTAAATTCTAAATCGTAAAATATAGGTCGTCCTTCATCCGGATTTAATAATTCCCAGACTATTTTAATTGAATCATTAGAAATTCTATTACCAGTCGTTTTAATAAATTTTATTTTTGGATTCTCATATGGATGAAGCAGCTCGGCAAAACCAATACCTGTGACAGGCACTCCATCAACCATTCCCTGGATTGTTGTGCTGCCCTCATAGAATCTAACAGGTGAAAGCACCTCACAATTATTTTGATTAGTTGTGATAATAAGATCAATTCCCTCCCAAACAAAATGCCACTGTTGAGAATAACAAAATGCACTGTTGGGCATAAATGAATATTTTAATCGAGTAAGGTTAAAATTAGAGATGGTAGTATCTTTCAATTCACTTATATGAATGCCGCAAATTTTATAATTTGATGTATTTGGCAATTGATTCTGGCCATAGAAAATAGTCCAAATATTTAAATCCATGCCATTTGAAAGTTGAATGGAAAACCATTCGTATTTTTCATCAATCACGGATTTCATTTTTCCATACTGATGATCTACCCAAGCAGTTCCGGTAATAGATTCAGTAATACCATTAAGCGTCAAAGTTCCTGTTAGATTTAACATCGTTTGAGAGTAATAATTGGAATATCCTGATGTACCTTGGTAAACAAAGTCGTTTCCGCCCATTATTAATGGACGTTTTACGGCATTAATCCTTGCTTTTATTTCGCCGAAATGAGATACAGCAAAAATGTAATACTCAAAAGGCTCTAATTTCCCAGAGCTATCCAGAACTGTGGTCCATTCTTCTTCGATGCTTCCAACGGGCTGTGCTTTGATATGTAAGTGATCATTTGCAAGGTTACTGTAATTGCAATACAAAGTCTGGGTATAAAATTGATTGAGCGTTTCATTAGCAATGTTAAAAACTCGAAAGCCATCAATTAAAAATGTGGGATAATAAAAATAGGCTAGCATTATACTGTATTTATTTCCAGTGATGTTTCCTTTAACCTGGGCGTTTGTGTACCACCATTCTGTTGGCTCAGTAGGATGCCGGCCTTCATCAGTCGGAAAATGGATGCTACTCCCTATCGGGTGATAAGGATAAGTTTTCCAATCTTGTGCAGAGATGAAAATTATTGATGAAAAAAACGATATACAGGTAAGGAGAAATTTTTTGAGCATAAGTGTTATTCAATAGAGCTAGAGCGAAATATAGTTTTCGTTGTTCTTCATTCAAGCTATTATTTAAACCAAAAATTGATGTTTCATTATTTCATCTCAATACTTACTTCATCAAAACTTATCCGCCGAAGCCCTCCAAAAGAGGGCAGGCTTAGCGAAGGAGGATCATTTTTTTCTGTAATACAACATTATCAGCTCTTAAAATGTAGATATAAATTCCGCTGGCTAAACCTCTGCCTGAGGCGGATGCATTGAAAACTCTTTCATACACTCCCGCATCATATTCACCGTGGGCAACAACATTTACCAGCTCACCAAGTGAATTGTAAACCGAAAGATTAACCATGCTCGTTTGCGGTAAACTGAACTTAATATTTGTTGAAGGATTAAAAGGATTCGGGTAATTCTGCTCAAGTGAAAATGAATTCAACTCTATTTTATCACCTACCCCGGTTGCAACAGAGTTAATAGTTTTTAATATCCAGTTTTCCGGATCAAATGAAATTGAGGTTGGCTTCCCTCGGACAGTTACATTAAAATTCTGAACCTGGGCATTATTAAAAATAGTGATCAGAGTATCGCTACCTGTAAAATTCACCCTTATTTTAATTGGCATAGTAAAATAGGAAGGATATGAGTTAATATTTTGTGTTATCTGTATGGCTAAATCATTTAGATTACTGCCAATGCTTTGTGTGCTCCAAACGACTGAATACTTTGGGTAATTCTCACCGTAAATCCATTCCTGGAAGAAATAATCTAAATCCATACCCGAAACGCTCTCGGCGATAGTCTGAAAATCTTCAGTGACTGCCACGCCGTAAGCAACTTTTGGATAATTAACATAACTTCTTAAAATATTAAAGAAGGTTGAATCGCCAACTATGCCTCTTAACATATGCAATACTACAGCTCCCTTTGCGTAAGATCTTGCGCCATTAAAAATTTGCCCGATTGAGGAAATATTTTGCACCCAAATACTTCCTTGTGCTGATTTTGCGGAATTCATTTCGCTTTCAATTTGATTAGCGTATCCTGCTTTACCAAACCAATTTTCAATAATAACTGCTTCAGCATAAGTTGCAAAGCCTTCATTAAGCCAGATGTGATGCCAATCTTCACAGGTAATTTTGTCACCAAACCACATATGTGCAAGTTCATGTGATATTAAACCATCGCTAAATCCTCCCATTGAACTAATTGTTTGATGCTCCATTCCACCTCCCCAGCCAAATTGTGCGTGTCCATACTTCTCATTAATGAACGGATATTGACCAAACTGCTGTGAATAAATTTCAATCATTCCCGGGGTTTTATTTAACTGTGAGATATTGGAGTTTAAACTTTCTGGATAAAGAAAATGATCTATAGGCATTGAATCTGTAGGGCTGTAATGATAATAATTGGTGTACTGTGCATAGTTAGTTATTGCCATCGATAAAAGATATTGTGCAATCGGATAGCTGTTTTTCCATTTGTAAGTATGTGTGTCGTTTCCGTTATTTACAATTTCCATTAACTTACCATTTGAGACTGGAGTTAAACTAGTGCTTACAGTTATCCAAACATCCGCAGAATCAGCTTTATCTGCGGGAGTATCCTTAACAGGCCACCAATCCATTGCACCGTAAGGCTCACTCAAAGTCCATATTGCCGGAATTCCTGAGTGAGAACTGAATTCAAAACTACCGAATCCGCTTGAACCTGGTGTACCATGATAGTAGACAACTGTTGTGAAATTATAACCCTGATTAAGTGCAGTGTTTAGTGAAATGTTTAATTTATTTGATCCCCTAGAAAATGTTGCGGCATTTCCATTAATTAAAACAGAGTCAACAATTAAAGAATTTGTGAGATCATAATAAATCTCAGTAACATTAGGTTCAACAATTTCACCCTTACAAGTTACATTACCTGAAATTGTCTGAGCAATATGATTAACATTCAAATCAAGTTTGTAATACTTAACATCGTACTTGGAGTCACCCGGATAATTAATATTTTTAAATTTTTGCAGGCGATTGAATCGTTCAATCTTTCCACGAATACACTCATCTTTTCCACTTTGGGCTAAACTAATTCCAGCAATGAGTAAGAATAAAGAAATAAATAAGCTTTTCAAATTCATCCTTCAAATGATAATATCTTAAAAATTAGTGATACTGTTTACGATTATTATTAAACATTTTCAATCCAATAATTGAATTTGTTTTTGTAGATTTTGCATTAATGCGATACCTAAAACACTGGGAAGAAATTTTCACTTAGGATTTTTCAGCTTCAATTACAACAAACGGAACGGTTAGAACGATTTCCTCATCATCTTGTGCTTTGTGGTTTAGGCGATTTTCAACTCGGGTAAATATTTCTTGAATCAGCACTTCCGGAACAAGATCAAGCCAGCTATCCAGAAATGCTAATCTTATTAAATAATGATTAAACATGGTAGTCGCATTTAAAAATCTGAGTTTAAAAGAATCATGTATCAACTTTTCTATTTTGAATCCATTACTTTGAAACAGTTTTTTCAGTTCATCGAGCGGTCGACGTTTGTGATAGATATGTTTTTTTAACTGTGATACATTTTCATTCAATCCTTCCTCAATTAATCCTTTCTCAAGTTCATCATAAAATTCTATCATCGTCTTATTCAAATTTACTGTCGCCACAAACTGCGCGGACTTTTTTGCGATTCTTTTACATTCGCTCATCACCTTTTCAAGGTTTTGAACATTATTAATTCCGTTGTTAGATACAATCAAGTCAACGGAATTATCGGGCAAAGGAATATTCTCTGCAACTCCTTCAATCAGCTCTACGTTAGTTAAACCGAGAATATTAATTTTAGTTTGAGTTCTTTCAATAGCAGCTTTCCATGGATCAATCCCATATACTTTTGATGAGTTTCCCAATCGCTGAGCAATTTCGAGAAGAGGAAATCCTAATCCAAAGCCAATATCCAATGCGGTAATGTGTTGTCTAAGCCTTATCGTATCAAGCAGCTTTAAACCGAAAGGGGCAGACCAAAGCGGAAGTTCATCAATAATAGAAACAGTGTCTCTATCATTTAAATTAAAATTGGACTTTCTGAATTTGGTCATCTTATTTAATCAATCCACTATAAATAATCTGGCACCTTTGTCGGTGAATGTTCTATGGCTCTGAGAGTCATCGCCAACAAGATATGACATACCTTTTCTAAAAGTAATTTTTCGGCCGTCTTTTAATTCGGTTGTCATTTCCCCGTCGATGCAATAAATAATATGGCCTTTGTGGCACCAATGATCGGCAAAATAATCCATTGAATACTCCACTAGTCTGATTCTAATATCGTCGAGTAAAACTGTTTTCCATGAGGCAAAACCGGTTGTTCCGCAATGTTCCTCTGCTTCAATCTTTGCCCAATCAATTTGTGTGAAGGGAAAATTAATAATTTTCATATCGCACCAAATTACTTTAATATTTATTTATTTTATTTTTTGCAGGATTAATTTATATCTGATTGCTATTAAAACCTACAATCGGCTTTATAGGCTTTTGCAAGAAGCGCCTCATACTGTTCAAAGCTAATCTCGATTGCTCCAAACATTTTAAGATGAGGAGTAATGTACTGAACATCGAGCAAAACAAATTTCCTTTTGTTAAGATGTTCTATCAATTTAATTAATGCGGCTTTTGATGCCTGCGATACTTTTGAGAACATCGATTCACCGAAAAATGCGCCGCGTATTGTAACACCATAAAGCCCGCCGACAAGCTTTTCTTTTTGCCATGTTTCAACCGTGTGAATAAAGCCTAATTTATCGAGCCGCAAATAAGCTTCTATTAATTCTTCAGAAATCCAGGTTGGTTTTCTGTTTGCACAAATATCTACAACTGAAATGAAATCCGTATCAAATTTAAATTCAAAGTTGAAATCTGAAATAGCTTTTTTAAGTGAGCGGGGATAGTTGTAATTATTAAGTGGAATGATTGTTCGTTTCTCAGGCAGGTACCAATTGATAATTCCGGTTTTTTCATCTGCCATAGGAAAAGCTCCTTGAGAGTAAAGTTGAAGCATCATTTCCGGTTCTAGATATTCTTTATATGAAAACTCCTTCTTAGAGGACATGATAAAATCTTTTAAGTGGATAAAAAACGTCGTCCTTTAGTCTACTTTAACTTCAAGCTGAATGATTTCGTATCCCTTAATAGTTTCGTAAGCTGCAAAAATTACCCCGGCTAATACGGACAACATTCCAATTAAAAAAAGAGTTGTAATAATTGATCCTAATCTTTCAAGATCGAAGATGAATTTGAATCCGATTAAAAGAGAAGTAATTACAAAAAGAGCAACGCCAATTGTGTAAGATAATACGGCATTTCTAACGAGACGTGCACGGAAAGCCAATTTTTTTATTTGAAGTGAGATACTCTCAAGACGGATTGTTTCCTCGTAGTTAAAATCTTTTCCCGAAACTTTACTTATAAATCTTCTTTTTTCCTCGTTGAGTAATCGTATTCTATTTACAACAAGCGAGTATTTATTGTTCATTGCAAGCAAAAGCAACCCGCAAGCCGAAATCATCAAGCCCGGAGCAAGCATCAATTGAATGACTTCGACAATAGAAATTTTATCCATCATGGCAATTAAACTCCTGTCCTTTTAATAAAATCAATAATTACAGGATCATCCGAAGTGAGAAGTTCTTGTTGCTTACCAACAAAATAAATTTTTCCTTCATGAATCATAGCAACTTTGTCAGCAACATTTTTAACGCTGTACATATCATGAGTAACAACAACGGATGTTACATTTAATTTTGTGCCGAGATCTTTAATCATATTATCAATAGAATCTGACATAATCGGATCGAGTCCTGTTGTCGGTTCATCGTAAAGAATGTAAGAAGGGTTTGTGACTAATGCTCTCGCAAGCCCGACGCGTTTTTTCATTCCACCTGAAAGCTCGGCTGGTTTTAAATGCTGAATATTTGGTAACTCAACAAGCTCAAGCTTTTCTAAAACTATTTTTTTAATTTGATCTTTTGAATATCCGTTTGAAGCTTCAACAAGCGGTAGTGAAACATTTTCTTCAACTGTCATAGAATCAAATAAAGCAGAACCCTGGAAAAGAAAACCGAATTTTCGTCGCAGGCTGTATAAATCTTTTTCATTTAGTTCATCGACTCGTTGGTTTTCAACTTTAACATAACCATCATCAGGATTAAGAAGTCCGACTATGTGTTTTATCAAAACACTTTTGCCGGAACCGCTTCTTCCGATGATCACAATCGTTTCGCCGGTATGAATCTTAAGATTTATTCCGTCTAATACTTTATTACCGCCAAAACTCTTGTGAAGATTGTAAATTTCAATCATAATTTTAGAATGATTACCTTTTATAAATTAAAAATACCTAAAAAATCCGTTAAATATTTTTGATTGTTTTAGTCCAAAAATTAAAAACATTTACCAGTCACCTTACAGAATAAAGAAAATTGATACAATTAAAATTCTATAGGGAAAAAACATATTTTCACAAAATTTCCTTATGGTATAACTTAACATCAATTAATCTATTCCCTTTTTTAACTGCTTTACGAAATACTCCCTCAAGCTTAAAACCCGCTTTTTCAAGAACTCTGCATGATGCATCGTTGTGAATAAAAATTGTTGCTTCAATTCTCTTCAAACCAAATTTTTTAAAACCAATTTCGGAAAGTTTATTTACTACTTTTGTTATTATCCCTTTATTCCAGAATGGTCTTGCAATCCAATATCCGATTTCATCTTTCTTTGAATTGCGCCTGTACTTCATTTGAAATCCGCATCCGCCGATCAATCTTTTATTTTTATCACGAATTGCCCAATTGGTAAGCCTGCCGTATTTCTTTCTTTTCTTCTCACAAAGATTTATAAAAAATTCTCCGTCTTTCGCAGTAAAAGGGAATGGAATAGTTAGTGTGTTGTTAAAGATTGCCTTATCATTCAAATATTTTACAAGCTGCTTAATATCCTTTGTTCGCATCTGAGAAAGGAAAATGCTGCTATCTACTTTAATGTAAGGCATGATTAATTTTTTCTCAGTTTATCAGTAAGCCAAATTATTAATATGTGTATTATTCCGCCGGTTGACACAAGCAGCATGTCCTTATAACCGTCCCAAATATCGCCTTGCAGTCCTACGAAAGGATTGTATTGCTCAGGCGGAAATGTCCATGCAACAGCAGCTTCTATTATCTCATAAATTGCACTTAAGCTGATTATAAAATTAATCGGAAGTATGTATAGCCAAACACCTTTCAGATTGCTGTATCTCTTTAATGATTCGTAAATGGGATAAGCAAAGAGAAAACCGAAAAGAAAGTGAACAATTCTGTCATAAGGATTTCTTATCAATCCAAATACATCTCTAATTGTAAAACCTATCGACACACTTGAATAACCATAGTGCGCTCCAATTGTGTGAAGCAGTAGAAATATTGTGATTAGTAAATATGATAAATCTGATAGCTGCAGTTTTTTGTAAGATAAAACAAGAAACAAAATGAATGCAAATACGAGATAATTCTCAAGCCACCATTCCGGTCTGTAGAGCGGAGAGATTGCAAATACTGCCCAGAATAACACAAAGATAGTTAACAGTATTTGCTGGAATTTTTTATTTCCGAAATTGGGAGTTAACTGGGAATTTGATTTAGAAATCATTGTTTTACTCTTGATTTTATAACTTCCTCGCTACCACGACAGTTGTTTTTAGAGTTTCCACCACTCCTTCAGTTTCATTCAACGTTTCGAGGAAAACTATGTAGATACCAATTCGTAAAGCTGCACCATCGTCACCAATTCCATCGAACACGACTGAACCGGATAAACCGCTTGGCTGGTTGTTGCTTACTGTTCTTACCAATCTCCCTTTGCTGTCATAAATTTTAATTCTTACCTGCGAGGTCTGTTGACCGAGAGTGTAATTTATGATTGTAAAATCTTCGAATCCATCGTTATCCGGTGAAAAAGGATTTGGAGAAACAGAAATGTTATTTGAACGATTTTGGTTATCGGTAAAAATGCTGTTTTGATTAGCCGGTGTTGCACCATTCGAATTTACGCTGCTGCTCCAGTTTTTTGAATCATTTCCATTTAATTGTGGATTGATTCTTTCAACCGAAATGTTTTTTGTAGTAACAAAATTTTTATTGTGCCATTTATCGGAATACCAAACCGAATCGATTGTATTTCCCCTTGCATCTTTGAGTAGAATTAGTTCTCCTGTATTTACTAAACCAAGACTCGATTTATCTAGTACAGATTTGTAAGGATAAGTTTGCAGATTGTATTTTCTTACCGTTATTGAATCAGCAATAAAAAGAAAGTATTGATTTGGCGGAAGAGTTAAGCTCGTTTCAGAAAGCATGCTTGCATTTTCATTTTCATCCTTTATATGCCAGCCGCCAATATTTATGGAATCAGAAGACAAATTCAGAAATTCTATGAACTCGCTGTTGTCAATGTCGGGATCGAACATGATTTCGTTAATTACCAAATCATTCTTCGTATAAAATGGAATGTTAAAAATTGAGTTCTGTTGACCGGGTGTGCTTCGATTATAACTCAAAGAAGTAATCCAATTGCTGCTATCGTTTGTCGCTTGTGAAAGCGAAATTCTTTCAAGTGAATATCCGTTGTTTCCACCAAAAGACGATTTATAGAAAAAGCTGTCAATAATTCCGTTGCGAAAATCGTAAATCATTATTCCATCTTCAGTGTTGCCAAGGGTTCCGAAGTTCACAATTTTCACTTTGTAATCAATCGGCGAATGAAAATTGTAAAATGAAGTGTCACGGGTCAAAACGAAATATTCACCTGGCTGAATTTCTAAACTTGAGCTGGTAATAAAAGCTTTTGTCGGAGTGGTAAGCATATCACTAACAGACCAATTATTAATATCAATTGTTTTGTTTGAAATATTTACAAGCTCAATCCACTCCGGTTCGCTATTGGCTGGGGCGTACATTACTTCATTGACGATGATTGATTGTTCCGGAAATCCTGGCTCAACAAATTTTTCGGCATAGTTATTCAGTGTGTCTTCGTCAGGAGTGAAAATAATTCTAACAGCAGTCAAAATTTTTGAATTGAGATTATTAATTGAAGCTGCAGAAGTAAAAATGGAAGAATCAGCCGAACCCAAATTTAATCCATCAGTCTTTGATAAAAGCAGATCAACAATAAGATTTGAATCTGTATCAATCCAAAATTCAATCGAAAAGTTATTTGCAGCCGATGAGCCGTTGTTCTTAACCTTTACATTAATTAAAACGTTATCTCCATTGACAGGAAATCTCGGACTGAAAGAAATCTCCGCAACGTATAAATCAAATTGTTTGGGAGTAATACTATTTATTCTTCCCGGTGTGCTTAATTCAATATCTGTTGATGAGCTCCAATTTCCTGATAAATTAGACGGTGATGTAAGCGAAATTCTTTCAAGTGATTTGCCGCCTGTTCCGCCCCAATCGCTAAAGTATTTTACGGAATCAATTGTCATTCCACGATTATCTTTGAGCACAACACCATCAATATCATTATTAAGATTGGGAAGATTTAGTTTAATGACCTTAGATGGAATTAGCCGATGAAAAAAGTGAAGCGTTGTGTCTTTTGCTAAAACCAAAAATGATTTTGGAGAAATAAAAATATCCCCAGCAACTTTGGCAGATGCTGGAGTTGTAAGTATATCAGTCACACTCCAATTCTTAAGATTAATCGTATCAGTTGAGTTATTGAATATTTCAATCCATTCCGGTTCACTGTTAATTGGTGTATACATAATCTCATTTACCAGAACTGTGTTCGGAGGATAACCGGGAGAAATCCTTTTATAAAAGTAGTTGTTACTTGTGTCCTGGTCTTGAGTGAAATCAGCAATTATAAAAAATCCTTTTTCGCTTTGCAGATTGCTAATTAAAAGACCGAATTGGGCATTCACAGAATCACCCGGAAGAAGATTGAGTCCATCAAGCGATGAAATAAGAGTATTTGGCAGCGAATCGAGATCGGTATCTTCCCAAAGTTTTAAGTTGAAATTAGCGGTGCTTGTTCCTATGTTTTTAACTTTAGCAAAAACAGAAACGTTATCACCAAAGAATGGAAACTCTGGAATGAAAACGATATCAGTGACTTGAATATCAAAATCTTTTTGGGAAATAGAGTTAATGTATCCTGGGGTTGCTTTGTACTTTGATTGAGTGGTTTTCCAATTAGATGAATCCGATAAAGATTGTTCTGTACTAATTCTTTCAAGCGACTTGCCGCTGCTTCCTCCCCACGAAGAAAAATACTGAAGAGAATCAATTGTTCTACTTAGCGAATCGAGTAAAATTAATTTATCACTAGTATTATTTAAAGAAGGAATAATTGTAGAGACGATTGGAGATAGAACATTGTAGTATCTCCTCAAGGTAGTGTCGGAAGCGATAACGAGATATTCTCCGGGATTAAGAATTGTCGAGTTCTTAACGACAAGAATTGAATCCGAGTTGTCGGCAATTTTATAATTCTTAAGATCAATTATCTTGCTGCTGCGGTTATAGATTTCTATCCATTCAGGTTCAGGAGAAGTTGGGGCATACATGAATTCATTTATCACGATATCATTTCTGATCTCGTTGACGGAAACACCTGTAAAGTCTGTAAATGAAATATTATTAGTTGTATCATCGTCAGGCGTGACTTCAAGCTTTGCGATAAAATAATTTTTCCCTTGAATAAAATTTGTTGTTGAAAAAGTTAGTTGATAACTGTCACCTGAAGCAAGAGAAGTTCGGTTTACTTGTCCAATAAGCTCGCTGATCTGAGAAACGGAATCTTTATTAACATCGTTAAAAATATTTACGAGATAGTTTGATGATGAATTCAATCCTTTATTCTGAATTTCAATTTTAAATTCAGCTTGTTCACCAATAATGAAAAAATCCTTAATGCTGCTGAATGAAAAAATCTTTAGGTCATTAGCTTTCGGTGTAAGTGAATTAATATATCCCGGGGTAGCATTAAATATGCTTTGCGAAGTTCCCCAATTTTCTTTCACCGTGCTTGATGTGTTTGTAGAAATTCTTTCGAGCGATTTGCCTCCTAAACTTCCTCCCCAATCAGGTGCATAAGTTACGCTGTCTATTAAAACCGAGAGAGAATCTTTCAACACAACCGCATCGCCGGTGTTATTTAAAGCAGGTAAATTGAATACAATAAAATTTATAATGTTGGGGAAAAAAAATGTTATCGAAGAATCCCTGCTTAACACAAAGAAAGAAAACGGTTGAATAAATGCATCGTTGTTGGTGATAGTTGTTAAAGTTGTATTATCACCAAGCTTCCATTTCTTGAGATTTATCGGTTCGCCGCTTCTATTGTATAACTCCACCCATTCCGGTTCGCCGGTTGATGGTGCGTACATAATTTCATTAATTACCAAATCATTATAATTATTTCCCGGAGGATGAACTGTGAATCTTAAAATCTTTTTGTCGTTTGTTGTATCCTCATCAAAATTAAAAGTTACTGTTGAAATTATTTGATAATTTCCTGGAGTTATTGAAGGCATAGTTGTGCTAACCGATATTGAATCACGGGGAGATAAATTAGAAAATGTTTGAGAATATATGATTTCTGACACGTTTCCTAGGGAATCAAAATTTGCATCGTTAAAAATTTCGATGGTGTATGAAGCAGCAGAAAAATATCCGTCATTTATCACTGAAGTGAAGATTTGCACGTCCTGTCCTTGAATTGGAATTTGCGGGGAGATTGTCAGACTCTTAATCTTTAAATCATAGTTTAGCGGAGTAACGGAATTTCTGAATCCAGGTGTTCCATTAAACACCTGCGAATTTGCCCAGTTAATTGAAAGGCTGTCACGATTTATAATTATCTTTTCTTCAGAAAAACCAGTAGAATTGTTAGCCGAATAAGTGTGACGGTCGAGTGTATCATCTGCTGCATTTACAAATAACACAGGTCTATCAGTTGTATTTGCCATTCCGGAAGCACCGAATGAGTTATCGGAAATTTTAAGCTTAAGTGTATTGGCAGGAATTATTGAATTATAAATTCCCGCTGCAAAATCATAATCACCTTCGAAGATAACAGCATAAGATTTTGGCGGAAGTACAGTTCCAAATCCTGCTGAGGTAATTAGATCAGCGTTCGATGTGTAATAAATTATTTTGTGGTTAGCCAAGTCAAAGCTTTGTGTTTCGCTGCGGTTGTAGATTTCGATGAACTCATTATTTCCCGATTGCGGATTGAACATTATTTCGGATAAAACTAACGCCGTATCCGATTGAGCAAAGATTGTAGCAGCAATGAAAAAGATTAATAAGGTGATCAAAAATATTTTCACAATAACACTCTTATTGAGAGGAATTTCAGAGGAAAGTTAATTTTAATTTGGTTTATCGGCAAGAAGCCAGTTGAAAAAAATCAATAGAACGCTGATGACACAGATGCGACTGATTTACGCTGATTTTAAATCTGCAGTTATCTGTTTAATCAGTGTCATCTGTGTGCCATTGACTGAATTTTACTTAAGTATAATAACTCTATTTAAAGCTACAAACATTAATTCATGTTCCAAACCCAACAACATTATTAAAATTATCATCATTTATTGAATAGAAACCTCGATAGCATAGATTTAAATATTCGGAAAATTCCTCACAAGATATTTCACCATTCAACATAATGGAGCTTTTGATTTGTTTTAATAAACTAACAATAAAAGCTCCCGTAACTCTTCTATCTTTTAAATAAAGTAGAGTATCTTCATCAAAAAGGGATATTATCCTTTCATCACAGGTTTCTCTTTTAACTAAAGATAAATAGTTCTTTGGCTCAATCTCTGCAATATCGAGTATCATATCAAATCTTCCAGGCCGGGATGCAGCTTTATCAACCAAGCCTTTATCATTAGTTGCTGACAACAGAAATACAAAGTTCGGCAATAATCCATCCAGTGCTTGAAGGAAATCTCCCAATTCAGTTTGATGTATATTATTTTCTCTATCATTTGCAAGGAAATCAAGATCATCAATTACGAGCAAGCATGGATTGAAGTAACTGCAAAACTCGAAAAGCTTTTTAACAGGCAGTGATCCACCGTTGCACAACACAACCGTACATTTACCACATGTCTCTGTAATAATTGAGTTTATTATTTGAGTTTTACCTGTGCCTGGTTTTCCATTAAACAAATATCTCAATGAAATTTTATTCTTATCAAAATCAGTTATTGAGTTGATGAATCTGATAATCTGATCTTTCTTATCGGCTGAAATAAAAAGATCGGAAGTTTTTGTTGGGGGAGTATTAACAAATTCTACGGCTCTAACCATTTCGCCTTTGTATGCTTCTCTATCAAATCGAACGACTTTATTATGTATTGAGCAATTTGCTATGGCTGAACTAATAATAGCTTTAGTAAGTTCTTCTGAACGGTCTGCTTTTTTACTTGTACCACCGGTAAATAAGAAAGTTTTTCTGAATATATCCTCGCAATTAAATTCAAATTGAAATGCTGTTTGGAAGTTTAATTCATAAGACTCATCTTTATATTTAACTGAGAAAAAAGTATAAAAATCAGTAAAAGAATACATTCCGTTTTTCTCGTTAAAATTTATATTCGGAAGCGTTAGAGCGGGATCAAAATTGTTTTTTATGCCAAGGACTTTTTGCACAAAAATGTTCTCGTCATTCAATTTGCCAAGATAGAGTTTGTAGAGAAAATCCTTAATTATTTCTGTATGTGTATCTGTTAGATATACCTTGTACAACGCCTTGCTTATAAGTTCTTCAGGTATTGTTATATAAGATTTTTCTTTTGACATAACTCCTCCTTTTTTAGTAGTAAATATGAGAGAAGGAGTGCTCAAATTCTTATCATGGGGTGATAAAAAATTACATCCTCTCTTTAACTTGTTCATTAATTTTTAGTATTATCGAATGAGCCTCTTTAAATCCCTTTCGAATATTTTGTTCCAAATTATCGTCTATAACTGGATCTTCTGAAATTAGGATGGCTTCTTTTTCAATGGAAAACCATGACCACCCATTTTCATATTGGGGAACAGGTTCTATTCTAATATCAGGTAATATTTTTTTAAGTTCACATTTTTTTGTTTTATCAATAGCTGGAATCACGTACATTTCATATAGTTGATCTTTGTTTTGAGAAATGAAAAATAAAACTCCCATTCCAAATTTATATTCAGCTTTAGTGAAGCATATTTGTGTCTTTAAGCTATTCGAATTAGGATAATCCCAAGTTTCTTTTTTTAGGGGATCGAAACCAAATTCTTCTCCTATTTCATAAATTAAATCGCTAAAATTTTCCAAGTAAGGAAGAGAGTTTTTAATCAAAGTTTTATAGAACATGGGGTATCTTTTATAAAAGGAGATACATAACTCTTTAATTTCACTAGAGAATTCGACTTTCAAGTGTTTCATAAATTGCTCAACTATATATTTTGTGTTACGATTTTGTATTTCTGGAACAACATCTTCTAGTAATTTATCAATATCAGAATATGAAATTGA
Source organism: Ignavibacteria bacterium RIFOXYB12_FULL_35_14 (assembly GCA_001803045.1). GTDB lineage: Bacteria > Bacteroidota > Ignavibacteria > Ignavibacteriales > Ignavibacteriaceae > XYD12-FULL-36-8. The sequence continues at coordinate 19,992 of MHAR01000085.1, read as the reverse complement.
CAATACAGGTTCACGATTAGGATCGCATGAATAAGATGGCCGTTTATCAATAGTCAAAAATAAGTATACCCTCTCGAAATCAGGGAGTTTTTTGAATAAAAAATGTTGGTAACGCCCAATTTGACCCAGCATTTCATCGTCATCTATTTTGTTTTCAAGTGAAAGAATTATTTTTTCATTAATAAAAATCAACACTAAATCTATACTGTAGTATTCGCGATAAATTATTGGTGATGAAATCAGCCCTCCATTTTTAAAGAGTCTATTTAGAATTGGTCTGTCTTTCTGAATAAAAGATAAAAACCTGATTAAGAATTTATCCCTTAAGTCATCGAAACAATTAGGGTCTAAAAGTTTGGCTAAAAAATCAGAATGAACCAATTCCTTTCTCTGGATTTTCAAGATTGAGAATAAGTCTTCTTCATTTGTCAGGTCATTTAATTTAATGAATTCGGAAGATTGCGTTATAGAATTAATTTCTATGTTGATTTTTTCTAATATTTCCTTATTCATAAGCTTCTTATTAAGAAATAATTTATTGATAAATCATCTTTGCTTTTTATAGGCTTTGATCATTTGATTAATTTGTGCTTCCAACTCAATCGGACTAGTTATTCGAATTTTATCCCACCAACTTACACACCAAGCAGCTAATCTATTTGTAATTGGTTGCTCTGTCTTCAAAATGATATACCCTTCACTGTCTTTGATTATTTCAAATTCATCAAACCAGATTTTGTAATATATTTCATTCTCAACTTCAGGACTAAATCTTAGCACTATCTCATATTTTTCTTTATTTTCATCAACCTCAGTTGGGATGACAAACTTTTTATTTATTAATTGAAAGTTGATAATACGGCTTAGATAAAATAATTGAAGTATTATCTCGTCTTTCTTAATCGCATGAAGTATCCAATTGTTATTACTTTCAACTAAGCGAAGAGGTTGAAGGGTGTAGCTTTTTATTTCATCATCAGAAAGACGTTGATAAGTTATTTTAACTACTTGAGACTCTTGAATTGCTTTTGTTAGCAGCACAATTTGCTGGTAAAAGCACTTATCAACTTTTGAGAATACTTTTACTGATTTAGTAAAATAATCGGAATTCATTTTTAGAGCGAAATACTCGGACGCAAAGCTGATTAAATGCTCATTTTTAACTTTATTGAAAATTTCTATCCCATTTTTTCTGCTGAGTGCTTCAATTCCAAGAGATCTGAAAAATTGTAAATCACGACTTATGGTTATCTCCTCAACGTTGTAATCATCGGCAGCTTGATTTTTGGTAATTGCTTCCCCATTTAAGATTCGTGCTAGAAGCTCAAATCTGCGAAGCGATTCATTATTGTACGTTTTAGTCATGTATTTCTATTGTGAAGTTTGGGCTAAAGCCCACGTTTCTTTCGGTATTATATACCCTGACTTGAAAGTCGGGTCTATTCAATTAGTTTTTACTTGCAATACTTCTTTATATCTGCATAAGCATCAAAGTAGCCAAGCTCACCGGCTTTCTTCAAATCTTTACAGGCATCTTTTTTCTTTTTAAGCTTTAGCTTTGCAAGTCCTCGTGAGTGGTAAGCCCTTCCGTCTTTGGGATTCAGCTTTATCATCTCTGAAAAATCTTTTATCGCAGAGTCATACTTTTTCGTGTCCAATAAAATTTTACCGCGCTTGAAATACGCTTCGCTCGATTTGGAATCAAGTTTAATTACTTTTGCGTAGTCCTCGATTGCTTCCTTATTTTTTTGCTGCTTTGCTTTAATATCGCCCCTGAGCATCAGCGCATCGGTATTCTTCGGATTTGCTTTCAAAACTGCGGATAAATCCGTATTTGCATCATCATATTTTTCCAGCCTGAAGTATAGATCACCTCTTCGAATAATTGCATCGATGTTCTGTAGATTTTGTTTTATCACTTCTGTAAAATCTGCGATAGCTCCTTCATAATCCTCTGCAAGCACACGATCGTTCGCTCTGTTCAAATAAGCTTGAACATTGGTTGAATCAAATTCCAACGATTTTGTAAAATCCTCTATCGCGCCTTGATGATCTTTAAGAAGTCCCTTAACATTTCCTCTATTCACATATGCTTTTGGATCATCCGGATTCAGGCTAATTGCTTCATCGTAATCGAGAAGCGAACCCTCATAATCTCCCATTTCAGCTTTAAGATATGCCCTGTTGAAAAATGCAGTGTAACTTTGATTGTTCAGTTCAATTGAAGAATTTAAATCATCTAAAGCTTTTCGCCTCTCTTCTAACTCTATGTAGATAATTGCCCGGTTAAGATATGCTTCAGAGTTTTCGGGATCGAGTTCTATCGTTTTTGAAAAGTCTTCAACTGCTGAACGATATGATTGAAGCTGACTTCTGGTTCTACCAAGATGAAAAAATGCTTCGGCTGAAGATGAGTCTTCTGCGATTGCTTCAAGAAATTTCTGCTCAGCTTCTTTGTAATAAGTGGAATCGTATAGCTCAAGACCCTCCGAAATGTATTGGCTGGAAAGGGAGCAGCCGGTTAAAAGATGAAGATTAAGATAAAGATTAAGAAACAGCACAGGATAAAGAGATATTGACACTATGTTTTTGATAGGCAGAAAGAAATTTTTCATAACGGCATTCCTTTCATTTTTATTTTTCATACGGTATTTGCTTCGAAAATATAAAATCAAAAATAAAATTAGGCAATACTTTTATCAATTTTCCCCATATAACTGTACCGATTGGAAATTGAATTATTTTCCTCTCTTTTTTTATTCCCCGGACGATAATGCCGGCAGCTTTGTCAGCTTTCATTAAAAACGGCATCTTAAATTTATTCTTTGCTATCATTGGAGTTGTCACAAATCCCGGGCGAACGGTTATGATCTTAACATTATGTCTTTTTAATTCTACTCGAATGCTTTCCAGAAAAACAGAGGCTGCGGCTTTGCTTGCACAATAAAATCCATTCATGGGAAATCCTCTCACATCGGCAATGCTGGATACCCCGGCAATGATTCCGCTTTTTCTTGGTATAAAATCCTTGAGAAGCTCCTCAACACAATAAATCAGCCCTAATACATTAACTTCAAACGATTCATCGGCAAGTTTTGAATCAAAATTTTCTACAGATGCTTTAAGACCCACACCGGAATTTAGAATCGCAATATCTATGTGATCCATCTTTTTCCGGATATCGTCAAATACATTTTCAACCTCACATTTATTTCGAACATCGCATTGGTAGGTGAGTATGGTGTTGCTAGATTTTATTTTTTCTGTAAACGAATCCAGAATTTCTTTTCTCCTTGCAAGTAGAATGAGTTTACATTTTTCTGCGGCAAGCTGTCTGGCAAGTTCATAGCCAATACCGCTCGATGCACCGGTGATGAGGATAGTTTTGTTTAATAGATTCATTGATTTATTAAGTAAGATTAACGGATAAATATAAGATGATAAGGTTTAATAAACTGGCATTCAATTAGTTACTAAGGTTAGTCATTACAAAACCATATTTACATTTTGTTTAACCTTAGTAATTATAAAAGTCCAAGAAACGCAACCTTATTACCCTATCAAATTTTCAGAATCATAAAGAAATTCAAAATTGATTTAGCAAAAAAAATCTTCATTTCTAAACTTGTATGCATGAACTACATCACCAACGCCATGATTGCTTTTTGAACATGCAAACGATTCTCCGCTTCATCAAATATAACTGAGTTGGGAGAGTCTGCAACTTCGTTTACAACTTCATCTCCGCGATGAGCAGGCAGACAATGCATGAACAGATAATCATCCTTTGCATTCTTGACCAACTTCGGATTAACTTGGTATTTCATGAATTTTTTTCTTCTTTCAGCAGCTTCGGCTTCTTGTCCCATGCTTGCCCAAACATCTGTATAAACTATGTCAGCGTTTCTAACAGCTTTAACTGGGTCATCAAATATCTCGACTTTACTTCCCATGTACTTTGCATTCTTTTTTGCATTGTTCACAATTTCTGTATTGGGTTTGTAACCCGAAGGTGAAGCGATCGAAATATGCATTCCAACTTTTGAACAGCCATTTAGTAAGCTATGAGCCATGTTGTTACCATCGCCGATGTATGCAAGCTTTAGTCCTTTCAGCTTTCCTTTTTTCTCAAGGATTGTAAAAAGATCGGCAAGAACTTGACACGGATGAAGCAGATCGGTGAGTCCGTTAATTACTGGAATTGAAGCACCGTCTGCCAAATCAACTACATCTTGATGGGCAAAAGTGCGGATCATGATTCCGTCTAAGTAACGGGATAAAACTTTTGCTGTATCAGAAATTGACTCGCTTCTGCCCAATTGAAGATCGTTCGGACCAAAGTACATACCAATTCCACCAAGCTGATAGATTCCCGTTTCAAAAGAAATTCTTGTTCTGGTAGAAGGTTTTGTGAAGATCATTCCGAGAGTTTTGCCTTCAAGCACTCGATGTGGTTCACCTATCAATTGTTTTTGTTTTAAAGTTTTGCTCACTTCAAATATTTGATTGACTTCCTCGAGAGTGAGATCATGGATTGAAATTAGATCTTTGCTCTGCATGTTAACTGCCATTTTAATATCTCCAAAAAATGAATACTATTATTGTTTTTTAAGGATTACAGAATTAGTCAATGGCACGTAGATGACACTGATTCAGCAGATTAGTACATATTTAAATCAGCGCAAATCAGTCGTATCTGTGTCTTCAGTGTGCTATTGATTTCATTTCGTAATCACCGTTCCGCTTTTCGGGTTATTTAATTCTGATGCTTCTGTTATAATGCATTCTTTTCCGCCATTGATTAAAAAACTGATGGCAGACAATATTTTTGGACCCATACTTCCGGCGGAGAACTGCTCTTCATCGTAATATTTTTTTGCATCATCAACATTTAATTTATCAAGCGCCATTTGATTTGGCTTATGGAAATTTATATAAACTTTTGGAACATCTGTTAGAATATACAAGCACTCTGCGCCGATTTCAGTGGCTAAAAGTGATGATGCTAAATCCTTGTCAATTACGGCTTCAATCCCCTGTAAATTTTTATTTTGATCTAAGTAAACGGGAACACCACCGCCGCCTACAGCAATTACTATGTTTCCTTTGCTTACTAAATCTTTAATGATTTTTTTACCAAGAATATCAATGGGTTTTGGTGAAGCAACTATTCTTCTCCAGCCTCTTTTTCTAGAATCCTCCGTGAACATCCAATTATTAGCTCTTGCCAAAAGATCAGCTTCTTCTTTCAGATAATATTTTCCGACAGGTTTTGTTGGTTCCTTAAATGCCTGATCATTTATATCAACAAGCACTTCAGTTACAATCGTAATTACATTCTTCCTAATTTTATTTTCTCTTAAAATATTTTTCATCTGTCGTTCAATCATATAGCCAATTCCACCCTGCGAATCAGCAACACAAATATCTATCGGCATTTTCGGAATTTTATAACTTTCATAGCCTGCTTCATTCCTTAGAAGAATATTTCCTATCTGCGGACCATTGCCGTGAGTGATCACTAAACCGTAATCTTTATTTATTATGTTAATTAGATTTTTACAAGTATCGTATGTATTTTTTTCTTGCTGCTGAATTGTGCCGGTCTCGCTTCCACGAAGAAGTGCATTTCCTCCCAATGCAACGACTGTGATCCTTTTCATTTTCTAATCTTACCTTCATAGATAAAAAACCAGTTTTTGGGAGATAGTCGAGGGTACATTTATACTGCAATTTGCCTAAAATTGAAAAAATTGAATTTTGCGCAGGTAAATTTGTTAAAGTTCTATCAATTATGAAAGTGAAAGCGATTCCGGAGTAACATCATTTTCAATGGATTTCATTCACTTTTTTTAAGGAAGAACAGAATTTCTTTTGATTTCATACCGATTTTGTTATTTTTCCACAAAAATTATTCCAATGTATAGAAATTACAATATTGTTGTAAAAGACGTAATTTTGAGGCAGAAATTAATTGACACGAAATTTGCTTGTGATTTAGGAAAGTGTAAGGGCGCTTGCTGTACTTTAGAGAGTGAATATGGCGCACCTCTCTTAGATGATGAGATAGGTCAAATTCAGGATTCGCTTACGGCCGTAAAAATCTATTTAACGGAAAGTCATCTTAACAAGTTAGAGAAAGATGGATTTTTTGAGAATAAAAACGGCGAGTTATTAGTCAGCAGCATAAATAATAAAGAATGTATATTTGCTTTTTTTGAAAATGGTGTAGCGAAATGTTCTTTGGAGAAAGCTTATGTTGAAGGTAAAACAAATTTTCCCAAACCCATATCTTGTCACTTATTCCCGATCAGGGTATCAAAGTTTGGCGGAGATGTTTTACGATATGAAGAGTTCTCGGAATGTTCGTCCGCACTTGAAAAAGGAATCAAAGAAAATATAAATCTAATTGATTTTTGTAAGGATGCTTTAACAAGGCGTTATAGTAAAAACTGGTATTCAAAATTAAAGGAAATGATCGGAAAGTAGAATGCTATCACTAAGTCAAAGGCTCTCGCAGCAGCAGAAGCTGTCACCACAGCAAATTCAGTATCAAAAGCTGTTACAGTTAAATACCCTTGCTCTTGAACAAAGAATTAAAACCGAGCTTGAGATTAATCCAATTCTTGAAGAACTCACTGATGGCGATTCAGAAGTACAGGAACAGGAAAAAGACAACTCTGATGAAGCTGCTGATGAATATTCCGACAACGATAAAGAGGAATTTGAACTTGAAGATTTTATGAATGACTACGATCGGGATGCTGATCGAGTCAATAGAAGTAATGATGAGGAAGTGTTTCATCCAATTGCAGAGCAGAGAGAATCCCTTAGCGAACACCTCACACAGCAACTGCAAATGCTTAATCTTGATGAGGATCTTTACAGACTCGGAGAGGAAGTCATTGGAAACCTCGATGAAGACGGCTATCTAAAGAGAGATTTAAATGAAATTCTAAAAGAACTGTCTATGTTCGAGCATATTGATATTTCCTTAAATGAAGCTGAAAAGCTTTTGAAAAAAATGCAAAAATTCGACCCGGTTGGGGTTGCCTCAAGAAATTTACAGGAATGTTTATTAGTTCAGCTTCGTAATTTGGATTTTGATCCTTACTATAAATACTTGGCAGATGAACTGCTTGTAAATCACTTTGATGATTTTACCAAAAGACGATTCGAGATAATCAAACAAAAGATGAACCTGACAGATGAAAGTTTAAAGGAAACATTCAACCTCATTCACAGGCTTAATCCGAAGCCCGGTGAAGGCAACATAGATTCAGTTCAGATGAATCAAATTTCTCCCGATTTTATCATCGAGAAACTTGATGACAGTTTTGTGATAACGTTGAATGATAAAAGCTTGCCTTCGGTTACAATTAGCCGAACTTATCTTGAAATGTTTAAGAACAATAAAAAAAATAAAAAAAATCCACGGGAAAAAAACACATACAAGTTTTTGCGTGAAAAGTTTGAATCAGCAAAATGGTTTATTGCATGTATTCAACAGAGACGTGATACACTAATGCGAATTATGCAGGCAATAGTTGAAAAGCAGTATGAATTTTTTGACAGCGGCCCTAAACTTCTTAAACCAATGATATACAAAGATATCGCTGAAGAAATTCAGATGGATATTTCAACCATAAGCCGAGTAGTGAACGGAAAATATGTTCAAAGCCCGATGGGAATTCATGAATTAAAATATTTTTTTAGCGAAGGTCTAATAACGGATTCAGGTGAAGAAGTATCGAACAAGCATATTAAAGAACGTTTGAAAGAGCTTATGGAATCCGAAGACAAATCTGCTCCATACAGCGATGATAGGCTTGCGGAAATTTTAAACGAAGAGGGAATTCACATTGCACGCAGAACTGTTGCAAAGTATAGAGAACAGTTAAGGCTTCCGATTGCAAGGCTGCGCAAGCAATTAGCATGAGTCTTGCTGTCGATGTAGCAGTTACGATTATCCTAATATCGGTATTTTGCATTTCACACTCAATTCTTGCTTCCAATAAAGTAAAGAAGCTATTCAAAAATAGATTTGGAAATCTAATCGCCCTTTACCGGATCGGTTACAATATTATTTCTGTGATTTCATTTGCTATAATTTATATTTCACTTCCCCGCATCGATATTACTCTATATAACTTGTCAAATCCCTACGACTTAATTATTCTTTTCTTCCGGTTGTTGAGTTTGATCGGGTTTATTTGGAGTGCCAGATATTTTAGTCTGGGAGAATTTATTGGTTGGTCGCAAATAAAAAGATTTAGAGCTGGGAATTACGATTCTAATGATTTAGATGAAAGTTCAACACTTAGAATCGAAGGCCCATACGAATATTCCAGACACCCGGTTTACTTTTTCTCGATAATGTTTTTGGTGATGCGACCGGTAATGACTCTAACTTACTTCATAATTGTTGTTATTTTTGTCGTGTACTTTTATATCGGATCTGTTTTCGAGGAAAAAAGGCTTATAGAAAAATATGGTGAAGCATATACCAGGTATCAAAAATTTGTTCCGAGAATAATTCCAATTAAAATTTTTAGGGCTTAAAATATTTCTCATGTTCGTTATCTATTAATGAAGTTTCATCATTTCAATTTTTTCATCTTATTCACTCTAACGTCTGCAAGAATCTTAGCTTCTGGCGATAGTCTTTTGGTGAAAATAGGTTCATCCGGAATAACTACCGATGAGTTTCAGCAGAGATTTGAGCTGATTCCGCAGGTAAGTGCTGGAGCTAAAAAAGATCTTGAACAAAAAAAGAGCGATTTGCTTTATTCTCTGATTGCCGAAAAACTTTGGGCTATTGAAGCGGAAGAACTGAAATTCGATACTTCAGACATTATGCAGATTACTTTTAAGGCGATTGAAAAAATGTTTGTGCGGGATGCTCTTTACAAAATTGAAATTAGCGATAAGATAAAACTATCCGGGGAAGAAAAGCTAGAAGGGCTGAAAAGGATATACTTTGTTCTCGATTTGGATGTACTTCACTTTACGGATTCTGCATCGGCAGCAGAAATCTTTTATCTCTTAAAAAATGGAATTACTTTTGATTCGGCGAAAAGCATTACACATTCTAGTTTACCTCCAATCCAAGTAAAATATGGCGAGTTAAAGGAACAAGTTGAGGATATTGTTTATAATTTTAACGATGGTGATTTTACATTTCCAGTCAAATCAAGTTCGGGCTGGCTGATCTTTAAACTTTTGAAAAAAGAACCGGCAGTATTTGAGAAACGCGATCAGGCTTTAATGAATGTTGAGGAAATAATTAAGCAAAGAAAAACAGATAAATATTATAATGAGTTTTACGGTCAAATTTTTAGTGGTAGAGAAGTAAAAACAGATGCAGTAATATTTTGGAGTATTGCAGATAAGGTTACGGCATCACTTAACGAAAAAAAAATTTCAAATTCAATCCCGGATAGTGAAAATATTTATATCGATGTTAATGATTTGTTGAAAATAGAAAGGGATTTGGGATACGATACTCTCAAAATGTCATTCATAAAATTTGATGAAGATCCAATTTCGGTTAAGCAATTCTTACGCGAATTTATTTTTGATGGTTTCTATTCTGCAAATGTTAATCCTAAAGTTCTTGCTGCAAAGCTAAGTGATAGAGTTAAAACATTTATTGAGCAGGAATTATTAGCCCGTGAAGGCTACAGACGAGGACTTCAAAATTTACACGAAGTTAAAAGGTCAACCTCAATGTGGAAGAATAATTACCTGGCAAAGATTCTTAAAAACATGCTTCTTGATTCTGTTAAAATCAGCGACACAGAAATTTACGATTATTATTCTAATAGAAATTCTATCGGAAATAGTTCGCTAATGGAAGTGAACATTTTGGAAATTCTTACCGATAGTCTTGAAGTAATTGAATCTGTCTTATCTGACCTAGAGCGTGGTGCTGAGTTTCGTATACTTGCTTCTCTTCACACTAAAAGAACTTGGACAAGAAATAATGGAGGAGAATTCGGATTCTTTCCCGTAACAATGTACGGCGATATTGGAAGAATAGCTGCACAAATGAACATTGGTGAAGTTTACGGACCAACTACGCTGTCCGAAGGTTATTCTGTTTTTAAGCTAATTGGTAAAAGAGAAACCGGCATTGATACATCCTTGCCTTTTGAAGAATCTAAGGAAGATATTAGGAAGAATTTAGCTTATAAAAAGTTAAGCAAATTTTTTATAGATTACACAGTAAAGCTTGCTAATAAATATGGTGTGTCAATCGACGAAAAGCTTTTGAATACAATTTTGGTTTCGGATCTAAATATGCTTGTTTATCGATACATGGGTTTTGGCGGGCGGATAAATGCAGTTCCAATGGCACTTCCATTTACAGAGTGGTTTTTACCGTGGAAGGAAAGCAAGAAATTAGCGCCGTAATGATGTGGCCTGGATGTCACGAACCATTTAGTGACATTGGTTAATTATTACACGAATATTCACAGGAAATTAACGGAGCAGCACGGAGAGTAATTCGAAAATGAATAACATGAGGGTTCAATAACATGTCAAAAAAAATAAGAGCTACAACAATCTTGGGAATGATACATAATGGGCAATGTGCTTTAGGGGGAGATGGGCAAGTCTCTCTCGGCAACACTGTTATGAAGCACAATGCAATGAAGATAAGAAAAATTTCCGATGGAAAAGTTCTTTGCGGATTTGCGGGTGCTTCTGCAGATGCTTTCACTTTAATGGAAAGATTTGAAGATAAGCTCGAACAATACCGCGGAAATGTTCACCGTTCTGCAGTTGAACTTGCTAAAGATTGGAGAACCGATAAATATCTGCGGCGACTTGAAGCAATGCTCGCTGTTATTTCGGAAGACAAAGCATTGGTAATTTCCGGTAATGGAGATGTGATTGAACCTGATGATCAAATAGTTGCAATCGGTTCGGGAGGAATGTATGCGCTTTCTGCAGCAAGAATGCTGAAAAAGTACAGCAGTCTCTCCGTAAAAGAAATAGTACACGAAGCATTAAAAACAGCTTCAGATATTTGCATATATACAAATGATAAAATCAATGTCGAAGAAATCACCAAGTAAAACAAAAGGTAATAATTTGAATCACGAACTCACACCTTCTCAAATAGTTGAGAGCCTGAACAAATATATCATCGGACAAAACGAAGCTAAGCGAGCCGTTGCAATTGCTCTTAGAAACCGCTGGAGACGGCAGCAAATAAAAGATACAATGAGAGAAGAAATTCTTCCCAACAATATAATTTTAATTGGACCGACAGGTGTTGGCAAAACCGAAATTGCAAGACGATTAGCTAAATTATCAAATGCACCCTTCCTAAAAATTGAGGCATCAAAATTTACGGAAGTGGGTTACGTTGGGAGAGATGTTGAATCCATGATAAGAGATTTGACTGATATATCTGTGAACATGGTTAAGTCTGAAAAAACCGGTGAAGTTCAGGCTAAAGCCGAACAGCTTGCTGAAGAAAGAATATTAGATATTTTAATTCCGCCTGTTAAGAAAGTTGGACCTTCCGGAGCCGACGCCGATCCTAATTCAGAAGCATATCAAAATCAAAAAACCCGAGAATGGATGCGTGAGAAATTAAAAAAAGGTGAAATGGATGATAAGATGATAGAGTTTGATGCGGCAGCTCAAACTGCAATCGGAATGCAAGTGCTGGGCCCGTTTGGAATGGATGATATGGGAATTAACATTCAGGAAATTATGGGCAACATAATGCCTAAAAAAAAGAAGAAAAGAAAAACTCCTATAAAAGAAGCTCGTGTTGTTATGACCCAGGAAGAAGCTCAAAAGCTAATCGATATGGAAGCAGTTCAGAAAGAAGCAATTCAGCGTGCAGAAAATTCAGGCATAGTGTTTCTTGATGAAATTGATAAGATAGTCGGAAGCGGAGGAAAAGCTCAGGGTCCTGACGTTTCGCGTGAAGGAGTTCAAAGAGATTTGCTGCCGATCGTTGAAGGTTCAAACGTAAATACTAAATATGGAGTTGTAAAAACCGATCATGTTCTTTTTATTGCATCAGGTGCTTTTCATATTTCTAAGCCATCAGATTTAATTCCGGAACTTCAGGGAAGATTCCCAATTAGGGTTGAACTAAAAAGCTTGACTGAAGATGATTTTATAAAAATTCTTACAACCACAGAGAACGCATTGCTTAAACAATACAATGCATTGCTTGAAACAGAAGGTGTTCAGCTTGATTTTACAGATGATGGTATTCGGGAGATTGCGAAGATTGCAACCGAAGTGAACGAACAGGTGGAAAACATTGGTGCAAGAAGATTGCATACAATCCTTACAACCTTGCTTGAGGATATTTTGTTTGATGTTCCCGATAAGCTTCCATCAGAAACAGTAAAAATCACTTCTGAATTTGTGAAAGGTAAATTAGATTCGATTGTGAAGAACAGAGACTTGAGCAAGTTTATATTGTAGAGATTTTTACGCGTCATACGGGCAATGCCTGCAACCACTCCCGCAGCAGTAACCGCGTTTAGATAAATGTTTAGCTATAAAAACTGTAAAATCGGTTATGGGATTTAAATAAAAACTTATCCTTTTCCAACGCTTTAGCATGCCTTGACATTATCTCATCATCAATGGGATGATCTTCAGTCATATTTCAGATCTTGTAAAACTTTGTGTTGCTTTTTTCCATTCGATTAAATTTACATTTTATAATGTTTGAAACTTAATTAAAGATAGAAATAAAATAATTATCTTTGCCGTAACCAGAATATTGAACTATGAATTTAGCGGCTTTGATAAAAAATAAAACATTGGTAAGAACAGCAATTGTTGTTCTATCCTTTTTAATATTATCTCTGTTTAAAGATTCATTTGTTCCGCTGAATTTGTTCACCGAAAAAATCTTTTCTAAAATAAAGGGCGAAGCGGCACCAGATTCAAACATTGTCTTAATTCACATCTCAGCTTCCGATCTTGAAAACATTGGTCCTTGGCCAATAAAGAGAAGCTATTATGCATTGCTGATTAACAAATTGACTATTAAAGAAGTTAAAGCAATTGGACTTGAAGTTTTTCTAAGTGCAAAATTCATTTCGCAGACAGTCTATGATAATTTACTTACCAACGAGATAATCAAATCAAATCGAGTTACTCTAAGTTCAGTTGCCGGAAATATTATTCAAAGTGATGAATATTTTCTATCAGATTCGCTAAGCTATCCAAGTTCCAAACTGCTTGATGAGAAAATTAAAACCGGACATATCAATTATGTAGAAGATCCCACTATCAAAGTACCTTTGGAGCTTAAAGCAGATGGCGTAACTGAAAAAGCTTTTTCTTACCAACTTATTGAAAACGTAGGCACTCGCAGCTATCCAAAATCAATTGATGTGAATTTTATTTCATCGTGGAAAAGTCTTAAAAATTATTCGTTGCTCGATTTTCACGACTTAATTCAATCCGAAAGTGATGAGCTTAATAATTTAAAAGATAAAGTTGTGATAATTGGGGTAAGCGATCCGCAAATCACCCAAGGACTTTCTACGAACTTCGATGAGGATGCTCCAGCATTTACGCTTCATGCTTTTGCTCTGGATAATCTGATCCATCAAAGATATTTCCGTGATGATTATAAGTTCGCATCAACAATCTTCTTTTCTTTTATTTTCATATTAGTGATCTGGCTTCAGAAAAAATTTAATGTGAAAGTAACTTCTCTGCTAAGTGCATTATTCATGCTCGTAATTCTTTTTGCATTCACACTTCATGTATTCTTCTACCTTAGGTTGGATTACTGGGCAATATTACTTCCTGCCATCTTGCTATTGTTGTATCAATTGCTTTCCGAGCTGACCGAGAAGAAACTTGAGCTGGCTGGAGCTATTGATGAAGCCCAGATATTAAAATCTCTTCTCTCAAGCAAAGAGAGTGAATTGTTAACTTTTCAGAAAGAACTTGAGTTATCCGGAAAAGAAAAAGCAGTTGAATTAACCAAAAAGATTGCATCACTTGAATCGGAAATATCAAGGATGAAAAAAGTTGCTGAAGATGACACCGAATCGGAAGTAATCCCCCCTGTTGAAATTAAAAACTTTCATAGCATTGTTTATAAATCTAAAGCGATGCAAAATGTTGTCGAGCTTATTCAGAAGACAGCACCGGAAGAAGCTAATGTTTTAATTACCGGTGAAAGCGGAACAGGGAAAGAACTTGTAGCACAAGCTATTCATAAATTAAGTAAAAGAAATCGAAATAATTTTGTGGCTGTAAACTGTGGTGCGATCTCGGAAACTCTTCTTGAATCAGAACTATTTGGACATGTAAAAGGATCGTTTACAGGAGCTGTTACGGATAAAATCGGCCGATTTGAAGCTGCTGACAATGGAACTATATTTCTTGATGAAATAGCTGAAACTTCGGAAAATTTTCAAGTCAAGCTTTTGAGGGTTTTACAGTCCGGCGAGTTTGAAAAAGTTGGCTCATCAAAAACTACTAAAGTAAACATTAGAGTTGTTGCTGCGACAAATAAAAAATTAGAATTTACTGTTAAAGAAAAGAAGTTCAGAGAAGATTTATATTATCGTTTAAATGTCATCCGTATTGACCTTCCGCCTTTACGAGACAGAAAGGAAGATATTGAATCTTTGGTAAGACATTTTTTAAGCATTGAATCGATGGAATTTAAAATCTCGAAAGCAGTCCTTGATGTTTTAATGAGTTATAAATGGAATGGAAATGTTCGCGAGTTAGAATCGGTGATAAAACGCGCTGTGATCTTTGCTAAATCTGCTGGAAGAAATATGCTTCAGCTTAATGACTTGCCGGATGAAATTGTTAAGGGCTTAAAATTGAATTTTGAGGATCTTGTGCTTGATTCTTTACGACAAAAAAAATTTTCGCATTCATCTATTGTGGAAACGGCAAAAGAGCTTGGTGATGTAAATCGAACTACAATTTCTGAAAATTTCAGAGGATTAGTGTTTAAAATTCTTGTTGAGAATAACTTTAACTTCGATAAAACTTTAGCAGATATTGCCTGTACCGATGATTCGGAAGTATTCGATAGACTCCAAACAAAAATGCAGACGTTCTTAAATAACATTATAGAGCCGGTCAGCGAACTTAAAGGAGACGATTACGATAGCGTAAGAAAAAAATTATCATCAAAGTATAAAAACCTGCCTCAAAAATTCCATTCTTATCTGGATGAGGTAATTAGACACTACCTGAAATAAATACTAAGCTATTGCAAATATGTAGCACTCATCATTCCTATAAACCGCTTTTCACTTAATTAAACTTTCTAAATAAATTTAATTATGCGGCCTACCACAATTAAATAAAATTGTATTGCGAATGAGTGATGTAAAATGAATCCTCGCAAGGATAGTGAATAAGTTGTAGTTTAAGCTTGTATAATTAATTGAACTTACTATTTTAATAAAAGATACAATTAACAAAGATGGAATTACATTTCTTAACAATAACGATTTTACTTTTCGGCATTATGCTTGATACGGCAGTGTTAGTTTCAAATGCATCAACTAATAAATATAGGAGTTCACCATGCAAACACTAAAGTTACTTTTTGCGCTTCTCTTAATTTCCGGTTTAGGTTTTCACTCATTCCCACAGAATGAAAATGATACCCTCTTAACTGCCATCGAAGAAGAATGTGATTCCGATTCAACGGATTCATTTGATTTTGATTTTGACTGGGGAAAAGAGACAATGGATTTCGGATTGAAGGGATCACCCACTATTTCATTTAACTATGGTCAATCGCGGATCAATCTTGAAAACTTCAGCGGTGATTTTTCAAACACCAATTACCCCGAGCTTAAGTTAGGATACACTTCAATTCATGAGTCAAAATATTCAGATGATGTTTTGCGTTATAGATTCAATTATATTTTCCTTGGAAATTCATTCACCAAGACGAACGGCAACAACTCAGCAAGCAAAGATATTCGCACAGATATGTGGCGGTTTGGTTTTGGCTGGGCTTCGGGATATGGATATGATTTAGGGAAATCTTCGATTATTCCATATCATTCTACTTCTATGGCTTGGTCGCGAGTAAAGTTCAAAGATGCGCTTCAAAATCCAGGTGATGCAGCATTTGCTGAGCGATTTGATGAAGCATTCCGATTTGGAACCGGAGCTGAAGCAGGGGTAAGATTCAAAATCATTCCGCTTGTTAGTCTTGATGTCAGCTATGAGAGATCAATAATTTTTGAAAGGCATTTATTTTGGAAGTGGGCTGGCAGCGGTATAATTGAAGCAGCGGCTCAAGGAATGCTTGATCATTTTATTAAGAAAATTGGGCAGTCAACTCCCTCAGCATTACCAATTGTAAGCTTTGTTTTGAAAAGCGCTTTATCTTACGGTATTTATGAACTTAAACAGGAAAAAATGAACTGGCCATTTAACAGTGCTGCTCCGCTCTCTTATGATCAGTTTAAAGTAGGGATGACATTTAATTTCTAGGTAGTTACAAAACAAACCCAATTTCTCCCGAGTGAAAAACAACTAAGAGAAATTGGGTTTGTGAATTTAAAGCGTTGCTGCTAAACCGAGCTTTATCATATTCAACAGTTTTGAAGGTCCTTCATAATATGTGTGCCCACTATAATTATCGAAGGCAAATTCTGTGTTTAAAGCCTGATGAAAACTAAGATCTACAGCTAATCTGTTTGTTAATTGATACCCCGAACCGATGAAAGCAAAATAAATAATAGGATTAGTTTCTCCATACTTACTGAAATAAGCATTTATTCCGCCCATTAAGAAATATTGGTATGCACAGATTTTATAGTTCAACGCAAACCCCAATTCAAAGTTTGCAGTAACAGGCCGAAAGGATAAGCCCGGTTTTAGAGTTAGGGAAAATTCTTCCGATAAATCCTTTGAGATAACTACGTACATTGCTGGGAGTGGAGAAAGATTGAGTACCTTTGAATATGTTTTATAACTGCTAATCTCCTGTGAAGTATAAGCATAGAATTCTGTCTTTAAGCCGAGATGAAAAGTTTTTGATTGAGCAGAAGTGTCAAAGAAAAGACTATATAAAACAAAAAATAAAAATAATTTTCTCATGATTTCCTCGATTAAGAATTAAGTTACGTTATGGTTAAGTATAGAACTATTTCATATCCTCTAAGGGAATACTTCTCTGTAAGCTCCCGTTGGCCATATTTGGTAAACATACCAACCAGCATCAGAATCATCAGGGTCACAGTCGCATGAATCTTGTAATGTGCATCTCCACTCTATACGTAAGTATTGTTCAAATTTCCTTAACCATGATTAGCAAACCCAATTTCTCCGAAGTGAAAAATGCTGAGAGAAATTGGGTTTCCTATTTTATAAATCCCAGCCAAAATTAAAACCTAATCTTATCATGCTTTCAAATGTTTGAGGTTGTTTCTCGAACAAACCTCGCCAAACAATTACCTTTTTTGAGGTTGGGACGTAATAATCCAATCCTATTGATAAAAAATCGAAGATGTCAACTCCAATTCCTAACTGTATTATATTAATAGTTGTGGTAGCAACTACCAGTTGATTTGAATAATAATCACCTTTGTTTGAATGTATCAAATAACCGCATCCAATATACAGCGGTTTATAAAATTTATATTTTCCATTTATTCCGTATTCGCAGCCTAGGAATTCAGTGACTATCGATCTTCCAATTTTTCCTTGGATTGAAAAGTATTCAATTACGTTGTAACATAGGTTCAAATGACCAGATAAAGGTAATTGAGACACACTCAGAATTCCCTTTCCACCCGGGTAACTAATTCTTATCGTTCCTATTTCAAAATCAAATCCTAACTTTAAATTCTGAGCAGAAACTGCTATACAGAAGTAAAGTATCAGTAAAGTAATTTTTTCCATATGAACAACTCCTTGGTATTTATACCAATGTAAATTATTGACTTAGATATAGGCCTTCTACATCTTTTTATATCAGAATCTCTCTAATTGAACCTGTTGGGATTATACTATAAATATACCATCCAGCATCGGGATCAGAAGGATCACAGTCACATGGATCCTGTAATGTACACCGCCATTCTATACGAAAGTATTGAAAAAGTTTTTAACCAGTCGATTCTGCTTATTCTATCGCTAAATATCCCAGCCAAAATTAAAACCTAACCGTATCATCTTCTTAAACGTTTGTGGTTCCTTATCGAACAATCCTTGCCAAACAATTACCTTTTTTGATGTTGGGATGTAATAATCCAGTCCAATTGATAAAAATTCTGTTACTTCTAATCCAAAACCGAAATGAAACATAAATATTGAAGCATACGTTTCAGTGAAGGTATTTGAACCTCCGCCACCTTCGTTTGAATGTTGTAAGGCTCCGAATTTTAAAAATATGGGTTCAAATAATTTATAGGTAACATTAGTTCCAAATTCCCATCCTCTGAATTCGACATGTAGTGTTCTTCCAACTTTAAATTGTACAATAAGGGGGTCAAGCACTTCAATACTGAAATTTAGATGGTAAGATAACGGAGCACCATTTCCTCCCATAATAATTTCATTATTAGGTGTGCTTACCCTAATTTGGTGTGCTTCTAAATCAAAGCCCAACTTGAGATTTTGACCAAGTGCTATTGGGTACCAAAACAATGAAACCAGAATAATTTTATTCATTGATATCAAAATTCCTTTGTTATTTAAACTCTTCTTTTGATTTTTTAGTTTTCAACGTAATATAACTTTATGGAAATATTTCTCGAATGCTTCCAGTTGGTTGAATGTTATAGATATACCATCCATCATCAGGATCAGAGGGATCACAAGCACAGGGATTTGAGTAAGTGCATCTCCAAGTTATTTTAACATCTTGAACGAATTTTCTTAACCAACCATAAAACCAGCCACTATTGCTGATATTTTCCCATTGAGTATTATAGTGAGGTGTGGGTTGGCCATTCTCCTGCTTAAAACCGTAAATCCAGACTTCACTTAATCCTAAATTTGTGGCATGACCAAACAAACTACCGAATTCTGTAAGTTCAGAAGTATTTATCCAGGATTGTCTAAATTTGTTTCCATATCTTGATTTCATTACGGACCAGCTTGAACGCTGATCTGAGCTACCCTCTACAAAGGCGTTTTCCATCGGCGGTCCCCAGTTCATATTGGGGTTACAGGGAATGGCTATAAATGGTTGATACCAGTTTATATAGGAAGAATACATTAAGATATCAACATAATAAGATAATACATCAAGATGGTAACATCTTTTATATCCGTCACTAACAAAATATGATCCCGGTCTCGTTGCGTGTATATATGTTCCTATCTCATAAAGTTCGTTGGGGTGGTAAAGTCGATGCTTTAAATTTGCATTACCAAGACAACTATGTTCAACAGCTTCTCCCACATAGTAATACTTAGCATTGTAATTATTCACTGCACCAATATATTGTTCATAATTTGTAATAAAACCAACGCTTAGCATCATATTTGATGCTGAAAAACCTGCATTTAATGCGATATTGTATTGTGTTTGATCAGGTTGCACAAAAATTCCACTATAACCTCATTTAGTTCTCAGGTTTGTTAGATTCGATAATGTAAATTCATATGGCCATACGCCGACTATTTTACCTTGCTTGGGTTCGAAGTGGTGTAATGTATAGCCGTATGTTACTTTTTCTCCACAAGGTCCCGCCATCGGTATAATAACACTGTAATCCATAACAATCTCTCCATATGTAGAGTCGTAAATTACAGCAGGCCATTTTTTCTTCTTTTTTTCTAAGGATGCATTTTCATTTTTTTCAGCCGGCGTTAAAACTGGATTACTTTCCTTAGTGCATGTAGAAAAAAGTACAAAAGAAATTACAAAGAAAATAGAACTTATAATTAACTGTTTCATTTTATTCCTCTTTAGTTTTAATCCTTAAATCCGATATAGAGAGGTGAAAAGAAAATATTTCTGTGTTTTTAATAGGTGATTTGTCACGA
>MHAR01000084.1 GCA_001803045.1 Ignavibacteria bacterium RIFOXYB12_FULL_35_14 | reverse complement strand
TTATTCCTGCTTGTGATGCTTTACTTAGGTCTTTATTGTACTCTTAATATCTTTACACAAAAAACAAAAACTTAAATGACAATACTATAGACACATAACTTAAACTTATAATGTTGTTGAAACCGTAATCCTATGCAGTGCTCCAATTGCGCCTAAGGACGAGAATCCATAATCAAAATTATAATCAGAAATTATTGCGCCTAAACCGGCATTAAATCCAGCAATTCCTGCTGAGGTTCCAATCTTCAAATCACTTCTCTTTTCGTTATCGTACCCGAAACGTAATCTTAAAACTTTGCTAAGAGTAAACTCGGCACCTAAACTGAATGCTTTGAACCGATCAGCAAAGTCTTCTCTGTCTGTGTTAAGTTTATGAAAGTCGAGTGAAAGTCTTAAAGGTAAGTGTTCCAATTTTTTAGATACTCCAACAATAATATCAAGAGGCAGTTCTTCTTTCTCTTCATAATAAGAGGTTAGTTGAGTCCCAATATTCATTGCGGCAAAACCAAACGATAAATCTTCTTCCGGAACGAAGTAATTCAAACCAACATCAAAACCAAGTCCTGAGGAATTTCTATCTGCAATCTTTGAATAAATAAATTTTGCATTGACACCATAACTAAAATTGGGATCCAGGGAATTAGCATATCCGACAATAAGAGCAACTTCACCGGCACCAAATTCACCGCCTCGATTTCCAAATTCATCAGCTTCAGTAAATGTACCGTAATTAATGTACTTAACCGCTCCGCCAAACCTTCCAATGTTTTCAAATTCAGTTGAGTAACTTAAGCTTGCCAGGTTTATGTCTAAAAGATGTTTAACAAATGAGAACGAGATGGGATCTTCACTTAGCAAGTTTATTCCAGCCGGATTGTAGAAGATCACATTCGGATCATCGTGATTTGAAACAAAAGTGCCGCCTAAAGCTGCAGCTCTTGCACTCATATCAACCCTAAGAAATTCGTAGGTGTTTTGGCTGAATGAATTTGCTGAGAAAATTGTAACGATACAGAATACGACGATTATTGTTGATTTCATAAACTTCCTAAAAAATTCATTCGTTATTTAAGCATATTCAAAAATAAAGACAAGGCGAAAGTAGAACCGTAAACCTTCAAAGATGACGTATCGTTAAACATAGTGTAACTTTAGAGATTTGAGAGCCTGAAATTCTACCATTTCTCTTTTCCTTGCGTAAACCTTTCTCATTACTTAAATTTGTTCGCAAAAAAATATTAAGGAGTGTATGAATTCGCTTAAAACTGTGTTCTTAATGACGCTTATGATGGTACTATTCATCTTTGTAGGAAACATGCTCGGCGGAAAGAGTGGAATGACTATAGCATTGATTTTTTCATTGGCTATGAACTTTGGTTCGTACTGGTTTTCGGATAAAATTGTTTTAAAGATGTATCGTGCTCAGCCGGTTACCAAGGAACAAGAACCAAAATTATATAATATAGTTGAGCAGCTTTCTAAAAGTGCAAATCTTCCAATGCCGAAGGTTTATATAATTGATGATCAAACACCAAATGCTTTTGCAACCGGACGAAATCCGCAGCATGCCGCAGTTGCTGCTACAAGAGGCATCTTAAGAATTTTGAATGAACAAGAATTATCCGGAGTAATGGCTCACGAACTTGCTCACGTTAAACATCGTGATATTTTAATCGGCACAGTAGCTTCAACTTTTGTTGGAACTATTACTTACATTGCCCACATGGCAGGATGGGCTGCAATGCTTGGCAGAAGTGATGATGAAGATAGCAGCGGAGGATTATCATCTTTATTTTTATTAATTCTCGCACCAATTGCAGCAACACTTTTGCAGATGGCGGTTTCAAGATCACGAGAGTTTATAGCTGATCAAGGTGGTGCTGAAATTTCTCATAATCCACTTGCATTGGCTTCAGCTTTAGGTAAATTATCTCAGGCAAATCAAATTAAACCGGTTGATCATTCAGGTCCGGCTACTGCACACATGTTTATTGTTAATCCTCTTCATGGTGGTGGTGTGATGAAATTATTTTCAACCCATCCCCCTGTAGAGGAACGAATTGCAAGGCTAAGAGATATAGCTGCAGGCAGAAGCAGTGTATGAAACGATACCTTTGAGTAAAATTTCTTGATTCGATATTCCTTGTTCAATATCGGGTATTCAGGAGCAATGACAAGGGATGAGTAAGGAATAATGAATTTTGAAGATGTTTAAATCTCTTCGTAACTTAATTAAAAATGATCTATAAATTCTAAAATATGTTGAATTCTTTTCTATCAATTCGGATTTTATTAATATTTTTTCTGGCAAATATTTCTCTGCTTTCCCAAACTAAAACCAATCTTGATGTCTTTAAAATTCTAGTTGATTCATCAATAGCTGAAGCAATGTTAAATATATCGGATTTACCGAAAGACATTTTTCTTGATTTGAAGCTCGGTTCTTCTTATTCAATTTTTGAGAATCAAATTTTTAAGTCAATTCAAGCTCAAAAGAAAAATACCAGCACAAGTTCGAATTCATCTGAAAATATTGAGTTGAGCTATTCAATTGAAAATGCTCTGGTTAATTATGGAGAAGTATTTAGAGATGGTTTTCTGGGCGATCATTTTACTGAGAGAAGGATTAGCGTTTCGGGCAGCTATCGGATTCAAGACGAAGAAGTAACAATTAACGATTTTTATTTCCAAAATATCGACACGGTTATATTTGATGAGATTCAGACATTAGAGAATTCTTCTTATCCATTTACAAAAGGGGAAATTCCTTCCGAACCATTTCTTTCAAATCTTTTCGAACCTTTAGTGGCAATAACCACGGCGGCGGTTGTTATAGCACTTTTCTTTACGGTTCGAAGTAAGTAGACGTATTTTACCTTTGATGCCTGAATGGATTTAGTTATTATTGAACAAGTTTTTATAAAAAATTATCATTAAATGGAAAAAATATTCGCACTTTACTTTTTAATATTAATCTTTTTCGGATGTTCGTCTTCGATTGACACTGCCAATTTGGGTTCTCAAGAGAGATTAGATTATGCTATCAGACTTTATAACGATGAAGATTACGAAATAGCAATCACAGAATTACAGGCAATAATTCTCCAGTTTCCCGGAAATGCCGCAGTTGATAATGCTCAATATTATCTTGCCATGTCTCGATTCAAAAGGGGAGAACTAATCTTAGCGGCATTTGAATTCAGCAAACTCATCAAAAATATGCCGGTGAGTGAATTTGTTCCGCAAGCCCAGTTTATGTTAGCGGAAAGCTATTACGAGCTTTCACCAAATTACACACTCGATCAAAAGTATACCAAAAAAGCAATTGAAGAGTATCAGGCGTTTCTAGATTTCTTTCCTGCAAATACAAATGTTGCCGAAGCCGAGAAGAAAATTCGCGAGCTAAATGATAAGTTGGCGCTGAAGGAATATAACAACGCTCTTATTTATGAAAAGCTTGAGTATTATACCGCGGCAACCAGATATTATGATAGTGTAGTTGAAGTTTATCACGACACGCAATATGCACCGATGGCTTTGTATAACAAAATAAGTCTTTTAAGATCGCGGGAAAAAACACGGGATGCATTGGATGAAATTTCTAAGTTCTTGCAGCGCTATCCTAATGATCAGCGTGCAAAGGAAATGGAAAGTTTAAAAACTTCTCTCGAAAATCTGCTTTCTGCCTCCAAGTGATGTTAAAAGCCAAGAAAGTCAGCGAATCTATTATTACTATGACTGAATTGGTTCTGCCCAATCACACTAATCAATTGGTAAATCTTCTTGGAGGACAATTAATGCAATGGATAGATATTTGTGCCGCACTCTGTGGTGCAAAGCATAATCAAAACGTGTGCGTTACAGCTTCAGTTGATAGAATTGATTTTCATCATCCGATCAAATTAGGTGACGCAGTTACTCTAGTTGCCTCGATAAACAGAGTTTTCCGAACATCCATGGAAATTGGTGTTAAAGTATATGCTGAATCATTTAAAGAAGGAAAAAGGATTCATTCGAATACGGCTTACCTGACTTTTGTTGCTGTTGATAATGATGGAAAGCCCACTTTAGGTGTTGAAGCAATTCCTGAATCTGTAGACGAAAAAAGAAGATATGAAGAAGCGCTTATTAGGAGAGAAAATAGGCTTAAAGATAGAATTAAACAGAATTAACTTTTTGTTTTTCTTTCTTTTTTTATCATCTGAGGTCTTTCCTCAAATCCCGATAAATGGTTTTTGCAAATTCAATTCTTACAATTTCTCACCAGGCTATTCAAAATTTTTCTCTTTAAATTTTAATAATGATTCGTACTCAGATCTTATTCTTTACGATCCCTCCTCAAACAGAATTGCAGCTATTCAAGGTGAAAAAAATGAAAGTTTTTTAGAAGAAAAGAATTTTGAGTTTCCTTTTCATCTTTCAAATCTTGCCCCAATCAGAGAAAAGAATAATGAAATTAAAAATTATGCATTCACTTCGCGAAAAAATTTAACTGCAGGTATTTGCGAGTTTTCCTTAGATGGAAAACCGCAGGTCACTCATCAGCTAACCTTTAAATCATATCCGGAAAAACTAAGCACTGCCGATATTGACGGAGATTTTAATCAAGAAATTCTTCTTTCAGGATCCGCATTTGAAGGATTGAGCATATTAAATTTTGATGGCAAGAATTTGAGTGAGAGAATTGTCAAATCAAAAGGCAGCTATACCGACGCAATATTTCTCGATTTATCAAACGATGGATTTCCCGATATCACAGCCGTAAATCTTCTCAGTAATTCTCTCGAATTTTTATTCAACGACGGAAGAGGAAACTTCAAAATTGTTCGCACGATAAGCTTAAGCAATAAGGCAAGAAATCTTCATTCGTTTGATATGGATTTAGATTCCTACCAGGATTTAATTTTTCTCGAAGGTAATAAAATTAAAATAATTTATGGCGACTTCTCAGCGTCTTACTCAAAACAGATTGAAATCGAAACTAAATATCCTCCCAACGATTTTATTATAGGTGATTTTAATAGAGATGGAAGAATTGACTTAGCCTATCTAAGTTCGGACGCTTCAGTGGTCGCGGTTATTTTTGCAGAAAACGATTATAAATTTTTTACCGAGATTCCAATTCTTCACAAAGAAGAAATGAAAAGCATGATTCCATTTTACAGTAAATTTATTCATGGATTAGCAGTTTTAAGTGATGACGGTACCTTATTAACTAACACAAGATTATCCCACATATCCGCTGATCTTGATTTATCTCTCGCCATTAAACCGAGCACAATATCTTTCTTTGATGCTAACACAGATGAGATTAATGATATTTGTTTCATCGATACTTTTGATAAGAACTTGAAGTTAATAATACGTAACAATGAAGGCATTCCTTCAAATTATTTTTCTATTCCGCTGCGTGGAAATCATAATCAAATAGAGATTAGGAATTATTCAAAGCAATCAACTACCTTCTTCTGTTACTCTGCCGGAAAAAAGTTGGTTGAGGTTGTTGAGGTTTGGTTTAAAACCGGCAAATTTTTTAGAGGTGAATTCTATTCTGCACGACCAATTACAGAAGTAAGCCCGGTACTCAGCGATAACGAAAAAGTGTTCGTTTCTTCTGTTGTGAATAACAGATTAACAATCGAAATATTTGAAAAGGAAGAAAGCTGGAAACTTTTGACGGATTTTAATATTTCCGAAAAAGTTATTAGTGCGGATTTATCATCACTCAATGGGCTTAAGCTATTCTTTTGGAACTTGGATGGCGATTCGATTAAGCTATTCAAAAAAACTTTCCTTCCCGAAGAATTAAAAGCGGATTTAGTGTTGACAATTAAGATGAAAAATATTTCTAATTTCTTTACAAAAGCCGATGATTTTCACAATTTGGAAAAAGAGTCCATTATTAGTTTTGTTGAGTCAAACGAAAAGCATTATATTTTAGTTAGCTATGATGGTTTTATTAATATCTTTAACGCAGCAGAAGTGAATAAAAATTTGATGCTGAAAGATTTGAACCAATTATTTGTTGGGGAAATAAGACCGAATGGCACTCGCAGATTAATTATTAATAACTATAGCGATCAAAATGTTTACCGGCTAAATATTTTGCGAAAAGGTAAGAAAATTGCCTTTACCAAATTGCTTGAGAACATTAACGCCGAGAATTACTTTGTAAAAAATATGACAGTTAACAATTTTCATTTTATTTATATAAACCAAGACAGGCGATGCATTTCAGTTAGGGAAATATGATTCGAAAATTACTTTTATTCATTGCAGTAATATTTTTGAATAGTCATCGCTTGTTCTCTCAGGTGAATTACGATCAGAAATTTCTTGATTCGATGTTCACAGAATATGTTAATTTGAAAGAGGTTTTGCGAAATAAAGAATACAGCAAGCCGCTGGGAGTTAGCACGGAAAATTCTAAATGCGGATTGTTCCTAATCAATTTTGTAAAGCAGAATCTCGAATTATTTACACCGCAACAGCAGCAATTTCTTAAAACATTATCAGGGCGACCATCTGTTTCTAAAAGTATTATTTCACCTTCGGGAGAATTTAGGATTCATTACGATACAACTACTGCTGAGAAACCAAAATATATTTCGTCAGCTAGTATTGAAGATAACCTTTCAATAATTGCCGTATCAATTGATTCGGCATTTAACTTTGAGGTTAACTACTTGGGTTATCCTTCACCACCTTCGGATAATGGAGCGGGTGGAGACAATCTTTATGATATTTATATTATCAACTTGGGCGGAGGACTTTATGGATATACGGAATCGGAGGGTGATCTCGGCGGAGGTAAATATACTTCCTTTATGGTTATTGACAATGATTATGCCGGTTACTATTCGTCTGGGATAAACGGTGCAAAAGTAACTTTAGCACACGAGCTTCATCATAGTATTCAAATGGGAAATTACGTGCTGCGCTTTGATGACACTTTTTTTTATGAGATAACTTCAACTTCAATGGAAGAATTTGTATACGATGATGTTAACGATTACTACGCCTACATGTCAAGTTACTTTTCAAGCCCGCAAAAAGCTTTTGCAGAAAATGATGGCTATAATCTCGCGATTTGGAATATATATCTTAAAGAAAATTTTGGATTTAACTTATTAAAACGGCAGTGGGAATTGATGCCTGCTCACAGAGCAATAAATGCCATCAATACAAGTATCACTGAAACCGGTTCAAGCTTTAAGCATGAACTAAATAATTTTGGAGTATGGACACATTATACTAAGCATCGTGCTATACCAGGCAAATATTTCGAGGAAGCATCCTCATATTCGTTAATACGACCTCTGTTTACCAAAAATTTTACTTCTCCGGATGAAGTAATAACAATTTTTTCTAACCCCACAGCGAATAA
Source organism: Ignavibacteria bacterium RIFOXYB12_FULL_35_14 (assembly GCA_001803045.1). Taxonomy (GTDB): domain Bacteria; phylum Bacteroidota; class Ignavibacteria; order Ignavibacteriales; family Ignavibacteriaceae; genus XYD12-FULL-36-8. The sequence continues at coordinate 8,061 of MHAR01000084.1, read as the reverse complement.
TTTTGTTCATGTTACAAATCAAATAAATAACGATACATTATTTGTCCTTATTACAAACGGAGATGTTCTAGCCGCAGTAAATAACATTAGTCATATTGATAGCTTTGCTTATTACTTATACGATTATCCTGAAAGCGGTACAAACAAAATTGATTCGAATTACTATTCAAAATTCACCACAAAGAATCCTTTTCTATGGTCACTTTCAGAAATTTCTGATACCGTTATAAATGTTGTTGAGCCACAATTAAAAACTGATTATGCTTATCCAATGCCGTTTTCGTACAGAGCGCATTTAGCCGGCAAAATTAATATTCCGATTTCAACCGACAACGCAAACAATGTTAGTTTATACATTTTCAGTACGGCAATGGAATTAGTTTATTCAAATGATGATGAAGCACTAGATACACAGAATAAAAATATTATTCCCTGGAAGGTAAGAGATAATCAAAATAGAAAGCTCGCATCAGGTATTTATATTTATGTAATTAAAAGTGGAGATGATCTTCAAAAAGGTAAGCTGGTAATTCTGCATGACTGATTTTTCCCTTCAAGCTCACTCACTTCAAAAATCTTTCGGAAGACGATTAGTTTTTTGCGGTATTACTTTCAACTTAAATAAACCGGGAGTTTTGGGAATTTCCGGACCAAATGGTTCCGGGAAATCTACACTCATTAAAATTTTAGCCGGAATTAATTCTCCCACCAAAGGCCAAGTCATTCATTCTGATAACGGTAAAGAAATCATTTCTGAAAAGATTCACAATTACATTGGATTTGTTTCTCCTTATTTAGTTCTTTATAATGAATTCAGTGCATGGGAAAATCTAAATTACTTTGCTTTGATCCGTAATATTTCTTTTGATAAATCAAAAGTGGAAAGTCTGCTCGATCAATTTTTACTGTTAAATCGTAAAGATGATCTTGTGAAAGCTTATTCTTCAGGAATGAAACAGCGCTTGAAATTCATATTTGCATTGATGCACTCCCCAGCATTTATTTTTCTTGATGAACCCACATCCAACCTTGATGATGAAGGCAAACAAACTGTTTATAACTTAATAAAGAGTGAAAGTGAAAAAGCCATTGTGGTTGTGGCCTCGAATGAGAGGAATGATCTGGCGAATTGTAATGAAGTTTTGGACTTAAACTATTACAAGAGATGAAGTGAAATGTCAGATGTCAAACGTCAAAAGCTAGAACGCATCGTACTTTTTTAATGAATAAATGAAATCATACGCATTATTTCAAAAAGATTTTCATTCTGAGTTAAGAACTCGTTACGCAATTAACTCGCTGGCTATGTTCATTATCGTTGCTATAAGTGTAATTCTTTTCTCAATCGGCAATGAAAATATTTCACCTGGTTTAACCGGAGGATTATTTTGGGTTGTAATATTTTTCTCTGCGATGTCCGGTCTTTCCCGTGCATTTGTCAGCGAAGAGGAAAGGGGAACATCATTAACATTACAGCTAATAGCTTCTCCGGCAACAGTTTTTACCGGAAAGTTATTATTCAACATGATCCTTGTCTTTCTGATGAACATTATCATCACTCTGCTTTATTCAATGTTATTTGCCGAGTTCATTATTCAGAATTATTTATTGTTCTTTTTAACTTTTATATTTGGAAATATCGGCATCGCTATTTCTTCTACATTAATTGCTGCAATAATTGCAAAGGCGGGGTCAAAAGGTACATTGTATCCGGTATTATCTTTTCCGATATTGCTTCCGCTGATTTTAACATCGGTACAGCTAACTTCCTTTTCCATTGATGGAATACCAATTTCCGAGGCGGTTTTTGAGTTAGCGATAGTTGTATGTTATGATATAATAATGATTTCGGCATCCTACATGTTGTTCGATTTTATTTGGAAAGATTAGTATTTTCACAGCCAATATTTAAAGACAATTACTATGATTTGGAAAATTTTCCTCTTTCTTCTTTTAGGATTTGTTTCAGTTGCGGGAATTGCATTTCCAATTGTTCAGTCGCCTACAAAGTGGTATGAATTTCCATTTATAATTGGACTTGAGCAGAATGCAAAAATAATTTTCTTTCATGTTCCAACTGCGTGGCTAACAGTAATAGCATTTCTTATGTCTACAGTTTTTAGTGTTCAGTATCTTAGAAAAAAGAATCTGGACTATGATGCAAAATCTTATGCTGCCGCTCAACTTGGAATGATCTTTTGCATACTTGCTACCGTTACAGGGTCGGTTTGGTCAAAATTCGCCTGGGGTTCATTTTGGAGCTGGGATCCAAGACAAACAAGCATCTTTGCATTATTGCTCATTTATGGAGCTTGGTTTGCACTTCGTTCCGCAATTGAATCTGAAGATAAAAGAGCAACTCTATCTTCTGTTTATTCAATCATTGCATTTTTAACCGTTCCGTTTTTCATTTTTATTATGCCGCGAATTATGACTGGGCTGCATCCTGGTTCTGCTGATGATACAAATGCAGGTCCTATTGTTGATTTTAAGATGAATCCAAGCATGCAGCTTATCTTTTTCTTATCGATGATTGGATTTACAATACTATATTTTTGGATGTGGAATCTTGGTTATAAATCTATAATTTTAAACGAAAAAATTAACAAACAACTAACACGAGGATAAACTTGACAGGTCTCTACGACTTCTTACAGAACAATGCAATTTATATCGTAATGATCATCGTTCTAATTGTTTGGACAGGAATATTTTTATATTTATTCAATTTGGACAAGAGATTAAAAAACATAGAAAAAGAAACAAGCGGAGATAAAAAATGAAGAACAAATATATTTTCGGTGGGATCATAGTTGCAGTTTTTCTCTTTTTGATGATCTATCTTTTAACTCAGAGCAATATTCAGTATGAAAACGATTTTGCTAAAGTGATGGCAAAAGATAAAACAGTTAAGGCAACCGGAAGCTGGGTTAAAGAAAAAAGTTATGAACTAAACAAAGAAAATAAAACCTTCACATTCTACATGGCTGATCATTCAGGAAAAGAAATGAAAGTGGTTTACCATGGAACAATTCCGAATAATTTTGAATCTGCAGTAAGTGTTGTTGTAACAGGAAAATATCAGAACGGCTATTTCCATGCTAAAGATATTCTCACCAAATGTCCAAGCAAATACGAAGAGCAAAACGTTAAATCATCAAGCATGTAATTAAATTACATCAAATCTTTTATTAAACACTAAAGTTATCTGAGGATAAAATGATCGGAAGTATTGTATTATCACTCGCCCTGGCGAGCAGCTTAGTCGCAATGGTTATGTATTTTTTAACTTACAGAGGTTATCAAAATACTCTGAACATAGGAAGAATAGCATATCATTCGATGGCAATGCTTGTAATTGCTGCATCGGCTATTTTAACCTACTTAATTCTCACACATGATTACAGTTACAAATACATCTACAATTACAGCAGCAATGATCTTCCGACCGGAATTTTAGCGGCAACATTTTGGGCGGGGCAAGAAGGAAGTTTTATGCTCTGGGTTTTGCTGACCTCTATTGTAGGAATAGTTCTTCAAAGTTATTCATCTAAGCGTGGCGATCTTGAACCAAGAGTTATGTCTGTATTCACTTTATCAACTTCGTTTTTGCTTGTAATGGTTTCTCCATTATTTAAGAATCCTTTTGCTTACATCTGGACCGAACCTTTGTTCATAGGGGCAAGCGGTATTAACTCTGCTTTCTTAAGTCAGCCATGGATTCAGAATTTTTTGTTTAGCGATAATTCCACAGGTCAAAATTTTGTAAAGATGGGTCCTGAACTTTATGCCGCTTTATCATCTGCCGGAATTGCGGTTAAGGACTTTATTATTAATGGCAAAGGATTAAATCCGCAGTTGTTAAACTTCTGGATGCAAATTCATCCGCCGATTTTATTTGTAGGATTTTCGATGGCTACAGTTCCATTTGCTTTTGCAATAGCTGCAATGATGAAAAATGATTATACTCAATGGGTTAAGCAAGCTTTGCCATGGGTTTTAGCAGGCGCCGGAATTTTAGGATTGGGAATAATGATGGGCGGCTATTGGGCTTATGAGATGCTTGGCTGGGGAGGGTATTGGGCTTGGGACCCTGTTGAAAATTCCAGCTTAATACCATGGCTTGTTGGTGTTGCATCAATTCATACTTTGCTTGTTCAGAGGAAAAGTCAAGCTAAGGGTGGAATTGGAAAATACGCAAAGACAAACCTCATCCTGAGTATATTGACTTATATTCTTGTTTTGTACAGCACATTTCTAACACGCAGCGGTGTTTTGGGAGATGCTTCTGTACATTCCTTTGTTGATCCCGGAATGCTGGTTTATTTATTTCTTGTAATCTTCATTGGGACATTTATTGCTTTAGGTTTTGGAATGCTTATTTATAGCTGGAAGTTTTTAAGTGAAACAATGGAGACTGATGAAACATTACTCTCCCGCGATCTTGCTCTATTTACGGCAGCAGTTGTGTTATGTGCCTCTGCATTAATTGTTTTAGTTGGAACTTCTGCACCACTGTTTGGAAATTCAGTTGAAACATTTTTCTATGATGAGATGCATATTCCATTAGCAATTATAATCGGGCTTTTAAATGGATTAAGCTTACTCTTGAAGTGGAAACAATCTAATGGACAAGACCTGCTTAAAAAATCATTATTCTCAATCGTCTCTGCAATTATTTTTACATCACTAATAATCATATTCGGCGGCGTAACAAACATAATGATGATTCTGCTTGCATTAGCAGCATCATTCTCTCTTTTTGTAAATCTTGAAATTGCAATAAAAATTGTCCGTGGTAATATGAAAATGCTTGGTGCTTATGTCTCGCACATCGGAATAGCATTATTTATACTTGGAGTAATTGGATCTGCGGCATACAGCAAGCATGTTGATATTGACCTGGTAAAGAATGAACCTAAGGAAGCATTTGGTTATCAGTTAATTTTTACCGGTTACAATCCAATTGAAAACAATACCAAATACGCCTTCAATATTAATTTGAAAAAGGGGGATTATAATTATACAGTTTCACCTGTAATGTACATTAGTGAGTTCAACAACGGACTAATGCGGGAGCCGGCAATTCTTAATTTATGGACTAAAGATTTTTATGTCTCTCCTGTTGGTTATGATGAAGGAAGTGGTGACTCTCACAACCATGGTCAGGTAATAGATTTAGAAAAAGGCGGCTCAAGCGAGCTTAATGGAGCCAAAATTTCTTTCGATAGATTTGATATGCCCGCAGAAACGATGCAAGCAATGCAGGAAGGAAAAGACTTTCAGATGGGTGCAGTTTTAACTCTCGAGTTTCAGGGCAAGAAAGAATCTTTTGAATTATTCAGAAAAAATGTTTCAGGACAAATTCAGTTTACAGATTACACTTCGAAAAACGGGGGACTTAAAATCCAGTTGATAAATCTTACCGCCGGGAAAATCCAAATTTCTGCATCAAAACTTAATGAGTCTTCGGAAAAAAGTGTGCAGCAAAGTCCCAAAGAAGTTTTATCTATCTCTGCCAGCGTTAAACCATTTATAAATTTAGTTTGGGCTGGTGTGATGGTTATGTTTATTGGATTTTTTGTTTCGGTATCAAGAAGATTGAAAGAATCGTTGATTAAATAAATCTCATAGAAAATATTAATGAAGAATGCCCGCGAACTTGCGGGCATTTTTACTTTAAATCTTAATGGAATATTATTTAATCAAAATGAAAACTGATTGAAGCATTTATACTTCTCGGTAAACCAGGTTCTAGATAAACCGGTTGTCCTGCTATTAAATCCGGATTAATAAATGCCGATGCAGCATATTTTTCACCGGTGAGATTGTTGATGTTTATAAAGAATCTTAAACCAAAAGAATCGGTTATCCTTAAGATTTTCGAAAGTCCAAAAGATAAGTTAATCAAATTATAAGCAGGGACTTCAATTTTATTTGCATCATCAACAAAATATTTACCTACGCCGTTAAGCTCTAAGCTCACAAAAATTTCATTAAGAAAATCCGGTGAATAAGTAAGTCCTGTTCCATAAAAAAAATTAGGAATTCCTGCAGCTTTATTATTGGAATAATCTGCAAACTTATCGGGGCTTCCGTAGTGAACAGAATCAACAACATAACTAACATATTTATTGGTTGAGTATGTCAGTGAGCCTCGTAAGCTTAGACCGTGCTTTAGCTGAGCAGATGCTCCAAATTCTAAACCGCTTCTTTCAGTTTTGCCGGCAGTAAAATAAAATCTTCCGCCGCTGTAGGGAATTATATCATTTGTTATTTGAATATGGTAAAGTGCCATCTCATAATTCAAGGATTGAATTATATCCGAATTGAATACTAAAATTTGCTTTGTTCCAACTTCATATGTAGTCGAACGAATTGCATCAAGCAGAGGATTGAGAAGGTAAACAGTATCTTGTCCAAAAGTTCCGGAAGGATCGGTTTCATTTCCGGCAGGCACTTCAATCCCTCCACTGACATTGGCGTAAATGCTGTGTGTAGGTGTAAATCTATATGACACTGCAGCTTTGGGTATGAATTTTTCGAACGTCTTTTTTTTCAGACCATATTCGGGATTCAAAAAGTCTTCACTGTAATATGTAATGTTATCATACCTGCCACCAATTAAAATGCTTACCTTATTACTGATAATGACTTCATCATGAAAAAAAGCACCAAAATTATTTGCACCTTCACGTTTATTTGTCGAAAGAATATTTCCTCTTGAGTTAGTTGGCGAAAGAGAATAAAACAAAATTGCGCCGTCTTGATAAGCTTCATCAATTCCACCAATTGCTACGTTAGTTATAGCTTCACTGAGAGAAGTATGATTTTGGTAGATAAAATTTCCGCCAAAATGAAACCGTGTAAAATCTCTGAAAGTACCGCGTTCGGATCGTTGTAAATATTTGGGATTTAAATAGACCATGCTTTGAATTGAATTTGATTCATCGAAAACGTGTTCCAGTGTTAGACCGATTTTACCTAATCGGTTATACCTGCGTTCATCTCGCTGAACATAAATCGGATTGCCCATCTTAGGATTAGCCGTAAACTGTGAATCGGTTAGTGGACCCGGAATCCTAAAAAGATTAGTTGCGCCGCTTAATAATATCTTGAGTCGTGTCTCTAAAGAAAGATTTGAAATTAAACCAAGATTTATAACTCCGCGTTTTGAGGAAGAATGTTCTCGCCATCCATCAAAATAGCTTTGAGATACAGAACCAAAGATTTGTCCGTTTTCCAAATTAGTTCCCGCTTTAGCGGCGAATTTCTGAAAACCAAAACTTCCTGTAAAAATATTTACTTCAATGAAATCGCTGGTGAATTGAGGAATTGAGGAAATATTAATTATTCCTCCTGATGCGTTTCCCCACATAGCAGAAACGTTCGAACGAAGAACTTCGATATTTTGTGCAAGAGTTAAATCAATTTGATCAAAAGAAGTTCTGCCATCGGGTTCGGTTTCGGGAATGCCATCTACAAGGATTCTTATTCCTCTTGAAGTTCCAGAGTTAGATCTATCACCTGAACCTCTTGCTCCAAATCCTCTTATTACTATTCTTACATCTTGACTACCATGGCGAGATTGGGACAATACACCTGGTACACCTGAGAGAATCTCATCCAGTCCCAATCCTTTTATATTATTAAAATCATCTTTGGTTTTGATTGTCACTGCATACGGAACTTCGATAATTGATTCGGCATATCTTGTAGCAGTAACAGTAACTTGATTCATCTCATAAAACAGAGAATCCTTTTTAGTTATTTCAGCATTATCTTGAGCCGAAATCCTAATACAGGCTGAGACGACCATCAAGATTGGAAACTTTAATTTTATTGTTATTTTGCTCATGTACAAATTCTTTACTGTTTGAGTTTGAAAAATAAACTAATTGATACATATCAGAAAATTTAAAAATGTTAAAACAAAAATGCTTGATAAAAACAAGGAAAGTATATATGTTAGCACACGATTTTTGGAACCAATTTTACGCAATAGCTTCCTAAAAAAGTGGAGAAACAATGTCTCCCTTTGGAGATAAAGTGAATCCCAAT
>MHAR01000083.1 GCA_001803045.1 Ignavibacteria bacterium RIFOXYB12_FULL_35_14 | reverse complement strand
CCGGGAGATGTAATAAACGGTTGAATAATTCTTTCGTTTCCATATCTTTAAATTATTATTTTCACACTATTAACGGTAGAACCATAAAAATTAAAAACACAATAACTTATTTCATTCCTTTGATTCTAGCTTCCCATCCGCACCAGCCATTTGCTCATACATTTTCCAGCGATCGACGACATCCTTTTGCGCCTTTTTCAATAAATCAGCGGCCATTTCTGGATGAGTTTTAGTTAACATCTTATATCTTGTTTCCATATAAACATAATCTTTAAGAGGGATTTTTAATCCCTTGGAATCAAGCATAAAAGGATTTTTGCTATTTAAAGCCAAATCGGGATTGTATCTGTACAATTGCCAGTAACCGGAATCGACTGCAGCTTTTTGATTTTGCATACCGGTTTCCATATTTATACCGTGAGCAATGCAGTGGCTGTATGCAATTATCAACGATGGTCCCTCATAAGCTTCAGCTTCGAGAAATGCTCTAAGTGTGTGGGTATCGTTGGCACCCATTGCAACCTTCGCAACATAAACATTGCCGTAAGACATTGCCATCAATCCAAGATCTTTCTTAGCCAATGGCTTGCCGGCTGCAGCAAATTTTGCAACTGCGCCTCTTGGTGTCGATTTAGAAGCTTGACCGCCTGTGTTTGAGTAGACTTCGGTATCGAGAACTAAAACGTTAACATTTTTACCGGAAGCGAGTACATGATCTAATCCACCGTAACCAATATCATAAGCCCAGCCGTCACCACCCATTATCCATACAGATTTTTTAACAAGATAATCGGCGAGACTTAGCAGATGCTTAACTGAATCTTGCTTTACTCCATCAAGTTTTGATTTCAACAATTCATTCAACTTCGTTTTAAGCACATCAACTCTTTCACGTTGTTCATAAATATCTGCTTCATCTTTTTGTGGAGAATTTATCAACTCATTCACAAGCTGTTCACCAATATCACTCGATAATTTTAGCAGCAAATCCTTTGCATGAGCATTGTGCTTATCAATTGCTAATCTAAAACCGAAACCAAATTCTGCGTTATCCTCAAATAAAGAATTCGACCAAGCAGGACCTCTTCCATCTGGATTTAAAGCCCATGGTGTTGTTGGTAAGTTACCGCCATAAATTGAAGAACAGCCGGTTGCATTGGCAACAATCGTTCTATCGCCGAATAGCTGGCTCACCAATTTTACATAAGGAGTTTCACCGCAGCCAGAACACGCACCCGAAAATTCAAACAGCGGCTGTAGAAATTGTGAATCTTTGACTTTTGTCAGATTAATTTTTGTTCTGTCGAGTTCAGGAATTGATAAATAGAAATCCCAATTAGCTCTTTCTTGTTCACGCAGAGGAAATTGCTCTCTCATGTTGATTGCTTTGAGCTTTGTTTCCTTTTTATTTTTAGCTGGACAAACATCCACGCAAAGCCCGCATCCGGTACAATCCTCAACAGCTACCTGCAGCGAATAGAGCATACCTTCGCCGTAATCTTTAGCTCTAAACTTAGTATGCTTGAAAGTTGCAGGCGTATTAGCCAGATATTTTTCTTCATAAACTTTGGCACGAATAGTAGCGTGAGGACAAACCATCACGCACTTATTGCATTGGATACAAACCTCTTCATCCCAAACCGGAACTTCGAGTGCAATGTTTCGTTTTTCCCATTGAGTCGTACCTAATGGATAAGTCCCATCGATAGGCATTTTGCTCACAGGAATCAGATCGCCTTCACCGGCTATGATTCTTGCGGTTACTTCTTTTACAAATACTGGTGCATTACCTGATACTGCCGGCTGCAGTTGAATTTTACTTGTTACCTGCGAAGGCACTGGAACTTCAAATAATCCTTCTAAAGTCCTATCTACAGCATTAAAATTCATTTGAACAATCTTATCGCCTTTTGCACCGTAGGTTTTTTTGATTGAATCTTTAATTAAAGATATTGCTTCCTCTTTTGGAAAGATGTTTGAGATTGCGAAAAAGCATGTTTGCATAATAGTATTAATTCTTACACCCATACCTGTTTCATCACCAACCTTGTACGCATCAATAATGTATAGTTTCATTTTCTTTTCAATTAAATCACGCTGAACTTTTTCCGGAAGGGAATCCCATACTTGCTCTTTAGGAACTTTAGTATTGAGAAGAAATGTTGCACCCATAGTAGCATCACGAAGCATGTCCATTTTTTCAAGAAATACCTGCTGATGACATGCGATAAAGTTAGCTTTGTTTATTAGATAAGTTGCTTTGATTTCTTTTGGACCAAATCTTAAGTGCGATGTTGTGGTTGACCCGGATTTTTTTGAATCGTAAACAAAATAACCTTGAGCGAAATAATCTGTTCCTTCTCCAATAATCTTAATTGAGTTTTTGTTTGCGCCAACTGTTCCATCGGCACCAAGCCCGTAAAACATTCCTTTAAATGTTTCTGCAGATTCTACTGAGAAGGCAGGATCGAACTCTAAGCTTGAATTTGTAACATCTTCAATAATACCAACGGTAAAATGATTTTTCGGTTTATCTTTTTTCGCTTCATCAAACACCGCTTTTACCATAGCAGGTGTAAATTCCTTAGAAGAAAGCCCGTACCTTCCGCCAAAAATTCTTGGATAAGCAAAACCTAATTCACCATTCATATACTTTTCAGAAATTGCATTGACTACATCCATGTATAATGGTTCACCTGCGGCACCTGGTTCTTTTGTTCGATCTAAAACCGCAATTGTTTTAATTGTTTCAGGGAGCGCATTAATAAAATGCTGAATTGAGAATGGACGGTACAATCTTACTTTCAGCATTCCCACTTTCTCACCCTTTGCAGTAAGATATTCAACTGTTTCTTGAACAGCTTCTGCACCAGAACCCATAACAATAAATACTCTCTCGGCATCCGCTACTCCAACATAATCAAACAGATGATACTGACGGCCAGTCAGCTTTGCAAATTTGTCCATTTGCTTCTGAACAATATCCGGACATTTGAAATAAAACGGGTTTACTGTTTCTCTGCCTTGAAAATATACATCGGGATTTTGAGCCGTACCCCTGATGACCGGATTATCGGGAGACAAAGCACGATTACGATGAGCGATAACTAAATCTTCATCGATCATTGCCTTCATATCCTCAAGAGAAAGTTCTTCAATTTTCATAACCTCATGGGAGGTTCTGAATCCATCGAAGAAATGAATGAACGGGAGTCGAGCTTCAAGAGCGGAAGCTTGTGCAATCAATGCAAAGTCCATTACTTCTTGAACAGAATTTGAAGCAAATAAGCCAAAACCTGTTGAACGAGTTGCCATAACATCGCTGTGATCGCCAAAAATGGACAGTGCTTGTGCGGCAATTGATCTGGCAGAAACATGAAAAACTGTTGATGTTAGTTCGCCCGCAATTTTAAACATGTTCGGAATCATCAGAAGCAGCCCTTGAGAAGCAGTAAAAGTCGTTGCTAAAGCTCCGGTTTGCAATGCACCGTGAATACTACCCGATGCACCACCTTCACTTTGTAATTCGCTTACTGACGGAACTATTCCCCAAATGTTCTTCTTTCCCTGTGCTGCCCAGGTATCACACCACTCTCCCATGTTTGAAGAAGGTGTAATCGGGTAAATTGCTATTACTTCGTTCGTATGATAGGCAACATACGCTGCCGCTTCGTTTCCGTCAATTGTTACTTTCTCTCTGTTCATTTTATTTCCGTTTATTCATTTAAAATTTCGAGTGCTCATTTTAGATTTGTCACCACAAAAAGCCAAATATTATACCAAGCGATAAGTACAAAAATATAGATTTTTTCATCTGAAATTTGTCAAAAAAGATAATTTTTATTGGTGATGAATATTAGCTTTCTCACTTGTAAGAAAGCACCTTAACAATAAGAGGAATTCTTAAATAGAATTGAAAAAAAATCTTTGGAGAGCGGCTTACATACTTTTAAGAACAAACACAGAATTATGATATAAATTCAGAGCACTTGGTTTCCTTTGGTTGATAGAAACTCTAAGAATCATCAATATAGTTCTGGACATTTGGAATGAGGTTAATGCGAGAATTTTCTACGACTCAATTCCCTTTCTCGCCAGAACACCTTTTTCGTAATAATGTTTCACCTCTTTCATTTCAGTTACGAGATCAGCTTGGTCCATTATTTCTTGAGGGCAATATCTTCCCGTCATTATCAGTTCTACATTCTCCGGTTTTGTATCGATGAAAGAGATAACTTCTTCTTTGGTAATCAATCCAAAATAAATTGATACGAAAATTTCATCCAGCACAATTAAGTCATATTCACCATTTAACATTTTTGTTTTTGCCTCTGCAAGTGCTTCTTTAATCTTCGACTTTTCTTCCTCAGATGGAGGAACTTTCTTGTAAACAAAATCATCTTTTCCAACTTGAACGATTGTGATAAAATCTTTCAGTTTCTCCAAAATTCTAACTTCATTGTAGGGAAATTCTTTCATAAACATTACAAAGTAAGTTTTCAGTCCAAAACCAGCCGCGCGGACAGCTTGTCCAATTGCTGCTGTGGTTTTTCCTTTTCCATTTCCAGTGTAAACTTGGATGAATCTTTTTTCCAATTTTTGTTTCATGGTGTAAAATAAAAAAATAAATAGAACACGGATTGAACGGATCAAACAGATCAGGACGGATTCAATCAGTTTTTATCAGTTAAATCCGTGTGCCATTGATATTGTTCTTAAAGCGACTCAAGAATTTAATACAAAAGTCTGACCTATTTTATCCCAACCCAGCTCAATGTTATAATTTTTATAAGAATTATTCATCCAGGTTAATGGCTCATCAATTGGTTCGGTACCTTGCTTAAATGTGCCGCAATGAATGGGTACAAAATATTTAGCTTTTAAGTGTTCGCTCGCCATAATCAATGCTTCTTCAGGATTGCAATGATTTTTTCTCCACGGAACATATGCACCAATCGGCATGATAACTATATCAATACTGCCGCCATCAACTTTTTGAAATAGTCCTGTGAAAGCAGTGTCACCGCCGAATAAAATCCTCTTGCCATTCTTCTCAAGCACGAATGCATTGTAACTTCTACCATCCTCCATGTAACCTTTTGAGCGATCCTTCTCCCAAGGATAACGCCAGCCAAAATGCTGCACCTCATAAGTTTTGAATTTAATTCCCAGAAATTCTAATTCATTGCCCCAATCCATTTCTTGCAGCGATTTCCATTTCAACTCAGCAATAACGTCCAATGTGTTATATGAAGTGATGCAGTCAATCTCGTTTGGAAATTTATTTGTTAATGACATTAGAGTATGATAATCCATATGATCCATGTGAGCATGTGAAAGCAAGATTAGGTCTGGTTTTGGAATTTCATCAATCTCAAGAGCAGGTGCTGAGTATCGTTGAGGACCAAAGGTCATTCCAAGGAAATACAATCCGATTTTTTCGTACAAGACCGGATCAGTTAATATTTTCACTCCGTAAAAATTTATTAGAACAGTAGAATGACCAATCCATGCTAATGTTATTTCTCCGTCACGCCAAAGCTCGGGCGTTGGTTTAAATACAGCTGGAGTGGCTACCGATGTTGTCTTGTTCGAGCTTCGCAAGAACATCGGAGGCAAAAGCATAGAACCCAATGCCGCCGCAATAATTCGCTTAAGAAAGTTTTTACGATTTATTTTTTTCATATTTTGTAAAACAAAGATGATTCAAAAATAATTCAATTTAAAGCCCCACCCTCGCCAGAGGCGAGCAGGCAACCTTCCCCGCTTGCAGCAATAGATACGTTGCGTGGAAGGTTAAAAGGGGATGGCTTTCAGTATCACATGAATAATCACAAGTGAGAAATAAATAATATCAATAGGCAACAACAACAATCCTGCAGTATATTTAAGCGGTTATTTATTAATAATTATAATATTGAGATGGGAACAAATTACAAGGGTACGACAAAAGAAATAAATGTTTTAAATTCTTTCATCAAATTAGTCCGGGCTCATGAATCGCTCAGCTCACGGCTATATATGCTTTTTGAAAAGGGGGGATTGACCGAAAGCCAGTTTTATTTGCTCGATGCGATATACCATCTTGGTCCGATGAATCAAAAAGTGCTTGGCAAGAAAATCTCCCGCAGCGAGGGCAATATTACTATGGTTGTAAATAATCTTGAGAAACGAAAATTGATCAAGAAAAAACAAAGTGATGATGATAAGAGAATTTATATCATCAAATTGAAAAATGAAGGAAGAGAATTGTATGAAAAGGTATTCCCTAAATTCTTAAAAGCAATTATGAATGAGTTTGCAGGAATTGGGGGAAAAGAACATAAGGAGTTTCAACGAGTCTGCAAGCAAATTGGTCTAAAAAATTCCAAATAAATTTCAAAATAAAAATTCAAATCGTCAAACTTTGAAATTTGAAATACTGGTGTTTGAAATTTATTTGTTATTTGGCAGCTGTGATTTGAAATCTGAGTGCGCAACTCAATAAGCGCACAAAATCAGGATTTAATCAACTTTAAGAGTTCAATTATTTGTGGTAGTACTTTTCCAGACTCACCGAACAATGACACGTCAGCAAGCGATGATGCTTCCGTTTCTTCGATGTTCACTTCAACAAGAAAAGCACCATTGCTTTTTGCAACATGAACAAGCGATGCAGCAGGATATACAATAGCTGAGGTTCCAACAATAAAAAACATATCGCAGTTTCTTGCCGCTTTTTCAGATAACTGAAATTGATCAGCGGGAAGAAATTCACCGAACCAAACTACATCGGGACGAATCAATCCACCGCATTTACATTTTGGGATACCATCTTTAAAATCCAATTCACCATCATATCGCTTTTTACATTTTATACAGAAATTTCTTTCAATGTTTCCATGCAATTCATAAATAGTCTTACTGCCAGCCCTGCGATGGAGATTATCAACATTTTGAGTTATCACAATAACATTCACAAAATATTTTTCCATTTCAACTATGGCAAGATGTCCGGCGTTAGGTTTAGATTGATGAACGATTGATTTTCTGTAGTTGTACCACTCCCAAACAAGCTGGGGGTTTCGCATAAAGGCATCAAAGTTAGCAAGTTCTTCGGGACGAAGTTTATTCCAAATTCCATCTTTGCCGCGGAATGTAGGTATTCCACTTTCAGCGGAAATTCCGGCTCCAGAAAAGAAGATCACACTTTTTGCAGTTTTTAACTGTTCAATTAATTCTGATGGAATTTCCAAAAATTATTGCCTGAATTAAATCAATACTCATTTAAAATTTCTTCGGGAAGTTTCTTTGCTTCAGTTACTCGCTGATCGGTATCTTCGTCTTCCTTAGGACTGTCGATTACTTTTTTCAGTACATCTCTAACTTTTTGATATTCATCTTTGCTGATGTAAGATTTTGCTAGGTCTAAATAGAACATTTTAAAATTGGGAACTAAATTTATTGCAATGTTGAACTCAATGATAGCAGTTTCATTATCGGCCTAGCCGAGTCCTAAAACACCGCGAGCCGGTGCCCATTTCTTACTGATCTTAGCATGTGTTCTGGCTAAAACATAATGAGCAAGGGCAACTACATAATTATCGCCGTTGTTCAGTGCGATTGCTTTTTCACAATCATCTTAAACAGAGTTAGCAACACCTGCAGTAGAAAAAACTCTTTTGCATAAAGCTATTCTTCCATTGGCAATGGCGCTCCTCACGTAAGTAATAGATTTATCTGCATAATCAAAAGCTTTCTGATACAAAACGAGCTGTACATCTTTTTGTTCGTCGGTTTTTTCGGGCATAGGTTCACAAACATCAACATAAGCACGGCTGATTCTCCAAAGAATTTCCCAATTGTTAGGTTACAGCTTATCCGCTTGAAGGTAAGTATCCAAAGCATTTTGATTATTATATCTTCAGTGTATTGAAACCCTTCTTCGATGGGTTTTCTACCATTTGATCTTGAATAGAAAAAGTAAAGAGGAGAAAGAAAATTAGAAAGAAAATACCGATGAACTTCTTTGATGCATTCATTTTGTTAGCTTAGTTAGTCAAACAAAGATTTATTTATTTGATGTTCAATTTCGGGATTAATACCATGACTATATAAATCAGTTGATGCTAATGACAAAAATTTTGTCCACTTACTGTCTGTTTTCATTTCGGTGGTAAGAGCATTCTTATAAGCATTAACTTTAGCACTAAGCTCATCGGCTTGGTACAAAGCAATTGCTTCAAGTGTTTTTGGGACAACAGGTGAAGCATGTTCCAATTTTCCTTGATGACTTAAGATCAAGTGGATTAAACATTGTTTTAAATCCTCCGGAAAATCTATTATTTCATCAATTTTTTGATTTACCAATATTGCACTGATAACAATATGCCCGACCAATTTCCCCTTATCGGTGTATTCGAAACCCGTTTCGAAGCTAAGCTCTTCAATTTTGCCAAAGTCATGAAGAATAGCTCCGCAAATGAGCAAATCCCTATTTATTTCAGGATGAAAGTCACACATCAAATCACAAATTTTAATTATCTCAAGAGTATGTTCAAGCAAGCCGCCAATGTACGAATGATGCCACGATTTACCTGCGGGCACAGTAGAATACTTCACGAAGTTATCTTCCGTGAAAATACTTTTTATCAGAGTATGCAACTTTAAATTTGAAATTTTATCAGCCCTATCAAAAAATTCTTTTCTCATCTCACCCATATCACGTTTTGATTTTGCGAGGAAGTCCATCACTGTAACATCATCTGTAACTTTGGTTGGTCTGATTGATTTTACTTTTATCTGAGGTGAACCCTGATAATCATCAATAGTACCTTTAACTTTAACAACATCGCCAGCTTTTACTTTCGTGTAAATTTCCTCAAAACTTTCAAACATATTTGAGTTTAGAGAAATAGATTTGTCAGCGAGTTCAAGAGCTAAAAATTGTTTGTTTGTTTTAGAAGTGCGAAGTTCACATTTCCTTACGATGAGAAAATGATCTACAGCATCACCTTTGCTTAGAGTGATAATATCCGGTTGTGAAAGCATAATTACTTATTTGAATTTAACGAACAAGTTATGAAACTAAATCTAATTGTTTGTCTCTGACTATTTCAAAAAGGCTCCCTTTCGGCAGGTGAGCAATGACTGAACGATTCAGAAGATCAATCGAAACAACAATTGCTTTTCCAACCTCAGCTTCTTGAACTATGCCGATAACTCCCTGGAAAGGACCATCTTTAATTTTAACTTTTACTCCAGGAATCAATCCTTCCTTAATATGAAACTCAGCATTAGTTTGAAGCATTTTTTTCAAATTATCAATTTGCCATTCGGGGATACGCGCAGGTCTTCCTCGCTGGCAAATACATCTAACTATGGCCTGCTGTTCTAAAGATAGAATTCTTTCTTTCTCATTCGAAAAAATGAAAATGTAACCTCTGAGCAATGGTTCATTTATTTTTTTCTTTCTATCGGACCATTGACTGATTTTAACAATCGTGGGAAGATAATATTCAACATCAACTGCCTCAAGCTGTTTAGCAGCTTTGAATTCATTGCGCGGTTTGGTGTAAAGAGCAAACCAAAATTTCTCAGCCATGTCAGCATGTTTAGTAATCTGCCCGCTCATAGAATATAAGAATGAGTCTGCGTCAATTATTTTTTAACCGCCATTCTGCCGATAGAATAGTATGTGAATTTCATGTCTTTCATTTTATCAACATCGTAAAGATTTCTGCCGTCAAAAATCACCGGTTGTTTTAGGAGTGACGCAATTCTTTCAAAATCCGGATTTCTAAATTCGTTCCATTCAGTTACAATAATTAGTGCATCGGCATTTTTTAGTGCTTCGTAAGGATGTTTAGCATAATGAATTTTATTGCCAAGAAATCTGTGCGTTGTTTCTTTTGCAACGGGATCGTAAGCTGAAACATCCGATCCCTCTGCAAGCAATTTTTTGATTATGGCAATTGACGGAGCTTCTCTAACATCGTCTGTATTTGGTTTGAATGCCAAGCCCCACATACCAAATTTTTTACCTAAAATTTTTCCTTTGTAATGCTTTTTAATTTTTTCAATAAAAACATCAATTTGCTTTTTATTTATATCGTGAACCGCTTTAAGAATTCTAAAATCATACTTGATTTCGTTTGCTGTATTAATTAAGGCAGCAACATCTTTAGGAAAACATGATCCGCCGTAACCAACACCAGGAAAAAGAAATCTTTTGCCAATTCTTGAATCAGAGCCGAGAGAAATTCTTACTTTATCTACATCGGCACCGGTTAGCTCGCAAAGGTTTGCAATTTCATTCATGTAAGAAATTTTCATAGCAAGAAAAGAATTCGCTGCATATTTGGTCATCTCAGCAGATCTTTCATCCATAAAGTAAATGGGATTCCCCGATCTTACAAAAGGATCATAAAGCTGATCCATAATTTTTCTCGTTTTTTCATTTCGAGTTCCAATCACAACCCGTTCGGGTTTCATAAAATCATCAACTGCTAAACCTTCTCTTAAAAATTCCGGATTTGATGCAACATCAAAATTAAATTTAGGTGCATGTTTTTTTATTGCAGCCCGAACTCTGTCGCTTGTACCAACAGGAACAGTGCTTTTATCCACTATAATCTTGAATCCGAGCTTCGGTTCTTTCTTAAACAATTTCCCAAGATCATCGGCAACATTAAGAACGTAACTTAAATCAGCGCTCCCATCCTCATCCTGAGGTGTTGGAAGACATAGCATAACCAATGTAGATTTTCGAACGGCATCATTCAGATTAGATGAGAATTGCAATCTTCCTTCTCTCAAATTTCTGCCAAATAAATTTTCAAGTCCAGGTTCAAATATGGGGATTATGCCTTTTCTTAATTTTTTTAATTTTCCTCGATCGACATCTACGCAAATGACATCGTTACCTGTTTCAGCAAAACAAGTTCCGGTTACTAATCCTACATATCCCGTTCCGACTACTGCTATTCTCAAGTTGACCTCCTATTTATACTTTTTATATTCTAATTGCATTTCTTTAGTTAAAAATATAAAACTATAATTATTAATTTAAGATTAATAGATACAAAAGTAATCTACCGAATTGAGTTTATTAATTCCTCAAATCTCTTGTGAAGCACTTTTAAAGAGATGGGTTTAGGCAGAATTTCTGTTACCCCAATTTTATCGTACAATTTTTTCAAATTATCGGATAGGTTCTCCACAATAACCATTGTTGAAATCTTAGAATTTTTATGTGTATTGAAAATATTGTCTAACATTTGCAGCCCAGTCATCAATGGCAGATCATGATCAACAAGTATCATTGAAGGAACCCTACTTGCAATCATGTTTAGAGCATCGTAACCATCGCGTGCACTCATTACATCAAATTCAGGAAATTTAGTTTTAATAAGTTCCTCATAGCTGCCTCTTACCGAAGTGTCGCTTTCAACAATAAGAATTGCGTTTTTTGAAATGGGAATTGTAAAATGAAATTCTGATCCCTCATTTTGGTTTGAGTAGAACCAAAGATTTCCGCCGTGTTTCTCAACAATTTCTTTTGCAAGCAGCAAGCCCAAACCGACTCCTTTCTCACCTTTTGTTCCTTCCGAAAAAAATATTTGATCGATTTTAAATAATTTTACTTTATTCTTTTCGGAAATCCCAACTCCTTCATCTTTCACAATTATCTCAACAAAATCCTCATTAAACTCTTGAGCAGAGATGATAATTTTACCACCCGGTTTTGAGAACTTCACCGCATTACTTATTAAGCTCGTAATCAATAATAAAAATAATCTCTCATCAGTATTAATATGAATTGATTCGCTGACGTTTACTTTTAAATCCAAACTTTTATTAACCACTTGAGCAGTAAACGATGATACGGAATAATGAATCAATCTGCTAGCGTTGGCTCTCTGCGGTTCAAGCTTTACTCTATTGGTCTGAAGTTTTATTATTTCGCTTAGCTGACTTACAAAATTAAATTGATTTTTAGATGACTGCAGAATGAAATTCAAATATTCGGATTTATCATTTTCTGGAATTTTTGGATCATTTATCAAAACCTCAGCAAAACCAATAATGCTTGTAAATGGTGAACGAAGATCATGCGAAATACGTGAAACGAATTTATCTTTTGCTTCATTTAGCTTCTGCAAATCGCTGATAGTATTGAATAATCTATCTTCTGCTTCTTTAATTTCAGTTATATCCGAAACAATACCGTACAAATTTGTCACTTCTCCTTTTTCATCCCTCTCCGCATAAATCTTTTCCATAACGGAAATGAGAATGTTTTCCTTTCGCTCGAGCCTGTAAAAAAGTTTGATGATGTTAGTGGAGGAGTTGGTTAAAAATTCATTTAATGCTTCGCGAATGCGCGAAATATCTTCATTAAAAGTGATTGCTAATCTTTTTTCATTAAACGATTTAATTTCTGAAGATGAGTATCCAATGACTGAACTGATATTTTCAGAGCAATAATTTATTTGCTCGGTTAGAGATGAGAACCACACAAAATCTTTCTGCAAAAAAGAAAAAATTTGTCCGATCGGATTTTCTCGCATTGCATTCACAGACTTATTCTCATTGCTATCCGAAATATTTTGAGAACCGGAATTTTTTTCCTTTGTTTCGGAGGACATTTTGGTCAAAAATCAATTTCAATCAGTTTGCGATAGAGATTTAAAGTTAAATTCCCCTTGAAATATAACAAATTCAATAGATATATTTATTCTGTATAAACATAAATGAACAATAACTAATCCAGGTACTTAATTACTTCTCTGTTTGCTTTTTCTATATCCTCGGCAAAATCAACCTCGATGCATTTTAGTTTACCAATATCAACAGCATAAATTTTATTACCTTCATTTATCGCATCCTGAAACGCTGCTTCATAAAAAATCTTTACTTTGTTTTCCACCAGAATTTTTCTATCGAGAATTTCAAACAGCTTATTCGTGAATTCAGCACTAAATTTTTCAATTCCAATTGATTCACCGACAGCATGCTGCAAGTCCACGGTTTTACTAATTTCACCGATTGATTTATCATTGTTCAATCGAACCTTTATTTCTTCATCACTAAGTTGATGATCTGATCTTAATGCAAGACAATTCCGGTATTCCGATTTTAATAAAAGTCCTAGGATTCTTTTATCGAAAAGAATATCGCTATCCATCAAAAGCATCTCATCATTGGCCACGAAGTCCTTAGTCATCCACAAAGAATAGATATTATTGGTTGTATCATATTTGTCATTAAAGATATAGTTTATTTCTAATTGAGGATAAAACCCGTTAATAAAGTTTTTGATTTGTTCTTGAAGATATCCGGTGACTATGATTACATCATTAAGGTTGTAGGCAAGTAGATTGTCCAACGTTCGCTGTAGAATTGTTTTGGCACCAATTTTAAGTAAACATTTTGGAATATCGTTTGTAAGTGGACGAAGTCTCGCAGATACACCTGCTGCTAAAATTACAGATTTCATTATAGTGATTTAAGTTTTAACGCTGCATCGGCTTTAGATTGAAGGAAGTAAAATATTATTGCGAGAATATTTCCGACAATCAGAATGCCAAGAAGATAAATATCAATACGGTTTAGAAATGATGTGATGATTAGAAATGTCCATTGAGTCGTCGGTCCAAGAAATGTCCAAAGCCGAATTAATAACCGATTCTTTTGGGCATATTCTTCAGCACTGATATGA
This sequence comes from Ignavibacteria bacterium RIFOXYB12_FULL_35_14, assembly GCA_001803045.1. Taxonomy (GTDB): domain Bacteria; phylum Bacteroidota; class Ignavibacteria; order Ignavibacteriales; family Ignavibacteriaceae; genus XYD12-FULL-36-8. Next base: position 11,696 of record MHAR01000083.1, on the reverse strand, counting down.
GCTTTAATTTTTTCTTGCTCGGGTTTTGGATTGGTTGCTTTTTGCTGAACAGCGGAATATTTCAAATAAATCCAAATGACTGCTTTATCAAAATATCTGCCATTAATATTTTTTAAGCGCTCAAACTCTTCTTCAAAAACTTTTAAACCTTCATCCAGAACACTTACACGAACTAAAACATAATCTAAATATCGTGTACGATAAAAATCCAAAAGTCCCGATTGAATTGCATTACTGAACCCTGCAGCCGCTGTTATAATCCACCAGAATAATGGATCGGATAAATTATTTGCATAACCGAAAGCAATACCAAAATAAAGTGCAACACTAACTACATAATCAGCAATGCCATCGAGTATTCGTCCAACTGTAGTACCATTTTTTTTCAGCCTTGCAAGCTGTCCATCACTGCAATCAACAACATTATAAAGGAGATATAAAATTGCTCCGACCATAAATGCCATGTGTGTACCAAATGAGTAGCTTATCCCTCCAAGTATACCAAAGATCATGGAAATGACTGTAAGCTGGTTTGGAGTGATGTTTGTGCTGTAAATTGCTTTTACCAAAAGAAAGGCAAGCGGGCGGTAAAAATATAGATCAAATAATTCTTCGACTTCTATTTTCTTTAAAGAATTTTTATACTCTTGAAAAAGGCTCATTATAGGCGGCGGTTCTCTGCAAATTCCTTAATTGCATTAACAACTGCAAGGTTTTGTTCTTCAGTGCCTATCGTAATTCTTAAATGAGAATTCAGAAGCTCTTCGTTCATGAATTTTATGATCAATCCTTTTCCATTCATGAATTCCTTCAATTTCTTATAAATTTCTTTGGGAATTTTTATTAGGATAAAATTTGCATCAGATTTAAAGATTTTAAAACCATTCAGTTTTCCTAGTTCGGAATAATAAACCTCCTTATCCTTTTTCATTTTGTAGGAAATGCTTCTGTAATATTCAGGAGAATCTAAGGCAGCAATAGCTACTTCTTCCGAGATCCGGTTAAAACCTAAATATCTGTTTGTAAGCCTTGAAAGTTTTTGAATGTTCTCACCAATTAATGCAAAGCCAATTCTCAAACCAGCAAGAGCATAGTATTTAGAGAAAGTTCTTATCAGAATAAGATTTGGATTATCCTTTAGAAGAGTTTCCAGATGATCATTAAAGCCGTCAAATGCATAAGCTTGATCGAAAATCACAATTGATTCACGCAATTCCGCCAGAAGTTTCGTTAAATCTGAGAGTGAAATTGAATTTCCTGTAGGATTGTTGGGCGAGCTGATTAAAACTGCTTTAGGTTTTTCCTTTTTGTAAAGATCAATTAGCTTCTTAAAGTTGTAATGAAAGCTGTCTGCACCTTCATCGAGAGGATATTCCAAATTTTTTCCGCCGACTTCGCTGGCAAGCTCCTTGTAATACCACCAGGAATAAGCCGGAATTAATAATTTTTCATCTTTGCCCAAGTAGCATAAAATGGCTTGCTTCAATAAATCTTCTGCACCATAACCAAGCAGCACTCTATTTTCAGGAAGGTTAACTTCTTTAGCCAACCTTTCAGATAAAATACTTTTTACTCCGGACGAAAAGACCTTTGTATAGCAGCTAAGCTTCGAATAATCTGCTTTCTTTAATACTTCAAAACAAAGTGGAGCTGGTCCGTAATTATTTTCATTTCTGTCTAAATATACTTTGTGTTCCATTGTTCCTCAAATTTCATTTTAAGCCACACAAAACTATTAAATAAAATATTAATAGTCATCGCATTTTAATTTGAAGTTAATTAACGCTAAACATTTTTATGGAATTATAGGCGAGAAAAATTCCAATGAGAATTAAAACAAAACCTAATACTCTAATTACCCCGCTAATCAAACCTATTCGCAACTTATTTCTAAATTTGACGATCATGCGTGAATAAAGACTTAACCATAAAAAACTTCCGATTGAAAGGCTCCCAGCATAAATTAAACTAAGAACTACAGGATTAAGCTGATCCGGCTTACTGTGATTATTGAATCTTTCCATTATACCATTATCAACTTTTTGCTCTAATTTATTTTCCGAATTGATTTTTTTTATTGTATTAAGATTCTCCTTAACTATTAAATCTAATCCGCCTGTATTTAAGTTTAATGAACTAGCAAGTGAAAATATTACGAAGGTTGAAGAAAGCCAACCAAGGAAAAGTGAGGGGTTAGTAATGTTTATAAGAATGCCAGTTAATAATCCGCCTTTGTTTGCAATTCTATCTCTAACTATTTCTTTGAGATTTATGTGAGTAAGATCGAATTTTGTTCTCATCACTCTTATACCAACTATTATCAAAATGATAGAACCAACAATAAGAATGTATGGTACGAAAGGTTTGTAAACCTCATAGAGGGTAACAATTCCAAAAACTATTATTAAAACGTAAAAGAACTCTATAATAGCTGCACCAATAGCAACTTTAACGCAATATGGAAGTTTGCCTAATAAGGCATTTGAGGTAATTAATATGTTTATTGGACCAGCAACCGGAATAGATAGAATAAAACCGGCTACAAATCCTATGATTATGATTGTTATTGCACTTTCCACGAAATCGTTCTTTTATTTCTTATAAAATCAAAATGGCTATCAATGATTAAGGATTATTTTTGAAGGGTTAAATTACAAAAACTTTTGCAACATCTATTAAAAGCGAAGGATTATTCAATAGAGCTGTGGTGAATAATTTTCCAAGGGTTCTTTTTTCGTAAGGCACTTTATTGAACGCATGAGCAATGTTATTAAACTTTTCATCGGTGAAGTTGTAAATACCGTTTTTTATATTGTTGTAAATTTCATGGCGCTTACCAATTCTATCGTGCCATTTTTTATCATAACTAAAAATATGTTCTAGCTTATTCATTTTTATAGCTTCGCCCGCAATTCTACCGGCAATGCTTCCGCCAATCATTCCGCTTGTAATTCCGCCGCCGCTTAACGGATTAACTTGATGGGCTGCATCACCAACAAGCATAATTCCTGGAGCACTGATTTTCTTCAAAGTTGGTGAACACGGAACTCCACCGGCAATTTTTGTTAGTACTGACGCATTTGGATATTTTTTTTCCATGAACGAATCAAGAAAAGATGATGCAGATTTTTTCTTTCCGATTAATCCACTTACGCCTAAACCTATATTTGCAACGTTTTCACCTTTGGGAAAAATCCAGAAGTAACCATTGGAGGCAAAATCTTTTCCAAAATAAAAGTAGCATGTGTCGGAATTTACATTCACATTTGACGCAGTTATCTGTACACAGCATTCCATATCTCTAAAATCGCAATGAGTTTCTAATCCAGCCCATCTTCCAACTCTGGACTCAACTCCATCCGCAGCGATTACAATTTTCGCTTTGGCTTCCATCAGCTCACCGTTAAATTCATACCTGACACCGGAAACTTTTCCGCTATCAAACAACAATCCATTCACATATGCACGAGTTAAGATTTCAGTTCCGGCATTAGAAGCGGTTTTTGCTAATTCATAATCAAAGATTCTTCTCTCTAAAATGTATCCTGTTTCTTGAAACTCAATCACCACCTCAGTTCCATTCGGAGAGTTAAGCGAAAACTTGTTGATCTTTGCAGCAATCCATTTTTCATTTGAGTCAATAAACTCTTCCACTCCTTTTTTATTCACTGCTTCACCGCACCGAACCGGATATCCGACATCTCTGTCTTTCTCAAGCATTAAAACCGAAACAGTTTGCTCAGCAGCAAAGCGCGCCGCCATCGAACCTGCAGGTCCAGCACCGACTACTATTATGTCGTATTCTTTTTTCATTCTATATCTGCGACTATCTGCTCAATCTGCGACTATCTGCTCAATCTGTGTCATCTGCGTTCTATTGATTTAAGCCAATGGCACCACATAGTGCCAGGCACAGATGACGCTGATGAAGCTGATTTACACTGATTAAACCTCGACACCATTTTTATTAAAAGCGATTACCTCAATCGGGCAACTCCACACACATTTAGCACAATTAGTGCATCTTTCATCAATAATACTAATTTCCGCTTCCTTCAACTCAATCGCATCCTCCGGACAAACACCAACGCAACATCCGCAAAAGTCGCATTTGTTGGGACGGATTTCGATCATGAGTATTCCGGTTTTAGCTTGACGATAGTTCATAGCACCAATTAAAAATTAGAAATTAAAAAGCCCGACTCGAATTCATCTCGGGATTAGATGTCAATAAAAAGATTATTTTACTGAAAAGTTAGGTTTTTTTGTTGGATAAAAAAAGGTTGAAGTTAATTGAATTGCAACTCAATGCTTTCGGCTTCAATTGGTGAGTCTAATTCGATTGGTGATGAATTATCAATTTGTTCAAAAACTTTGCCGGATGGTTTTACTATCACTTTATAATTTTTCAATGTTCCTTCGGTGGTAGAGAATACATAAATTTTTGAAGAATCTTTAAAATTTAAAAGCCGGATCAAATAATGATTAGCTTCATCTATAAAAGTTTTTGCCATAACAGCGAGTTTTTCTTTGGGAGAATCAGCAGCGAAAATGGGTACGTCATTCTTTCGTTTCTTCACAGTTTCCTTAACCGGATACAAAATAAATATTTTCAATGGAACATAAAGAGGAATCTTTTCGGCTAGTTTTTGTTTCAAATCCTCAGTTAGTTCTTCCTCTAAACTTTTCTTAAGCGAACGATAGAAATCTATTTCTTCATCAAATACTTTTGAATTTTTCAAATACGTAACCTTTTCAGTTGAAAGATTTTTCGGGTAAAATACAAAATTGAATATATCTCTTTCACTTATATTCATTTAGCTGCCTCAACAAAACAAAATCTTCTGCAAATATTCTCATCAGTTAGATAGATGAAATTATTTTTATTTCGGAAAATCAAATTCTTTCCTCGGTTAATTTTTCACGAATCGTGTTTTTCATCACCTTCAATAAGTATTCGAGTATGTTATGATATTTATTTTGGTATTCGTTTTTTTTCAAATCTGTAATGTGCTGATTTAAATAATCATATAACCCCCGAGTAATGCCGCCATCTTTCAGATCCTCTGCCATGTCTTTCAGAGCCATCCGGAAGCTTTGACTTTCACATTCACTCAACTTTCCTTTAGTAGTATAGCTGTCTCTAAGTTTTTCTACGGCAGAGCTTAAACCCAAATAAACTAATTCATCAGCATCAAAATTAAAGGAGTAATCGAGAACGCTTTCCTTTATTTTGTAGTCGGAATTATTCAGATTCTTTAACATTTTCACTAATGCATTGAGCGGTATAGCCGGGAAAAATTCGGTTTCATTTTCAATGCAGTTAAAGATACCCGCGAGAAGTGTTTTACGGTTTTGAAATAAACTACAAGGTAATTTATCAAATGAATCTTGACCTATAACTTTGCTTTTTATTTCATCATAAGTGGACTGAACAATATATCTTTTGCCAAAATAACTGACTTTCTTATATCCGCCCTTTTTAATCAAGTAATTAACTGAATCCAAAATTTTTGCAAAAAAAGGATCCTGTTCTTTAAACAAATGAGAAATATGTTGTTCAACTCGTCCGGCAATTATCTTATTTAAAAAATAAAGAGCATCATCCTCAGTTTTAATTGGCGGCTGCCAGGAATTGAATTCTTTGATGATTGGTAAGCCCTGTTCCGCTGAATCTTTGCAGAACAAAGGAGTGATTGCAGATACTGCTACCGATTCTTGCGTTAATTCCTCTATTAAAAAAATCTTTGAAAACTTCCTATGGTTATACCGAAGATGCGCGAGTGCGATCTTGTACGTTATTTCAACAAGCCGACTAATTGAGGATTGACAATCTAACTGTGAAAATAGACCAAGTAAATTAATATTCTTTCCCATTATGTTAAAAAATATAACAATTTCTAGACCAATTATCGTAAATCATAAAATTATTTAACTAAAAGCTATGATTTAAAGAAACCTAACTAACAGTGCTATAAAATTTACAAAGAAAACTGCTTGATCAATTCGGACGGAAAATCTTCCCAGCTTAAAACTGTAATGTCTTTTATCTTTGTTGCTTTTGCTTCAGGATGAATAAGATACTTTTTTATTTTTAATGAGGTTGATTCATTTACAAAACCGCTTAAATTCTTCAAATAGTCTTTACTGAATGTTTCACCGCCTTTTATTTCAATTGCAATTATTTCATTAAAATTTTTTTCAAGTATACAATCAACTTCTTTACCGTTACTCTCTTTCCAATAGTAAATTGGAGGACGTTTACCTGAATGATAAAATATTTTTACAATTTCGCTTATCACAAGATTTTCATATAATGCGCCGTATAGAGGGTAGGTGCGTAAAGTTGTGTATTCAGATATTCTTAATAATGACGAGACAATCCCAGTATCATAAAAATAAAGTTTTGGTGATTTAATTAATCTCTTATTAAAATTATTGTAATATGGTTGAAGGAGAAAAACAATAAAGCTTGCCTCCAATAATGATAACCATGATTTCGCAGTATTCACAGATATACCAGTATCACTTGCCAATGAAGAAAGGTTCAAAATTTGTCCGGCTCTTCCTGCACAAAGTCCAAGAAATCTTGTAAATGTATTAAGGTTCTCAACTGACTTCAGAGTTCTAATATCTCTTTCGATATAAGTTTGTAAGTAAGAAGGATAGAACTCGCTTGCTGCAATATTATGCTGATAAATTCTTGGATAAAAACCCCTGATAATTTGCTGAAGATAACTTTGTTTTTTGTTAGCAGGCAATTCGGTTATATCAAAGGGAAATAGATGATTAATACTCACCCTGCCTGCTAATGTCTGCGATATTCTTTCATTCAAAAGAAAACTTTGTGAACCAGATAAAATATACTGCCCGGATTGTCCTCGCTCATCAGAAATAACCTGTATGTAACTGAAAAGTTCTGGGATATTCTGCGCCTCATCAAAAATAACTTTGGAACCCGCATTTTTTAGAAAACCGAGTGGATCCGATAGAATCAATTCTCTATAATCCAGGCGCTCGAGGTTATAATAGGCATAATCGGAGAAATTTTCTTTTAGAAGTGTTGTTTTACCTGATTGGCGCGGACCGGTTAATGTGATTATCGGAAATTTTTTTATCATCTTTTTAAGATGTTTGGTTAATTTTCTATCGTATATCAACTCATTTCCTTTATGAATATTTGCAGTCTGATTGCAAATTTACATAAACATATTTAAGGAATCAATTTTTATGCAGACTCCAATTGTTTTTGAATTTGAAGATAATTGAATGAAGATTGCTTTCTTTTGAAGACTGCTGACACGCCTTCATAAAAGTTTCGGCGGGCAAGCTGAAGACTGGCGACTTTGAATTGACGATTGCTGACTGAGGACGTGCACAATATATCACTCGCTGATTTCCACAATTTTTTCGCCTGACGCAAGAAGATTGAGTGACTTCTGTAAAATTTTGTCCAATATTTCTTTCAATCTCTGATTAGAAGTATTACCACAAGTAAGCCAAATTATTTTTGGGGGCGGTCCGATTTTATCTTGTAGAATTTTAAAATCAATATCTTTAGTAACTATGATAATATCTTCAACTTTAGCACGGCTATAAATTTCCTTATCAGTTGCATCCCTTAAACCAAGATCACGAACAGGAGTTGTCTCAATGTTAAATTTATTTTTAATCCAACTTGTTATAAGAGGTGAAAGCTGAGTATCAATCCATATTTTCATGCAGCTACAACGGGATAATCCAACTTCTTACTTGCATAAAGCAGAGCTGCTTTTAGATCTTCAACTTCCAGATCGGGCATTTCTTCAAGAATCTGTTCGACTGTTAAACCAGCCGAGTATAGTTCCAATATATCCGAAACTCTGATTCTCATTCCTCTAATACAGGGTCTGCCGCCACACTGTTCCGGATTAAAAGTAATACGTTTTAATAACTCATCCATATTATCTCCATCTTTTGATATTAAATTATTGAATTAAGTCAGTTTCTGCAAGGTGAATCTTACAGACGAACCCAACTTTTCTGCTTTCGACTGATTTCTAAACCAGTCCCCCCCAGTCAATGGCTGATAAATCTGACGGATTGTTTTTTGCAGACTGCCGACTGCCGATTGATGACTTTGGATTGACAATTGCTGACTGCTGACCCGTCTTCACAAAAGTTTCGGCGGGCAAGCTGAAGACTTTGAATTGGCGGCTACCGACTGTGGTGAGAAATCCTTACTTCATTTTGCTGATGAATGCAAGGGTTTTATTTTTATTCCTATTAACATATATTTACAAAAAAGAGGCAAAGATTTATGGAAACGTTAAATGCAATTTATAAGGATGGATTCCTCATGATAATTGATAAGGTTGATCCTAAAAAGTTAAAGAATAAAAAGATACAGTTAAAGATTGTTGATGAAAAGATTCATACTGAAGCCAAACAAGACAAGCTTAAAAGAATATACAGTTCTCTCCATAAGTCCAATCCTTTTTCTGAAATAAAGGATGTTTTGAAATGGCAGAGGAAAGTTCGAGCTGATCGTGAATTATTTAATTGACAGCAACATAATAATTTATTCTTGTATTCCTGATTACACGTTTATAACAGATTTTATATTGGAAAATCTTCCCTTAACATCTATTATATCAAAAATAGAAGTGCTTGGTTATAATAAACTTGCAACAAAAGATCTAACAAAAATTGAAGCTCTTTTTAGCATATTAAATACGCTTTGGGCTTTCAGAAGATGTTGTATCCAAAGCAATAGAACTTCGAAAAAATTACAAGCTTAAACTTGCAGATGCCATAATAGCAGCAACAGCATTAGCACATACCCTAACTTTAGTTACTAGAAATACCAACGACTTCAAGAAGATAAAGAAACTCAATCTCCTAAACCCCTTCGAAATTTAAACTACTCACGACAATCTAACCGTTCTAGCCTATTTACCAACTGATTAAAAGGAGAAGTTTATAACGCTTATGCAGTTTTCGTTTTTGTGGTTTGCTGACTGCCGACCCGCCTTCATAAAAGTTGCGGCGGGTAAACTGAAGACTGCTAACTGCCTATTGCCTACTGTTGACTGAGGACTCCTGACCGCCCACTGCCTACTTTGCATTCTTGCAGACTGAAGACTGGTGATTGAACATTGATGATTGAGAATTGATGATTTTTGATTTCCGATTATAGATTGCTTATTGCCTACCGTGGACTGGTGATTGCGTACTGCAGACTGCCCACTGCCTTCTTTGCATTCTTGCAGACTGTTGACCCGCCTTCACTCTTGTTTCGGTAGGTAAACTTAAGACTGCAGACTACATTCCATTGCCTTCGCGCAATAATTAATGTAACTTTAAAATAACGAAATCTAAAAATATATGCCGGAAATAAGCCGATTTTATGGAATAGTAATTAGAATGTTCTACGACGAACACAATCCACCGCATTTTCATGTTCAGTATGGTGAGTTTAATGCAGTTCTGAAAATCAATGATTAGTCTTTATTAGAAGGATACCTGCCTCCTAGAGCTTTGGGCTTGGTTATTGAGTGGGCTAACATTCATAGAGCAGAATTATTAAAAGATTGGGAATTGGCTCGTGAGAACACCGAATTATTTAAAATTGAACCTCTTAAATAGGAGGGTAAAATGTATTATGAAGTAGTTGATTTTGAACTATTAAACGAATATAAAATACGCTTAAGATTCAAAGATGGAAAGAGCGGCGTCATCGATTTTAATGATTACCTCAATAAAGGCGGCATTTTTTCAAAGTTTTCAGATTTTAATTTTTTCAAACAAGTTTATATAAATCCCGAGTTTGGTGTTTTAACCTGGCCGGGTGGAATTGACATTGCACCTGAAACAATTTATTCAAAGGCAACCGGAGAACCATTACCTGACTGGATTGAGATTGAGGAATGATGATTTTTGATTTCCGATTGCATCTTGCCTACTGCATATTGTTGACTGAGGACTGCTGACTGCCGATTGAAGACTGGTGAATGAACATTGATTATTGAGAATTGAGAATTTTCGACTTCCGATTATAGATTGCGTACTGCCTATTGCCTACTGTCAACTTCTGCCAACTGACGACTGCCTACTACCTACTTTGCATTCTTGCAGACTGAGGACCCGCCTTCACTTTTGTTTCGGCGGGTAAACTGCAGAATGTTGAATGAACATTGAGAATTGAGAATTTTTGAATTTCGAGTATAGATTGCATACTGCCTATTGCTTATTGCCTACCTACTGCCTACTACCTACTTTTGCCAACTGACGACTGCCCACTGCCTACTTTGCATTCTTGAAGACTGTTGACCCGCTTTCACTCTTGTTTCGGCGGGCAAGCTGAAAACTGGTGATTGAAGACTGAGGACTGACGACTGCCTACTGCCTAATATTGCCCGCTCCTCCCCTGTTTCAAAAAATTATGCTCCAAATTTTACTCAATTCTTTAATTATTGACAGTATTTCAACTCTTTTTCACATTTACAAAAAAATTAAAAAAAATTTTGAAAGTTTTTCCGAGAAATAGCCGTTTTTATCTATTTAAGCTTTTGAGGGCACTTATGTAGGGCAAAATTTTAACAAAATTCATCATCAAAATTTCCATTCATCTTTAGGAGGCAATTGTTATGAAACAAACTGATACAAATCTTTCTGGATTCATCTCGGCTTTGGTAATAGTATTTACTATCTGTTTTTCTACTTTAATTTATAGTCAAAGGCAACCGTATTCCTCGAGTGAAATGATACGGAATGCTACAATACAGATGGATAAAGATGGTATTTCTCCAACTTTTATAAAATTCCAGGAAGGTAATCAGCCAACAGTATTGACATTTCTAAATGAATACAAAAAATCATTTTCAGAATTTAGTAATGCAGACAATGAGTTGAGATTAGCTCAAACGTTTGAAGATAAACTAGGTGAAAAGCATTACCGATTCGATCAATATTATAAGGGCATTAAAGTAGAAGAAGCTCAATTCATTTTGCACAAGAAGAATGGTTTTATAAGAACAGCAAATGGTAAATTAGTTCATGGGCTATCAATAAGTATTAACCCACGCTTAACGGAAAATACAGCTTTGAGTAATGCAACTCGCCATATTGGGGCTGAAATATATATGTGGCAGAAAAAATCAAATGAAGAATTTATTAAACAAGAACAAAAAAATTCTAGTGCAACATTCTATCCTCAAGGTCAGTTAAAACTCACATGTGGAAAAGATGAGTTACTAAGTAAAAACTTTAAATTGGTTTACAGATTTGATATTTACGCAGAAAAACCACAAGGCAGATATTTTGTAGACGTAGATGCTCAGAATGGGGAAATAGTGAATAAAATTGCTAGAATCCATCATTCGGATATTGCTGGGAATGGTGTTTCGCTATATAATGGAAACGTTTCAATGACCGTTGACGAAGTAACCGCTGGCACTCTTTACCGATTACAAGAACATACAACAAGAAGTGCAGCCATTGAATCATACGATATGCAAAATGGCACTGATTATAATTTAGCGGTCGACTTTTCCTCTACTTCAGCTACGGGTGTATGGGATCAAACTGGTGTCAATACTCATTGGGGAGCGGAAGCTACTTATAGTATTGTCATTTAAGTTTTTGTTTTTTGTGTAAAGATATTAAGAGTACAATAAAGACCTAAGTAAAGCATCACAAGCAGGAATAAAAGTCAT
>MHAR01000082.1 GCA_001803045.1 Ignavibacteria bacterium RIFOXYB12_FULL_35_14 | reverse complement strand
GGAAAGGATATCGCTTACGGCCTTGATTTTTTACATAACAGGTAATAGGGTTGGTTTTTCTGCTACTGTTCCCGTTACTAAGTTAATAAGGTTATGGTTCGCGAAACGATTTGTCAGCTTCATATTGTTTTAAAATCAATTTCCGCATCTCGCATTTGCAGGACTGTATTTGTTTTCAGTTGGTCGTTACCGGTGAAAAGTTTATCAAGCGTAATTACTTTTTTCGGCCTGGCTGAAATGATGGTATCAATTAGTTCTTGATTCATGTCTTCCAAAGCAATAATAAGTTCTCCATCATTTACAGAATAGTACCCGTAATTGCGAGGGCTTTTGCCCGAAGCAATCTGTTTTGGGGGATGCGATTGCTTCGCTTCGCTCGCAATGACATACTGGACTTTATCCGTAAGCAAATATCCCGCTTTAAGCATTAACTCGTAAAGCATATTTTCTTTTTCGCTTCCTTCTCTTACCGGATTTGTAAAAGCGTCCAACTGTGTTTCTAAATTATCTTCCGTGATTTCATTGCCTCTCCAGATTTTGAAATTGGAAGAGGAGAGTTTGAAAACTTTAAAACCTAAATCAAGCGATTTATTTTCTTCAATATCACTTAAAAGATTTTTGCTTTCTTTAATTTCTTTTTCAATTTTCTTTATTACTCTGCGGATGCGTTCTTTTCCAATGTCTGCAATGGTTTTGTAGCCCGCTTTGAATGCTTCGCTGCTTTCATCGCATTTCTCTGGCAGTTGCACCAAAATAAATTTTCTATTTCCTCCATCTTCTTTGTTTTGCTCTAAAACAGCTTGTGCCGTAGAACCTGAACCACCAAAAAAGTCAATTATAATAGAATCCAAATCAGAACCAATTTTTAGAAGTTTTTTGAGTAGTGTCGTTGGTTTTGGATAAGTAAAAACTTCCTTTCCTAATAAAGCATCTACTTCTCTTGTTCCAATTTCACCTGTTCCAACTTCTTGATGTTTCCAGAGATTAACAGAAACTAAACCTTCGGGCAATTCTGATAAGAATCTTTTTATTCTTGGATATTTTTGTTTGCCATCCTTACCCCAATAGAACCTATCTTCTTTTTGAAGTTTCTCATATTTTTCAAAACTATATTTCCAAGAATTTACAGGATGTTCAACTTCTTTTCCTGTAAATGGGTTTTTAATTTTGTAGGCAAGATTTTTTCTTTCTTCTTTAGTCCTTTGACTAACAAATGATACACTTGTCCAAGAACCTCTTGGGTCATTATCAGGGTTTGAATAAATTTCATTGGTTGATTCTTCTCTAGGCTCACGAAGCATAGTAAGGCTGCTAGTTTTTCTATAGAGAAGAATATAATCTGTAACTGAGGAAAAAAACTTTACATCATTGCTTCTTCCATATCGTTTTTCCCAAACTATTTGTGCTACAAAATTCTCCTCCCCAAAAATTTCATTCATTATCAACCGAAGGTTGTGAACTTCGTTATCGTCAATGTGAACGAAAATAACTCCGTCATCACGTAAAAGATTTTTTGCAAGAAACAAACGTGGATACATCATACTTAACCAGTTGCTGTGGTAGTGTCCGCTGTCCTTACTGTTCTTACGGAAGAATCCCTCTTTCATCAAATAACCTTCTTCGTCTTTGTCGCCGATTCTTTTTTGGTAATCCTCTTTGCTTTCCTTAAAACTGTCGGGGTAAATAAAACTATCGCTTCCCGTGTTGTACGGCGGGTCAATGCAAATCATTTTTATCTATCCGTAGTATGCCTTCTGCAAAACTTTCAACACCTCTAAATTTTCACCTTCAATAAAAACATTTTCGGTAGTTTCAAAGTTGATAGATTCTTCGGGAGCGGGTTTGAGTGTTGCGGTTGTAGTTTGCTGTAAAACTTTAAAAGCATCTGTCTTGCCAGCCCAATTCAAAACATAGCGTTCGTTTAGTCCGCCTATGGCGGATTCTTTTCCAAGCGTTACCTGAAGTTTTTCCCAATCAATTTTCCCTTCGGTTACAGCTTCGGGAAAAATCTGCTTTAATTTTTCAACTTGGTCTTGAAGTGTGTTTAAGGATTTTCCGTCCATTTTATTTCAGTTTATTTTTTATAAAACATTTTCTTTGCTTGCTCGTACTCATTCTTAAAATTTATCTCCAAATCTTTTGTTGGATCAATCTGTTGCCACGCCACATACATATAAGCAAGCAATTGCAGTCCGCTAAACTGCTTACCCGGAATTGAGGCAAGATTGTGACGTTTCTCGGAATTCTTAGGATCGATTCCTTGACTTCCAAGCAGTGCAATTTCAAAACCTATCTCTTTTATTTCTTCTTTTGTCTTTTTCTCAAACAACTGCAAAGCGGAAAGACAATACATTGTAACCGCCATCTGTCCTGCTGGCTCTTTTTCAAAACTTAATGGTTCTTTTTGTGCATCGGCAGGCATGGGTTTATTCAACCCAAACGGGTTTTCTTCAATATCTTTAATAATATCATCTAAATTCGATCTTGTTCTATATTCGTTTTCATCAACAAGTTCAAAGTATTTACCAAGATTTAATTCTTTGCTCCAAGCTTCAACTAAATTATATTCAGAGGCAGGAGTTCTGATTGCTTTTACATCTAAAAATTGCTTGTACAGCTGCAGTGCTTTCTTAGTTTGTGAAGCTGATGCTTTGTAGTTTTGAGTATAATCTATCCCGAATAAATCTTTGAAATGCATCGCTGTTACAAGATTCATAATCTTGCTTGCGTTGAGTGTTTGCCCCGGTGTTAAATCAACAATTTCTTTTTTAGTTACGGCAGTTATGCCTTCATTTAACAGTTTTGTAAGTGAAATGAATTGGTGCGGTTTAAGTTCGGGGAATTCATTGAAAAGAAACTCTTCTATGAAAAGATCAATGGGAGCGTTAAATATTTGCTGAGTTAATCCGCTGAAAAGCGAGGAAATAAAATCAGAAATTACTTTGTCGGGATAGCTAAGCTGTTCAAGTTTTTTTAAGGTTTGTTCATTGTCGCGGATAAAAAGTTCTTTGTGATCATTTCTTGTGATGAATAATTTGTTTTTACCCCCCTCCGCAGCATTTCGTGCTTGCAGGAAAAAATCCAAATGAACAAGCTCATGCATTACCAGATGCTCATACGCCGGATAATTAGCTTTGTATTTAATATAATGACTATCACGATTATGATTCTCGGCTAGTTCAATCTTTGCAGCAGTGGGAATTGAATCGTCTTCGGTAATTTGAATTTTTTGGGGAGATTCTTTTTCTATTCTCTGCAGATATTTTTCTATAACTGCCTTAGCATTATTCGCTTTTGTATATCCGATTACACTTTCGTTAATAAGTCCTACAGCGTGCTTATAAACCGGTTCATGTGTCTTTGCGTTTTTAACGCTTTGTATTCCAAATTCAAATGCTTTTAAATAATCACCTTTGTTGCTTGCCATCAAACCAAAAGCATAAGTTGTGTTGGGGTAATTTGGATTTATCTCATAAGCCAACTCGAAATAACGTTTAGCTTCTTCCATTTTTTCAAGCTGCAATAAATTTGCTCCAATGTTATTAAGTGCGATACCGTCTTTGGGATTAACACTTAAAACTTGATCATAATATTTCATTGCAGTTTTAATATCATCTTTGAATCTTGCAAAAATGTTGCCCATCATTAACAACGCATAAGTGTTTCTCGGATCCCATTTCAGTGCATCCACTAAAAAATTAATCGCTTTTTTCTGATCTCCTTCATCTGAATATATCTGTCCTAAAATTCTGTGATACTCTGAAATTGTAGGATTGTTTTTAATAAGTTTACCGAGAATTGGTTTTGCCAAATCATATTTTCTTTTTTCACAAAGAGCAACAACTTTATCAAAATCTTTTTTCTCATTAGCAATTTTAACTTCATCAATATTAATTGTAGCAATGCTATTTTCAATATCAACTTGCGGTCTATACGGTCCGAAGGTATAAAAATCTACTATTTCGTTCTTCAATGACTCTGTGTCTCTCAACAGTCCCTTTAATTTAGGAAAGAGTTCAAATGTGAAGTCATCTAAACGATGGATTATAATCATGGTTTTTTAGTATATACGAAATGCTTTTAGTAAAGATAGCATATATCAGCTAAAAATTGAATCGCGGTTCCAATAATCACAAATCCCACCTTCATCCTCCCCTTCGGCAAAGCGGAGGAGCGAGGAAGGATTCTGAAAATTGATTCTAGATTGAGATTGGCGTTTTAACTACTAAATAGATTTTTAGAAATATTTGCTGCAAATCCCCGTTATTTTTTCCCTGATGTCCTATCAATTAAAACTGCTTGATATTTTTTTGAAAAGAAATCCGTAAATCGTAAATAATATCGCGAGAGAAAACAGCTGCGGTTTACGGAACAGCGCCCAGAAAAATAATTTACAGTAATAAATTCTTTCCTCGCCGATAAATCCTAACTTGAACATGGACTTAAACAGCGCAAGAATGTAATTCGGATTAAGATGTAAAACTTTTTTCTTCTTGGGATCAAAGTCTTTGAGGAAACGCATTACGCGCACAATAATGTTTGGGCGAATAGATTGTATTTAGGATTTTTTTATCACCATAATAAATAGTACCTGTGTTTTTTTTCAATTCATTCCACTGAATTAGAGGTAACTACTTATGCGGAAAATTATAACAATTTTAATTTCCTTTGCAAGTTGAATGATTCAAACAAATATTTAAATTATCTCTTGGTTCAATTGAAGAATTGAAAACGTTTATTAAATTTTTGAGTGATTACGGCTTGTAAAAGCCCATATTTCCGTTCATTACTTTTTTAAGTAAAATTTATTACATTACAATAAGTTTTTTACTCATTGTTCATGAGTTTATAGGTTTAATATTTTTTTCACTATAAACTGGATTTCAATTTGCTTCTAATAGTATTTTCTCGTCAACCTGTTCACAATTTATCTTCCGGTACTTTACAACTTCACAATAAACCAAATAATTGGAGGTCCTATGAACTTCAAAAGTGCTAGTCGTAGAAAAGATCGGTTAATCAGAGATCGCAGAAAGGATGCGTATGTTGATCAAATTATTTTGAAAGACCCGGCAGTATGCAGTAAATGCAATGCAGTATATACTAACGGCAGATGGACATGGAAAACAACAGAACAAGTAACAACCAAAACAACTTGTCCAGCATGCCGTCGAATTAGTGATAATTATCCGGCTGGAAATATTGAAATAAAAGGAAATTTCTTCCATCTTCATTCAGTTGATATCTTGAATCTCGTAAATAATATAGAAAGGTTAGAAAAAACAGAAAGACCTCTTGAGAGAATAATTTCAATTACCGAGAGTAAGGTCAAGACAATAATTACTACTACTGGAATTCATATTGCGCGACGAATTGGTGAGGCATTATCGCGTTCATATCAGGGCAACTTTAATTTTCAATATGCTGATGGAGATAAAAGCATTCGAGTTTTTTGGGAAAGGGAAAACTGATTATTAAAACCATTTTGACAATAAATTTTGCTATTTGATATTCATAGTTGAATCGTTTCAATTAGGAATTATGGAAACCAAAGAATTGCTTATGAAAAAATTCTTAGTGATCTTAATTCAGTATTGTGGATAATTCAAACGCAGTCAAGTTTAATTAAATAAGAATTTTAAGGAAATTGTGATTTAGATTTGGGTTTGCATTTATATCACAAATACTTATTGCTTAAAGTTAACTCTCTTTATAATTTGTGCTAAGAAATGTTATTAAAATATTCAGGAGTAAGCATGGATAATTTTTCCTTCAATTACCTCGCAATTTTACTCTCATCTATTGCTGCATTTGCTATTGGAGCAGTATGGTATTCTCCTGCTTTATTCTTTAAGCCATGGGCTGCATCTTTAGATAAATCAGAAGAAGAATTGAAAAAAGGAGTTTCTCCTTATTCTTATGTTATTACTTTCATTGCTTGGTTTGTGTCCATTTATGTTTTGGCAAGAATATTTTGGTTTTTTGGTATTAATAGTATAATCTCAGGTTTAAGAGTAACATTTCTTTGCTGGCTTGGATTTGGCGCTGCAACAAGCTTAATTCATATTTTATTTGAGGGTAAAAAATTTCAGCTTTGGATTATTAATTGGGGATATATCCTGGTAGGATTATTAATTAGCAGCATCATGCTTACGATTTGGTGAAATTATTTCACTCTCAGGAATCTTTCCTACAAAATCTTTGTTAAGATAAAAAGCATAAAAAGGATTTGTTATATCATGTTAAACAGAATGAAATTACTTTTATTATTCACAGCTTTACTATTTACGGTTAGTGGCTGCAAAGAATCGACATCACAGGATCAAAAAAATAAGAAGGAAAAAATGAATCAAGTAGAGAACAACAAATTACAAACTGCGACATTCGGATCGGGCTGCTTCTGGTGTACAGAGGCAATTTTTAAACGGGTTAGGGGTGTAACGTCGGTTGTCTCCGGTTACGCTGGGGGGAAAACCGATAATCCTAGTTATGAAGATGTTTGTTCGGGAACAACCGGTCATGCCGAGGTTATTCAAATTAAGTTTGACCCCTCAGTTGTTTCTTATGATGAATTGTTGGAAATCTTTTGGAAGACTCATGATCCTACAACTTTGAATAGACAAGGAGCAGATGTCGGTACTCAATATCGTTCTGTAATATTTTACAATGATGATAATCAAAAGAAAACGGCAGAGAGTTATAAATTGGATTTGAGCAAAGCGGGAATTTGGAAAGATCCAATTGTCACTGAAATTAGTCCGCTGAAGAAATTTTATCCTGCAGAAAAATATCATCAAGATTATTATCAGCAAAATCCAAATCAAGGATATTGTTCATTTGTAATCACTCCGAAGATTGAGAAGTTTGAAAAGATTTTTAAAGAAAAATTAAAAGGCCCGTAATTAGGTAATTAAGAATTTGTCAGTCTGAGTGGCACTAAAATAAGTTTTTTGAACAGCCCACATTAATCAAAATCTTAATGCCCCGCACCAAATGAGTTTTCGTCTGCAGTTGTTTTTATTCCCAGTCGATTTTGCTCCGGTGGTAAAGGACATTCTGCGAACTTGGTGAATACATAAGGTGGATTTTATGCTTTATTGAAATCAATTATAACTTTACCGGTTTAATTCCGTTTGTCGGTATAAAGAAACTATCCCGTGTCATAAGCTGATTCATCATTTGTTTCATCAGCAAAAATTATAAACAGCTTATCTATGCTATCAATTGGATCAAAACTGAATTCTTTATCTTTTATCTTAAAAATTAATTTCCCTGTGACTGCCTCCTCATCCGAATCACCTAAAATATTGGAAACCATTATTTTCTTGGGTGAATGGTAAGGAACAAGTGCTGCTTCAATTTGCCAATCTTTATCAACCGGGAATCATTCAATTCCTTTAAACTCTTTTAGAAGCAGTGCAGCTAAATCACGCAAGCGTACTCCCAAATACAACTCCGACGAGTCTTGAATATGTTGACCAGGTCGTACCCCATCACTATTCCACTCGCGACTCCCATTGCAATAGTTAAAGCGAAAAACTTTAACCCAAAATTTTGTCATTTTTTCGTAAAGCTGGTTTTTAGTTCTGAAATACAAACCGTTCTTAATTACGAACATTACCCCAAGACCAATGCTTAATGGCGGATAGATATGGTGAAATGCAATTGTAAAGGCGAATTGAATTCTTGAGCGCATTTCAACATCGTAAAGAAAATCTACAACAAATAGAATAAAATTAGATTTTGAGATGTAGTCGTAAAAAGTAGTGTCAAATTTTAGCTTGAGTAAATTAACACGTTAGTGATCTGGGTGCGCGATCAATCCAGTATACCCAGGCGATGAGCAGCCATTGGGATAAACCTACTATTGCAATTGGTTCTTCAGAGGGCGGAGGAGGTCCAAATAAATTCATAACATAGACTGCAGCAAGAAATATTACTAAGCTCCAAAATAATATTATTTTTGATTTGCTTTGCAGATTGCAGACCTTATAGAATATAAAAACACCAAGAGCAAAAATTAATCCTTCAACTATTACAGTTCCGAGAAATGAATTCCATAAACCGAGACCAACCTTATAATCGCTCCATGGAAATAATTGAAGATCGGGACGATGAGTTAATAAATCTAAAAGCCAATGGCTGAAAACCAAAGCACCTAGAAGGATTGAACCACGCAGATTTTTTTTGCCTAAGTAATAAACTATCCCGAATAATATTCCCCAGAATATTACGCCAAGCATGCTGTGAGAGATTGGATAAGAAAAAAATTAAGAGGCGTAACTACAGTGTCGCCGGATTCTATTTTAACGCTTTCAAGTCCAAGCAAAAGTAGAATTGGCCATAGCAAATCAATAAATTGAGAGGCGAGAAATAATGTGCCAAGCGAGATTTTTTTATCTACACTCTTAGCTGCAAAGCCAGCACCCAAATGACCTATAAACATGAGAAACTCTGCATCGACTTGTTACTTTTCACGTTTGACTTTTTACTTTTCATTGTATTGATATAGCCTTCTCCACAACAAGCTCTGAATTCTTAATGCAATCTACTACGGAAATTCCTCCCCGATAATTTCCGCTCAGAATAATTCCAGGAAACTTTTTCTCAAACCGATCAAAATAATTTTCATGCTCAACATAACCAATGTTATACTGAGGAATTGCTTTCGGCCAGAATTTATCAGATGAAAATATTGGCTCGCCTGAAATTTTCATTAATGTTTCGAACTCGGCTCTAATTTTCATAAATAGCAGCTCTTTATCTAAGCTGAAGATATCGGTATCTCTTGCACCACCTATAAATAGAGTGAATGATGCTGTGTCTTTGGATGATCTACTGGGAAAAACCACGGAAGTCCATATTGCACAAAGAAACGATTTTCTTTCCTTGGATGGAATTAAAAATCCAAGCCCATCCAGCGGCTGTTTAATGTCTTCTTTTTTATAAGCTAAATATTGAACAAGCACGGGCGGGTAATAAATATCAAGTAAATGTCTCTTCAATCCTTTGTCAAAATCACCAAACAAATCTGCTGCATTGAAAGCAGGAACTGTTGAAATGATAATGTCTGCCGGAATATTGAAGTTCTCATCTTTGTGGAGACAGCTTATCACATAACCATCATCATGTTTTTCAATCTTCTTTGCTTCAGTCTGGAGCACTAAATTATTGCCGAGGTATTGTGCGAATACATTGGGAAGAACTATCATTCCATCTTTGAACGAAAACATTTTTGCACTTTGATTGAATTTTTCCGCACGCTGCTTTCTTTCATTAATACTTTTGATTGTACCGACAATTAGTCCGCCATATTTTTCTTCAAGAGCATAAAGCTTAGGAAAAGCCGACTTAACGCTGAGACTTTCTGGGTTACCCGCATAAATCTCTGCAACAAATGGATTAATTACATAATCTAAAAATTCTCTGCCAAGTCTTCGTGTAACAAATTCAGCAATGCTTTGGTAGTAACCATCTTTAGATCTACCAACGAATGGTTCTGCAAATAATCTTAGCTTGGCTTTAGTAGAAAAAAGTCTTGTTTTTAAAAATGCCGCGGGACTCATTGGTAAAGCATAAAGGGTATTGCTGCGTAAAATGTATCTTTTGTTTGCCGTTTTGTTCGCATAAACAAGCTGATCATGAAGATTTAGCTCCTCAACAAATTTTGAAATTAATGGAGTTGTCTCTAATGCACTGTATGGTCCGTGATCAAATAGAAATCCATTTTCATAAGATGTTTCAATTGAGCCGCCGACTTCATTTTTCTTTTCAAGCACCGTAACATCCCGTCCTTTTTGCTTAAGCAGATAAGCAGCGGCTAACCCTGAAATACCGGCACCAAGCACTACAATTTTTTTATGCATAGAATTTTTAATTTGCTCAAGTAAAGAAAGTGTCTGAAAACAAAATTCCAAAATCCAATTCACAAATAACAAATAAATTACAAATCATAAATTTCAAATCTCAAACTTTGTATAATTTATATTTGAATATTGAATTTTATTTGGAAATTATAATTTGTTATTTGGGGTTTCAATTGTATCGTTTGTCAATTTAGACCTCTTCTCTTCAACAATGCATCAACTTTTGGTTCTCTGCCTCTAAATCTTTTATATAATTCCATCGGATCTTCACTTCCGCCTTTTTCCAGAATATTTTTTCTAAACGATAACGCTGTTGCTTGATCGAACAAACCATTCTCCTCGAACGCTTCAAATGCGTCAGCATCGAGAACAGCCGCCCAAATATAGCTGTAATATCCTGCTGAATACCCTCCCGAAAATATATGCTGAAAATTTGTGCTTTGATAACGCGATTCTATTTCAGGAATCAATCCGATTTTGCTTAGCGATTCCTTTTCAAAATTTATTGCGTCTTTTTCTTTCGCATTGATCAGAGTATGCCAATCCATATCGAGAAAAGATGCTGCAAGATATTCAACTGTTTCGAACCCTTGATTAAATAGCTTCGAGTTTTCTATCTTTTTAATCATATCGTCAGGCATTGGTTCGTTTGTTTGATAATGTTTCGCATACATTTTCAACACTTCAGGAGCTAATGCCCAATTTTCCATTATTTGCGAGCACAGCTCAACAAAATCCCTTGGGACAGACGTTCCCGAAACACTGGGATAAACTGAATTAGAAAGAATGCCGTGTAACGCATGACCAAATTCGTGGAAAAGTGTTTCCACTTCATCAAGACTTAGCAAAGATGGTTTATCAGAAGTTGGCTTTGAAAAATTACCGACATTGCCGATAATCGGTGTGATAAAATTGTTGCCAATGTTAGATTGTTTTCGGAATGAATTCATCCAGGCTCCGCTTCTTTTGCTGTCGCGCGGGAAATAATCTGTAAATAGAATTGCGATGTGATTACCTGTAGTTTCTTTAACCTCAATTACTTTTACATCTGGATGATACATTGGAATATCGTTTCGCTCAACGAACTGAATTCCATAAAGTTTCGATGCAACATCAAAAACTCCCTGCAAAACATTTTCAAGCTTAAAATATGGACGGAGCATTTCTTCATCAAGATCATATTTTTCTTTTTTTACCTTCTCAGCATAATACCACCAATCCCATGCTTCTAGCTTAAAGTTGTTCCCTTCATTGTAAATTATTTTTTGCATGTCATCGATTTCCATTTTGGCTCTCTTTAGTGCGGGTTTCCAAAGATCAGTTAAGAATTCATAAACTATTTGGGAATTTTTTGCCATATTTTTTTCAAGGATATAATCGGCATGGGTTTTATATCCAAGTAAATTGGCTCGTTCAACTCTCAGCGCTGCAATTGAGGAAAGAATTTTCTTGTTATCAAAATCATTATTGTTATTACTACGGTTAATGTATGCTTTGAAAATCTTTTCTCGCAAATTTCTCTTTTCAGAATATTGCAAGAATGGAATGAAGCTTGGCTTTTGAAGTGTGAAAACCCATTTACCCTCATGGCCTTTTGCTTTGCCTAATTCAAATGCAGCCTGCATCACTGATTCTGGAAGCCCCAAAAGATCATTCTTATCATCAATGATTAATCCAACCGCATTGGTTTCCTTAAGCAGGTTCTCTCCAAACTTTAAAGATAGAAGAGATAGTTCTTCATTTAACTTCCTGAATTTTTCTTTTTGTTCATTTGTGAGATTAGCTCCACCCCGAATAAAGCCATCGTAATAGTCCTTTGAAACTTTATTTTGTTCGGTTGTCAGATTCAGTCCGTCTTTTTCATTGTAAATTGATTTTACCTTGGCAAATAGTTTCTCATTAAGATTTATATCGTCATTATGCTTTGATAACATTGGAGCAACCGTCTTGGCAATCTTTTGCATCTCATCGTTTGTATTTGCTGAGTTAAGATTATAGAACACGCTGCTTACCTTAGTCAGTAGTTTGCCGCTTTTTTCCATTGCTTCAATTGTATTCTCGAAAGTTGGTTTTTCGGTATTGTTGATGATTTTATCAACTTCGGCTTTTTGAAGTTTGATGCCTTCTTCAAATGCAGGTAAATAGTGTTCAAGTTTTATCTCCTCAAATGGAGGGGTTTGGAATGGCGTGCTCCATTCTTTAAAAAAAGAATTATCCATATTTTTATCCTGAGAGGTTATGGTAAATAAATAAAGAGTAAAAATTGTCGATATAAAAATTAATCTTTTCATTATGTGTGTTCCTTCAGTTTGGAGAATTATTTATTGCCTAAATTATCACCACAAACTTATCAATTTCATCTTTAATAATTAATCCTAAAGTATGTTATGTCAATAGCACCACATAGCAGCAGACACAGATAACACTGATTCAGCCGGAGGCGGACAGGTCTAGCGGAGGGACAAGCTGTGACTGCCGGTTGACTGGGGTGTCACAATCCATATCGTGACACATGGTTTGTCCGTAGCCTTCTGCTACACTGTGATTCTATTGATTTTGTTCAGTTAAATTATTTTCTATTCTTATCTTTAAGTAATAAAAATCTATGTTTATTTAATATGGGAAAATCTATTCGATTGCAAAACAAATTTTCTAAGGAATGGTTTACGCTTTTTGAAAAATCAAATCAGCAAAAGTCACCTTCCTATCAAGAAACAATTTCATACTTCAAAAAGTTTGAGGATAAAACTCCATATGTTAAGATGTTCACCTTTGGAATTTCACCGCAAGGCAGAGAAATAAAACACCTGGTTGTTGCCGGCAATGAAGAGTTCACACCGGAGAAAGCTAAGAAAAGTGGCAAAGCAATCGTACTCATTCAGAATGGAGTTCATTCGGGGGAGATTGAGGGAAAAGATGCCTGCATGCTTTTGCTTCGCGACATGCTTGTAACAAAAGAGAAATTTCACCTGCTCAAGAATTTAGTCTTGTTGATAATTCCTGTTTTTAATGTTGATGGACATGAAAGATTAAGTCCGTTCAACCGTCCAAATCAAAATGGTCCTTTGATGGTGGGCTGGAGAACCACATCTCACAATCTCAATATCAATCGTGATTACATGAAAGCAGATTCTCCTGAAATGAAAGCGTGGCTAAAACTTTTCAGTTTATGGCTTCCCGATTTTGTTATTGATAATCACACAACCAACGGCGCAGATTATCAATATCATATTACATATGGATTGGAAAGAAAAGAAAACATTTCACCATATCTAAGCAAATGGATCAAGGAAAAA
This sequence comes from Ignavibacteria bacterium RIFOXYB12_FULL_35_14, assembly GCA_001803045.1. Lineage (GTDB taxonomy): Bacteria > Bacteroidota > Ignavibacteria > Ignavibacteriales > Ignavibacteriaceae > XYD12-FULL-36-8. Next base: position 2,656 of record MHAR01000082.1, on the reverse strand, counting down.
TATCTTCCTCATTTAACTAGTAAAGTTGAAAAGGATGGTTTTCTCACTACAAAATATATCGAATTTAAGGGCGTGAAACTTACAGACGGAATTATTGATTATCCTATGCTGCCTAGATTCTCTACCGGTTATTGTGCTATTCAAAATAGAATTTGTCTTCTTGTCGAAACTCATAGCTTGAAACCTTTTAACAACAGAGTGTTTTCAACCAAATCAATTTTGAATCACACGCTTGAATTTATAAACCAAAACTTTAAAGAATTGGTTTCGCTAAATAAAAAAGCCGACAATCACACAATAAATTATCATCACAACAAAGGGAAAGTCCTTTCAGTGGATTTTGAAGATACGGGTGAATATGAAAATTATTTTTTCAAAGGATTTGAATCATACGAAGAAGAAAGCGAAATCACAGGAAATAAAGTTTTGCGTTATACTGATAAGCCGATTGTATTTGAAGTTCCGCTCTTTAACAAAACCAGGGTAAAAATTGCAGTTTACGTTCCAAAGGCATATCTAATACCAAAAGAATTTTCTCACATAGTTGATATCATGACTCTGCATGGAATTAAGCACGAAGTTTTAACATCATCAAAACAATTACTTGTTGAGAAATACAAATTTGCTAATGATCAATTTGCTGCTCATCCTTATGAAGGGCGCCAGCAAGTAACCGTTAGTGTGTCTCCGTATTATGAAAAGGTAAAGGTGGTTAAAGGAACCTTTATCATTCGAACCAACCAACGAACTTTACGTGTGATTGCAAATCTTCTTGAACCGATGGCTCCTGATTCTTTTGTGCGCTGGGGATTCTTTAATTCCTTCTTCGAAAGAAAAGAATACGCCGAAGCGTATGTGATGGAACCAATCGCTAAACAAATGTTGAGGGGTGACTCAAAATTGAGAGAGGAATTCAATGCGAAATTGGATTCTGATGAAAATTTTAGGAACAGTCCTTTGGAACGTTTAGATTTTTTCTATCGCAGCTCACCCTATTTTGATAAGAATGAAAAGGTATACCCAATAATGCGGACAAATGAAAAGATTTTCTGAATTTGGGAAATGAATCCAAATAACATCTTGCATCTTTCAAGTTGATTGTAATGTTTAGAATATCCTATTTTTAATCAACAAAAATTTTAAATCAATTAAAAAGGAGTTGATTATGCTCAACAAAAAAAACCATTTAACGATTTTGTTATCCCTAGTGTTATTTTACGCAACATCAATTTTTGCCCAGGAGGGGAATCAGGATGAAGCGATGAAGAAGTGGATGGATTACATGACCCCGGGAGAAATGCACAATATGATGGCAAAGTCAGTGGGTGAATGGACATATGTGTCTAAATATTGGATGGACCCATCTGCACCACCAACAGTTTCTGAAGGTCGTGCAGTCAACGAAATGCTGCTTGGCGGCAGATATTTAAAATCTATGAATTACGGTGAAGCAATGGGAATGCCGTTTGAGGGAATGAACATTCTTGCATATGATAAGGCAATGAATGAATTTTTTAGCTTTTGGATTGATAATCTGGGAACCGGGATGACAATGGCACGCGGAAAATATGACGAGAAGACTAAGGTCTGCAGCATGAAAGGAGCAATGGTTGACCCGATGTCAGGAAAAGATGTTGAGTATCGTCAAACAATGAAATTCATTGATAATAATAACCAGCTTTTTGAAATGTTTATGATTTCCGATGGGAAAGAAGTAAAAAATATGGAGTTGACTTTTACACGTAAATAGCTAATTAGTAATTTTTATCAAGATGAACCGCACTATTCATGTGCGGTTTTTTATTCATGAAAGGAAAAGAAAAAATGAAAATTGGAATTCTCGGAACGGGAATAGTAGGAAAAACATTAGCTGTAAAATTAAATGAACTTGGGAATGAAGTAATGATCGGAACACGTAATGTTTCCGAAACAATGGCAAAAATGGATAAAGATATGATGGGCGGCTCTCCTTTCAAAGAGTGGCATTCTAATAATCCTAAAATCAAACTTGGTACCTTTGCCGATTCTGCTCAATCCGGCGAAATAATTATTCTTGCGACTCATGGAGTTATTACAACAAGAGTAATTGATTCGGCAGGAAAAAATAATTTCAAAGGAAAAGTTGTAATTGACACAACGAATCCTCTCGACTTTTCACAGGGCATGCCTCCAAAATTTGCCGCAACATTAGGTAACTCACTTGGCGAACAAATTCAAAAGCACATACCTGAAGCAAAAGTAGTTAAAGCATTTAATACAGTAAATGCCTATGTAATGATAAGCCCTAAAAGAGAAGAGGGCGATCCCGATTTTTTCGTTGCAGGTAATGATGAAGACGCTAAAAAGAAAGTGAAATCTTTGGCAGAACAAATGGGATGGCAGCGCATAATTGATTTAGGAGACATTTCACATTCATATTGGCTTGAAGCGCTTACAATGTTTTGGGTTAATTATGGATTTAAAAACAACAATTGGTCACACGCATTTAAGCTCTTAATAAAATAATTAGAAGCCCACGACTTCAAGAGGTTGTGTCAAAGTATCAGCGGATGTTATAAAACTCACCCTAAATCCCTCTCTTAAAAAGTAATGCTGTCAACTTAAGGGCGTGAATGGATGAGAGTCTCAAAATGGAATTTAAAATTGGATTTAGATG
>MHAR01000081.1 GCA_001803045.1 Ignavibacteria bacterium RIFOXYB12_FULL_35_14 | reverse complement strand
TATTAAGGGAAAGGATATCGCTTACGGCCTTGATTTTTTACATAACAGGTAATAAGGTTAATTCATTTTGAGTGTTGTACTGTTACTAAGGTAAAGCCCATGAATAATTCTTGAGAAAAAATAACCTTATTCATCTTATATATAACCTTAGTAACTAGCTAATAAACAGGCACTCAACCTTATTACCTTATCAATTAAATATAAAAAGAATCGAGACAACAATTATATTTAACAGTTTGCGCTTGAACTACAGTACGATCAGAAATAAACCAAAGTACCATTATTATGAATATCTCTCCTAAAAAACTCTTCCATCAAAATTTTCAAGAGTGTCTTTTATGAACTTTATAAACTTCCCACCGAGCATCCCATCCACGAGTCTGTGGTCGTGAGATAAAGTAAGCGACATGATTGGCTTAATAGCAATCGTTTCTGTACCATCAATTTCCATTACGACCGGCTTTTTCTGAACTGCACCAACACCAAGTATTGCAACTTCAGGCTGATTTATAATTGGAGTTCCGAAAATCGTTCCGAACACTCCGTAATTAGTAATTGAAAATGTACCGTTGGAAATATCATCAGGTGTAAGCTTTTTTACACGTGCACGAGTCGCCAAATCATTTATTGATTTAGCAAGCCCGATGATATTTTTATCTCCTGCATCTTTAATGTTAGGAACAATCAATCCGGTTGGTTCAATTGCCACAGCTATTCCAAGGTTAATATATTTTTTTTGGTAGATAGTAGTTCCGTCAATGGTGGAATTGACCAACGGATACTCTTTTAGTGCTTTTACAGCCGCATGAGTAATAAAAGGCATGTAGGTTAGCTTAACGCCCTCATTGCGAAGGAATTCTTCTTTCTTCGCCTGAATGAAATTGTAAACCTTATTCATATCAACTTCAATCATAGCAGTAACGTGCACAGAAGTATCGCGGCTTTTAACCATATGCTGCATAATCTTAAGCCGAATATTATCCATCTCGATTTTTTGAACCCCATCTGAAGATGCAACTGCTTCATATCTATATGGTTCGGATGGTGCTTTGTAAACTTCTTTTTTCTCTTCCTTTACTTGAGTAAGCTTTCCGGATTTTTTCTGCTCAATATAATTTAGTATATCATTTTTAGTTATCCTTGCAGCAACACCGGTACCGTTTATTTTTTCCAATTCATCAAACGATACATTTTCTTTTTGAGCAATGCTCAAAACCAATGGAGAATAAAATCTTGCAGATGATTTATTTACCTGTTTATCTCGAACTTCCAGTGCTGCAGGTACTTCTATTTTTTCCTTATCAACTTTTTGTTCAGCCGATTTATCTGGTAAAGTTGGTTTTTGTTCTTTGTGAGAAAGAATGCTTGCTGTTTTTGATGATAATCTAGCAACTACAGTTCCAACTTCAACAGTCTGTTGTTCAGAAACTAATATTTCTGTTAGAATCCCTTCTTCAGGTGAAGGTATTTCAGTATCGACTTTATCAGTGCTAATTTCAAAAATAGTTTCATCTTTCTTAACCGGGTCACCAATCTTTTTGTACCATTTGATTATTGTTCCCTCCATAACCGACTCACCCATTTTCGGCATTGTTATCTCAATAATCCCTTCTCCGGCTTCAGTAGTCACTTGATCAATATTTTTGCCAATTGCATCATGCATACTTTCTTGAGGTTCAGTTGGAACTGGCTCGGAAACTGTTTCGTCTACAATTTCTTCGGCGAATGGTTCACCATCTGTTTGAACCACAGCTACAGTTGTTCCAACTTCGACAGTCTCCCCTTCTTTCACAATTATTTCGGAAAGTATTCCGGCAGCAGGTGAAGGAATTTCAGTATCAACTTTATCGGTGCTGATTTCAAAAATTATCTCATCCCGCTTAACGGTATCGCCTTTTTTCTTATGCCATTTTATAATGGTTCCTTCGTTTACACTTTCTCCCATTTTTGGCATAATGATGTTCATAAAACTACGCTCCTGCTTAATACTCTAATAATTCTTTAATACCGCGGTAAATTCTTGTGCGGTTTGGTAATATCGCATCTTCAAGTGCGGGTGAATATGGAATGTGTGAATCTTTGGCGGCAATTCTTTTAACGGGTCCATCGAGATGCTCAAAACAAAATTCAGAAATTCTCGAAGCGATTTCTCCGCCGAATCCTCCAGTTAAAGTATCCTCGTGAATAATAACTGCTTTATTTGTTTTCCTAACTGAATTATAAATTGTTGCTGTGTCTAATGGAATGATTGTTCTCAAGTCAATTACTTCAACAGAGAATCCTTCATCTTGAAGTTTTTTAGCAGCAAGAATTGAATCCCACATACAAACACCATAAGAAATCACTGTGACATCATTCCCTTCCCGGACAACTTTTGCTTTACCAAAAGGGACTAAATATTCGTCATCCGGTTCAGGCGCAGTGGCGTAACTCTGGCGATATAATCCTTTGTGTTCTAAGAATAAAACCGGGTCATTAATTCTACAAGCTGTTTTGAGCAAACCTTTTGCATCTGCAGCATTAGATGGAAAAGCAATATAAATTCCATGGATGTGAGCGAAGACTGATTCTATATTTTGGCTATGATAAAGTCCACCATGAATATAACCACCGATAGCAACCCTAATAACAACCGGTGAAGACCATGTATTGTTGGAACGGTATCGAAAAGTTGCAAGTTCATTTTTTATTTGCATGAAGGCAGGCCAAATGTAATCTCCAAATTGAATTTCAACAACGGTTTTCATTCCCGCTAATGACATGCCAACGGCAACTCCTACTATGCTCGCTTCTGCAAGAGGTGAATTAAATACACGCTCATCACCAAACTTAGTGGATAAACCTTTTGTCGCAGTGAACACTCCGCCTTTTCCGTCTGCAATATCCTCACCGAAGATGAACATCTTATCATTCCTTGCCATTTCCTCATGTAATGCATGATTAATCGCATCGACCATTACAATGTTGGGACCGGCAGGAATATTTTTTTCGTAAACTAATTTTTCTTTGAATCCGCTTTCATCAAAAATATACTTTTCAGCTTCATGGATATTCGGATCGGCTGCTTTGAATGCTTCATCTGCTGCATTTTCCACTTCGTCGTGTACTGTTTTTCTCATATTATCAATTTCAGCTTGAGTTAGAATTCTTTCTGCAATCATTTTATGAGAAAGCTTGTTGATAGGACAATTCATCAAGTCTTTTTCCAACTCTTCATGCTCTCTGTATTTTTTTTGATCATCTGATGAGGAGTGTGACTGCAAACGAACAACTTCAGCTTCAATTAACACGGGACCTTTTTTACTCTTTAAATAATCAAGAGCTTTTTTTACAGAATTATGTGACTCCTCGAAATCAGTTCCATCTATTTTCATACGCAGCAGGCTTTCATAACCAGCCATCATTTCAGCAATTGACCCGCCAACTCCACCTGTCTGTTGCGATATTGGTACAGAAATCGCATACCTGTTATTTTCTATTACGAAAAGAACCGGAAGCTTTTCTCTGCTCGCCCAGTTAATCGCTTCATGAAATTCGCCTTGACTTGTAGTGCCTTCGCCGCTGCTTACATAAGTGATGGAATCAATTCCCTCTTTCACAGATGCTAATGCTGTCCCTACGGCTTGTAAAAACTGTGTTCCTGTGTTGCTTGACTGAGATGGAAGTTTTATAAGGGGTGCTCCGTAATGACATGGAAGCTGTCTTCCCCCGCTTGATGGATCATTAGCTTTTGCAAAACACTGCAAGAAAAAATCTTTTGGTGTAACTCCAGCAGTCAAAACCAAAGTAAGATCACGGTAGTACGGGAATAACCAATCTTTTTGCGGATTTAGATTCATACCAACTGCAGTTTGAATTGCTTCATGCCCTGCCGCTGCAATGTGGAAAAATGTTTTACCCTGCCGTAATAAATTCATCGCCTTGTTGTCAATTTCGCGCGAGACTAACATAAGTTTCAGGGCATTCTTCAGATCCTCTTTTGATAATGAATCAGAATAATTCTCTACCATTGGCTTTGAATCATTTGTATCATCTTTTACGGAATTGTATGACAAGTTTCCCTTTAAGAACGATTTTTGATTTTTATCTTTGGGAAAACTCTTTTTTGACATTTTAAACTAATTGCTTATGATTTGAAATTAATGATGAACATATTTCACTCAATGAAGATTTCTCCGATGAACCATAACCGAATACTTCTATAAAATATTTAACTATCATTTCCTTTATTTGATTTAATTCCAGTTCTTTGCCGAGTTCTTTCTGAAGCGAAGTTACTTCTTTGCCGGTAATTCCACAAGGAACAATTCCCTGGAACAGCGATAGATCTGTATTCACATTGAAAGCAAAGCCATGCATTGTAATCCAACGGCTCACTTTAATACCGATCGCGGCAATTTTTTTATTCTCAATCCACACACCTGTGTAATTTGAATTTCGCGTTGCAGCCAGCCCAAACTTGCTGCACACCTTTATTAAAACTTCTTCGAGTGCACGGAGATATTTATGCGTATCTCTTTCCCATTCAATCAGACTTATGATCGGGTAACCGACAATTTGTCCCGGACCATGATAAGTTATATCTCCCCCTCTATCAATACCATAAACTGAAATTTTATTTTCCTCAAGATATTGACTTGTGCTTATCAAATGATTTTTGTCAGCGACTTTACCTAAAGTATAAGTGTGAGGATGTTCTAAAAGAAAAAGTATATCCGAGATTTCATTTTTATATCTCAGATCAAAAACTTCTTTCTGCAAATCCCAAGCTTCTTGGTAATCAATCAAGCCTAGATCACAATATTTTAAGACTCTTCTATCCAAAATTATTAAGTTAATTTAGTGCAATAGAACGCGGATTTAACTGATTTAACGGATCAGAACTGATCAGTTCTAATCTGTATGATCCGTTGAATCCGTGTTCCATTAAATATGAATGGCTTCACCATAAGCATTAGCCGCTGCTTCCATAACAGATTCCGATAATGTTGGATGAGCATGAATTGTTTTGATGATCGATTCACCAGTTGCTTCGAGTGACTTTGCAATTCCTATTTCCGCAATCATCTCAGTTGCTTCTGAACCAATTATATGTGCACCTAAAATTTCTCCATACTTTGCATCAAAGATCAGCTTAACAAAACCTTCGCGTTCACCAATCGCAAATGCCTTACCGCTTGCCATGAAAGGAAATTTACCAACTTTGATTTCGTATCCATTTTCTTTTGCCTTTGCTTCGGTTAATCCGATGCTCGCAACTTGGGGCTGACAATAAGTGCATCCGGGAATGTTATCGTAATTAATATCGTGCGGATGTAGTCCTTTTATTTTTTCTATGCAGTGAATCCCTTCAGCTGAAGCAACATGAGCTAACCATGGCGGACCAATTACATCTCCTATTGCATAAATACCTTTAACGTTCGTTTCGTAGGTTGATTTGTCAACCTTAATGTGTCCTTTAAATATTTCAACACCTAATTCCTCCAATCCAAATCCTTCAATGTTTCCGGTTACTCCAACTGCGCTTAATACTTTATCAGCAGATACTTCTTTTGTTTGATCATCATGCTTAAAGGTTACCTTTACTTTCTTTCCTTTGACTTCTGCTTTTTCGACCATGGCAGAATTGAAAATCTCAATTCCTCGTTTCCTAAAATTCTTTGCTAATGCTTCAGAAATTTCTATATCCTCAACAGGCAAAATTGTATCCATCATTTCGATAACAGTTACTTTAGTTCCGAGGACGGAATAGAAATATGCGAACTCAATTCCGATTGCTCCTGCACCAATGACAATTAATTCTTTTGGTAATTCATCTAGAATCATCGCTTCGGTGCTTGTAATGATATTTTTTTTATCAACAGGAATTGTGGGTATCATTTTTAACCGGGCGCCTGTTGCAATAATAATTTTATCTGCAATTATAGATTCGGTTTTCTTTCCGCTTTCATCATAAATATCAATTTGATTTTTGGAAGAAAGTTTTCCGTAACCTTTTATTCGATCAACTTTATTTTTCTTTACAAGCATCTCAACATTTTTAGTGATACGGTCTGAAATGTCGCGGCTTCGTTTAATGATCTTGGCAAAATCAAACTCTAATCCTGTTACTTTAATTCCAAAATCAAAACTGTGGTTCTTAATCGTGTCAAATATTTCAGCATTTTTTAGGAGTGATTTGGTAGGAATACAGCCCCAATTAAGGCAAATTCCACCTAATCTTTGATGGTCGATCACAACAGTATTAAATCCTAATTGACCGGCTCGAATTGCAGCTACATAACCTCCTGGACCGCCGCCTAAAATGGCGATTTCATAACTTTTTGACATGAAAAAGCAACCTTGTTATTAGTTATTGTGGTGAGAAATATAAAGAAGTGAACTTGAAAATAAAAACCTTTAGCTTTGACTGAGATTAAGATTAAGATTAAGAAATCATTAAAAAACGGTTAAACCCTAAAACCAATAATCCTCGCTCTTGAAGTGGTTCATACCGCCTAGAAAAATTACAAAGTAAAATTAGTTATCTGCCTTTGTTTTAACCTTAGTAAAAAAGAATTACAATTGAAAAATAACCTTATTACCTCATTCAAAAGCTAATAAGGTTGAACTGTGGAGATGGATTTTTTGTTACTAAGGTTCAGAAAGATATGCCAGATTTTCGTTACGCAAAATCGATGCGAAATCTGGCATATCTTTTTTTAAACGTAAGGAACTGGGTTTGTTTTTTGTAGGGATCGAGCTCCTGCTCGATCCGCTGTTAATACAAGATATTAATTATGGAACAACCGCCAAGAAAAAGTTGATTGCACAAATAACACAGTTGAGATAGCTTAACAATGTTTTTAATCTGCGGAAATCAGCTTACCTGTCCGCCTCTGGCTGAATCTGTGTCATCTGCTTTCTATTGATTTCAAAGCATATAAAGAAGCTTCACAAATTCAACCAATATGTAAACTTGACGAGAAATATATTATCCGGATGCGCATCGAGCAGTTGATTGAATGACTGTTTGAATCTGAACTCGCCAATATTTTCTACATCTGATCGTGTTTGAGTCCATACAAAATAAATAACTGAGCCAGGCAGATATTCCCACCTTAAGACTGCATTACCTCGTAGAGATTTGTAATTAAAATCTGGATTACTAATCACAAATCCTTGTGAAGCACCGCTTCCATCTGGATCAACAAAAAATTCTTCTTGATTTTCAGTCGCTTCATCAATTTGATATTGATTAAAATCATATGTCCTTGGCTTTGCCAGCTCTTTATAGTTCTTGTAATCACCCGATGAAATTAGCGGCTGCATATAAATTTGTAAACTAAGCTTTGGTGTAAATGTCCAATTCAACCTTATGCCTGCACCGAGAGTATTTTGTTTCATCTCTGCGAAAACATATCTTTTGCCAAATGTGCGAGTTGCTGTTTGATCATCGAAAACATCAACCCATTGTGAAAATTCGTTATTTCTTGAATAAAACGGGCTGATACTAAATAAAATATTCGACATGGGTCTGATTTCTAATTCACTTTCTATCTGCCAGGAAAATGGGTAATCATAACTGCCGCTTATTCCTAAATCAAGGCTTACGACCCAGCTCTTCCTGCTATCGGAGTTTGCATTCAAATACACTTCCATCATTTGAGGATACAAGATTTGAGGACCTCCCCTTGTCAGTCTATTGTTAACACTTTCATTATATAATCCTAAATTCCAATTAAGTGAATTATAATTGAGAAACTGAAGGGTGCCAAAATGGAATATGCCGCTCCAAGTTGAAACACCATCGAAATCTAGATTTTGAAATAACGCTCCTCCAAGTTCGAGATACCTGTAAGAATCTGTTGGTTCATTCCAAAAATACCCCGCACCGGCGTGCATGTTAATAATATCAGCTCTGTATAAAAATCCGATATCGTTAACATCAAAGCCGGGCGAGAGGAAACCGAAGGCGGAATTGAAGAAGAAATTTCCTTTTTGTTTATTGAGAACAAATCTCCCTCCGTAACCAGTCAATGAGGTTGCATTACTATCGAGCCGATATTGTTTAGCATCAGGTCTTTGGAAATAATGTTGGGAATTTTGTTGAAGGTCAAGTATTCGTTCTTTTGTACCGGAAATATTAGTGTAACCCAAAGCTCCGGCAAAAACCCACGTTCTGGACGAGTCTAAAAATGTCCACCCATCAATTCCGGATGTAAAAGCATTCTTATTAATCTCATCTTTTAATCTATTATCATCAAATTTTCTAGCAGTTAAAGTTGCAATACCTCCAATACCTTGTCTACCTTCTGCAAATTCTTTTTGTGCACGAAAAACTCCATAGTAAGTCATCGGTTCAATTTCAGCCACAGATCTAGTCCCGTTTATTTGAAGTTCAGCCAATTCTTTTTTAGTTATTGCTTGAATAGTTCCGATTGTCCAGTTACCACCGATTTTTCCTGTTAGCTTTGCAGCACCGAGTATGTAGGTTCCGAGCGGAACGTCGGAATAATCTGCGTCGGGTATGCTTCCTTGAGGTACTCTTGCAATTCGGCGGCTGTAAAAGAATATTGGATTTCCCCAGTTGAAGCCCCAATAATTAGTTGCTCCACCTTGACCAAAATTAAAAATCGTTGAGCCTTCAATGAAGAACGGCCTTTTTTCTGAGAAGAAGGTTTCAACGTCGCTTAAATTGATTACCGCAGGATCAATTTCAACCTGTCCAAAATCCGGATTTATAGTTGCATTAAGCTTTAAGTTCGATCCAATGCTCATTTTAAGATCTCCTCCAATACCCGGTGAATATTTTGAACCGTCATTAAACGGATCACCATAAGTATGCTGAATATATTCGGCTTTACCAATTACATACGGTAAAATTTCAATACTGCTTGATGATTTTATATTTTCAATCCCAATTAGATCATAGAATCTAGACACAAAAACTTGTTCATTCTTTGGTATGTAAACGAGATAATCAATTTCATTTTTCCGGGAAATATCTCTGCGAAAATTTACTCCCCATGTATGCTTCTCATTTTCTTTGAATCTCATATGAGAAAAAGGAATTCGCATTTCACAGTACCAGCCGTCATTATTAATAACTGCCTTACTTTCCCAAACGCCATCCCACGAATCATCATCCCATCTGTCATTATAAAGAACTCCGTCATATTGAGTTCCAGCTGCAGAAGTGCCATAGTAGTATCCGCTCCGTTTGTCGTATTGAGGGTCCAGAAAAATACCAAAAAGATCGTCGTTAGTTTCAACATCGCGGCGTGCAAGTCTTGCAACAATTGAATCGGGTGATGAATCATAGAGTTTAGCTGCTACATAAAGTGCTTCATCATCATATGCCAAAAAAACTTCGGTACGTTCAGTGGCTTTACTTCCTTCTATTGGATCACGTTGAATAAAATCTGAAACTCCTGATTGTGATGTCCAAATATCTTCAGAGAGTATACCGTCAATGTTTATTGATTCAGATATACGATATGCTTTAACCACGATATTTTTTTTATTAAGAGAATCATTTGCCCCAAACAGTGATGATGCGGTAAGTGCTGAAGTAAGTAAAATCAAGATGAATGTTTTCATTAAATCATTGAATTGTCATTTAAAGAGATTATAGGATTTTTCTCGGACGAAAAGTGAAATAATTTCAACAATAATGTTTAAACATTTATTTGAACGGCTAATATGAATGATGAGAAATGGTTTTATCTGATTTCGTTTAAATGTGTAACACTTAGGATTACGTTTTCAGTTTAGGAAGCGGAATAAGCATCAAACTGTTCCAGATTTTCAAAAATTAAATGTCTCGCAACGAATTACATCCTCTTCAAATTCTAATAAGTACTTTTCATCCTCAGGATAGTAACGTGCTTTCTCATACTCCTCACCGGTAAAAAGCTTTATGCTTTCAACTGAAACCCATTTGCTAATCGCCCAAAAATGGCAGACATCTTTTTCTTTCCTGCGTAGAATTTCCACACTTAAATTTCCAGGTATGCTTTTATAATCTTTTATTCCTGAAATCTTCAAATATTCAAGGTACTCATCGGCATGTTCAATCCTGGTTTTTCCGTGCCAAATTCTGGTTATTACTTTATCCATACTTAGATTCCATTCAACAATTTTGAAACTAAATTCCTATTAGGCTTGATTATAATCCTGGAAGGGAGGGCTTCAATACCATTATCACCATTGCGGCAACCGGAGTTATCGTTGCTAAAAAGCCCCAGGCTTCCCATTGCTTGTACATCGTTTCATAAGTGTTCCAGCTACTGTCAGAGTTGTCGGCCGTAAGTGCATAGCTTGCTATTTTTTTCTGGAGCGGAGCTACGTAGATACTAAAAATTGCTCCTGATATTGAAAACAAAATTATTGACCATAAAATCCAGCCCGTACCTAAAATCGGAATCTTTCCATGAATAGCAGCGATAATTCCCGCCAACGTTATACCTACGATTCCCGGTAAGGTAAAATATCGATCACTTTTAATTATACCTTGGAATGTGGTTGCGATCAGATTGAAATCACGGGATTTATGAGCACGCGCCGCCCAAAATAATCCTGTAATAATATTACCCAAGAAAATTATGACAGAGACAACATGCAGAAGTTTCCAAATTAAATAATTCATATGTCTATCCTTTATTTTGCTCTGTTTGCTTCATCGCACTTTCATCCATGAAAAATACATCCCATAAATGACCATCTATGTCTTGAATACTTCGTCCATACATCCATCCGTGGTCTTGAGATTCCCTAGGTTCGATTCCACCAGCTTCAATGGCGTTACCAATCATTTTATCAACTTCTTCTCTACTTTCAACTGAGATTGCTAAAATTACTTCAGTGCTTCCCGAAGTTTCAACTATTTCTTACTTAGTAAAGGAACTAAAAAATTTCTCAACTAACAGCATTGCAAAAATATTTTTCCCAATAACCACACATGCGGCATTCCCGTTAGTGAATTGAGGATTAAAAGCAAAACCAAGCTTAGAAAAAAACGCAGTAGTTTTTTTGAGATCTTTAACCGGAAGGTTCATAAAAATTTGTTTTGCCGTAGTATTATTCCTTTCTAATCGATTATTTGTTCTAATTAATCTCTTGTGCAATATAATGGCATTATTACAAAGTGTATACTAATATCTGTGATTAGAGGCACTCCAGAACGGCTAATTACTCAATTGAAAATGAATTGAACTCCGGATAATGAGTGAGATGTCTGAATTCCATAGAGTGAAGTTATATCGATGTTTGCAGATTTATACGAAGGTTTTGCGATTATATCGTAGGAGGTAACATTGTATTGTTGAAGTTTGGCTTAACATCGTTTGATTTAAAACGACCATTAACCAAAATAATAACATTAACTTCGTTGTAAGATACTTCTACATTTACTTCAGCCTGAAACTGATGAGTCTTTGGCTCAAAATTACATTTTAGCCTGCTGTTAATTTACAATAAACCGGTTTCGGGGATTTGACCAAGGTTCAAGTTAGGTAGTTTATTTTTCCTTTGAATATATATCTTTCCAATTTTCTATGCTTATTGTAAGGGTTGTATCATTTAAAACTAAAAGTGAATAGGGCACTAAATCAGTACCTTTGTTATCAACAGCTTGCATATACCACGAACCGCGAGTTACTTTAAATTCAATTTTTGTACTATCAAAGAAATGAAATCGCTTTGACCAGCTTCCATCATTTTTCTTAATTAATGGGATACCTTTTGAAATCCATGAACCCAAAAATCTATGATTGCCATTTACGTAAACAGATGAATTTGGGGGAAGTGCTGTTGGTGTAACCTGAATTGTAACTATTCTCCTATTCCGGTCATTGCCATTAATTTTATTTGAATATTGCTCCCAGCTTTTTTTAAGCTTTTTCAGAGGAATGTCATTTAACTCATTAAAAGCTTCTGCAAAAACCCAGGTGATTAAATCGCGAATATCCACGAACCTATTAGCAATCACTATTGCTCCAATTTTTATTTCGGGATTGAAAAACAGATATGTTGAAGATCCGGGATTAGCACCGGTATGTCCCCAAACTGGCTCACCATTATCCAATTTCATTGAATAAAATCCCATTCCCAAATCCATAAACCACGGCGGTAATAAATCGTTTTTAACGTTTGGATTAAGCATTTGATGTAGCACATCCCTTCGAAGAATAGAATCGCTGAAGAATTTATCTTCATTGATTAGAAAGTGAAGAAAATTTGCCAGCTCGCTTGCACTCGAGTATAGTCCGCCGGCTCCCAATTCGGGCGATGAATAATTCATTAGCTGGAAAGGCTTGCTCTGATAAATTGCACTATCGACATTAACATTTTTACGAGCAATATCTTTTTCCAGGTCGATAAAATCACCGAAGCCGTACATTGCAGCCATAGTGTTCGTATCAATTTCACTTACAAGAAATGAGGTGTTACTCATTTCGAGCGGTTCAAAAATGTTTTGCTTACAGTATTCGTTAAATGGATGTCCGGTAACCACTTGAACTAAGTAAGCAAGTAATCCATACCCTCCATTTGAATAAAGGAAGCCTTCTCCCGGTTTCCATCTCTCAAAGTTTCCCTCTTTATGATAAAACCTCCCGCCGGAAATAAAATAACCTTGCGCCCACTCTTCCAAAGGAGTTTTTGGATCTCCATCGCTGAAATTTCTCCACAAGGATGGGCCATTACTAATCGAAGAAGTATGAGTTAAAAGCTGCTTGATCGTAATTTCTTCCCCCTGGTATAATGGATGAATAACTTCGAATGGAAGATATTTATTGATCGAACTGTCAATCTCAATCTTGCCTTTCTGATGAAGCTGCATTACGGCAATAGCCGTAAAAGATTTTGCAATTGATGAAACACAAAACGTAGAAACGGTTCGCATGCGTACTTGCTTATTAATATCCGCCCAGCCGAATCCCTCCTCATAAACTATATTTTTGTTTTTAATGATAAGGAGAGCTAATCCAGGAATATTGTCTCTTTCCATTTTGAACCGGATAAAGGATTCTAGATCTTTTAATTGTGGCTCTTTTGGGCAGCCAAAAAATAAGAGACAAAAAAAAGTAAGCGAAGAAATAATGATTTTGTTCGAGGTCATTTTAGCACCTCTTAAATGTTAATCAAAAAATTTGCTTAATACGAATTAGATAATCGATACCCTAGTTCAACTACTGAGTAACTGCCGATGGGGCAGGCAAAAAATAAAGCCCATTTCATCACCTAACACACAGCATGAAAAATATTCTTTATACGTGCAAAGCATTATGATTTAATCTTATTAATAATTTCAATGATAGCTCTTGAGTTAGCAGCATAATGATCAGGTTTATACTCCCAATTTTCAGTCGCATTACTTTTATTATGATTAACTAGAATACTTGTAACTGCTTTCCTGTTTAATTCATAATTTGCATTGCGAGCACATTGTATATCTGTGAAATGATCGCCAATATAAATAACTGAAGGATTACTATCTAAATTTGCAATTGCGGAAATACAAGCCAATAGTCCCTCCGGATTAGGTTTTTGTTTTGAAAAATCAACCTCTTCATATCCAATGACATGGTCAAAATATTTTTTTAAATCTAATCTTTCCAAGAATGCTTTAATGTTCCCCGAAGAATTTTGGGACACAATTCCCTGGGGATAATTTTCCAATTTTAATATCGTATCTCTGATCCCATTAAAAAGCTCGACTCTAGTGTTATCCAATAATTGATATTTAGTCCAAATTTTGCCGGCATTATCAGTTTGTTTCTCATCGAATCCAAACTCATTTCGATATAGTTCTCTCCAATTTGAAATATTATTGATCGCATGAACGTAATTTTCCAGTGAATTCAAGGCCAGATAATCTCCTGACCGACCATTTGTTA
The DNA here is from genome assembly GCA_001803045.1 of Ignavibacteria bacterium RIFOXYB12_FULL_35_14. GTDB lineage: Bacteria > Bacteroidota > Ignavibacteria > Ignavibacteriales > Ignavibacteriaceae > XYD12-FULL-36-8. Next base: position 2,193 of record MHAR01000081.1, on the reverse strand, counting down.
TTTCGGAGATAATAGCTTTAGTGACATTAAAATTTTTCATTCTTGTGTCAACTAATGTACCGTCATAGTCCCATATAATCGCATTAATTCTCATATCAACAATACTTTCTACCGCTTCGGCATTCCTTTTTCAGAAATTAGTTTTTTCAGCAAAGCTAAAATACTTCCATCCTCATCATATCCGGAAATTTGGTTTTCAAATTTATCGTAAGTCAAAATCTTACCGCGAAAAGATTCATAAAGATTCTGAAGAAATGATAGCCACTTCTCATCACCCATTGCCCTGTGGATCTTGCTTAATATATATGGACCTTTACCGTACAAGACAAGACTTTTTTCTCTTGAGTTGGGAGAATCTATATTTATTATTGGGATGTCATTCTCCTTTCCAGCAAATTCCCTGTACTTTTCTAGCGATTCGCTCATGGATTTAAGAAATGTTTCCTCGCCTTGAGTTTGACATAAATACATAAGACGAAGATAATGCGGTAATGAAAGCGACAAGAACCAAAAACCGGGACTACCATATTTAGCAAACACACCTGCACCTATCCATTGCTGTGCAATAGTTAAATTTAAACTCTCAAAATATTTTTGCTTCATCATTTCTAAAGATTGAGTGCCAATCATTATTAAACCGCTTCCCGTATTTATCCCCTCCCATTGAGTCACTTCAAAAAGAGTTAATTTTTTATATGGATAAATGCCAATGTGCTCAGAGTAAAATTTCATCGAGTTAGCTGCTTCTTTAATTACTCTTGATGCATCAACTGAATCAGCATTCAAATAAAAGAAATCAATATTAATTCCTAAGGAATCATATTCAAATTCTTTATATCGGGAGCGATCAAAAATAATTAATGGCAATTTGAAAACAGCAGATTTGCTTTCCCATATAAAAGTAGTGTTATCTTTTTTGTCTTTGACAGATATTAAATCTCCCGCCGCAAGGACGTGGAATCCTTCAGGCACATCGCAAGCTAACTTAAAAGGTGCTACTTGATCTATAATAAGTGGATACCAACGATGTCCACGGTCAATCATAACCAATGAATCTTTGTGCCAACTAGTTGGATAGGAATACTCAAATCGCAAATCGTATTTACTATGTGGAAGAATTGCGTTCTCAAATAGCAGAAGCAATGAATCTTTTCCATTGAATTGATAGGGGATGTTCACCCAGTTGTTGTCTTTCAAATACTTAACTGAATGGAGTTTAGATTCGGAACTGAAAATGAATTGAACTTCGGATAAAGAAACTGATGGCTGGATTTGACAGAATAAAGTTATGTTGAGATTCTCAGAGTTTAAGGAAAGAGTTGCAGCGATGTCATAGGAGTTAACATTTACGGTTGAAGTTTGACTTAAGATCGTCTGATTAAAAACGATGATTAACCAAAATAATAACAATAACTCCTTCATAAGATACATTTACTTTATTTCAGCGGAGGCCGATAGGGTTTTGCGTAAATACTGCATAGTAAAGGTTGAATTGAAAAATTTGTCAGCCATTTTTCAGTATTGCTGAAAAACTAAAAGGTAATTTTGGGCCTTGAGTAACTTTGAATCCGGCTTGCTCTGCTATCTGCATTGTTAATCCGAATTCTTTTTTGGTAACATGAAATAACTTTGGTTCGACAACAAGAAATTGTCCTTTTTCATTCAGAACATTTTTTAACGTTTCAAAAAAACTATTTTTATTTGGAACTTCATGCACCATATAAAATGCTAAAATAAAATCTACTTTCTCAGGAACATTGATTTGATCTTCTTCACTTTTTATGAGTTTTATTCTTTCTTCGAGTTCCGTACCGTGAATTTTATTTCTAATTTTTTGAAGCATCCCTTCTTGCAAATCAACCGAAAATATTTTTCCATCTTTACCAATCATTTTTGCTAATTCAATAGAAAAAAATCCGGGACCGCATCCAATATCAAGAACATTCATTCCTTCTTTAATGTATGGAGCTAATATTTTTTGAGGATTTTGAAACCACTTCCGAATTTTATTATCTAAAGAACCGGCAAGTTCTACCGGGCAAACACGATTCTTTTCTTTCTTCATGGTCTTTCCTTTTAGATATGCCAACTATGTGACATCCCGATTAAATCGCATAGGCATCAACCTAACGACAAGAAAAAATATTGTGAAACAAAGATATTATTGCTAAATCAATTAAATATTGAAGAAAA